>NZ_JAWOTE010000009.1:0-161694 GCF_033338695.1 Vibrio sp. Vb1166 | reverse complement strand
TCAACAATCTCAACTGTGCCTTGCGCTTCAGGTACAGACGCCGATTCAATCGACAGCTTATCGCCATCGATGTCAGTGTCGTTTGGCAGAACATCAATCGTCACTGGCGTGTCTTCGTCAGTGACAGCGGTATCATCTTTTGCCACTGGCGCATCATTCACTGGTGTGACATCGACGTTCACCGTGGTGAATTCCGATACCCCACCGGAGGTAACGATGTAGGTGAAGCTGTCTGTACCGTGGAAGTTGTCGTTTGGCGTGTAAGTGACACTGCCGTCCGGGTTGACCGAGACCGTGCCGTTGGCTGGTCCATTGTTGGTATCCAGCGACACCACTTTGTCGTCGCCTTCAAACGTGTCGTTACCTAGGACGTTAATGATGGTCGGCGTGTCTTCCACAACCGTCGCGCGGTCAGATTCAATATCTGCCACAGGCGCAACCATAAAGTTTACCGTTTGGCTGACGCTTTCACCGCTTGGATCGGTAGCCGTAAAGGTTAACGCTTCTGAGCCGTTCCAGTCTGCCGTTGGGCTAATGGTCGCGATGCCATTTTCTATTGAGACATTGACATTACTGTTGCCTGAGACGCTAAACGTTAACTCACCATCGGCGTTATCCACATCACTGAAGGCCGTATTCAGATCGATGCTGTATGGCGTAAAGTCTTCCGCCAAGGTTTGGTCTGCAATGCTGCTCTCAACCACTGGCGTGTCGTTTACGGCATTTACGGTGACGTTGACCGTTGCTTGGTCGGTCAGCGCACCATCGGTGATGGTGTAAGTGATTTCA
This sequence comes from Vibrio sp. Vb1166, assembly GCF_033338695.1. Taxonomy (NCBI): domain Bacteria; kingdom Pseudomonadati; phylum Pseudomonadota; class Gammaproteobacteria; order Vibrionales; family Vibrionaceae; genus Vibrio; species Vibrio sp. Vb1166. The sequence goes on along the minus strand of NZ_JAWOTE010000009.1, from coordinate 160,905 downwards.
GCGTCACCATGGAAGTTCTCAGCTGGTGTGAACACCAATTTGTCGTCAACAATCTCGACTGTGCCTTGCGCTTCAGGTACAGACGCCGATTCAATCGACAGCTTATCGCCATCGATGTCAGTGTCGTTTGGCAGAACATCAATCGTGACAGCGGTATCTTCTTGTGTTGTTGCCGCGTCATCTTTTGCCACTGGCGCATCGTTCACTGGCGTCACATCGACGTTCACCGTGGTGGACTCTGATACCCCACCTGAGGTGACGATGTAGGTGAAGCTGTCTGTGCCGTGGAAGTTGTCGTTTGGCGTGTAAGTGACGCTGCCATCCGGGTTGACCGAGACCGTGCCGTTGGCTGGACCGTGATTGGTATCGAGCGACACCACTTTATCGTCGCCTTCGAACGTGTCGTTACCTAAGACCTTGATGACGGTCGGCGTGTCTTCCACTACCGTCGCTTTATCTGCCACGATGTCCGCCACAGGCGCTACCGTGAAGTTCACCGTTTGGCTAACGCTCTCGCCGCTTGGATCGGCGGCAGTAAAGGTCAGCGCTTCAGAGCCGTTCCAGTCTGCCGTTGGGCTAATGGTCGCGATGCCATTTTCAATCGACACCAACACGTTGCTGTTGCCAGAGACGCTAAACGTTAACTCGCCATCCACGTTATCCACATCGCTGAAAGCGGTATTTAGATCGATGCTGTATGGCGTAAAATCTTCCGCCAAGGTTTGGTCTGCAATGCTGCTTTCAACCACAGGCGTGTCGTTCACCGCATTCACGGTGACGTTGACCGTCGCTTGGTCAGTCAGTGAACCATCCGTAACGGTGTAAGTGATTTCAGCATCACCATTGAAGTTCTCAGCTGGTGTGAACACCAATTTGCCATCAACAATTTCGACTTTACCTTGTGCTTCAGGTACAGACGCCGATTGGATAGACAGCGTATCACCATCAATATCAGTATCGTTTGGCAGGACATCAATCGTGACAGCGGTATCTTCTTGTGTTGTGGCCGCGTCATCGTTTGCCACTGGCGCGTCATTGACTGGCGTCACATCGACGTTCACCGTGGTGGACTCCGATACCCCACCGGACGTAACGATGTAGGTGAAACTGTCTGCCCCGTGGAAATTGTCGTTTGGCGTGTAAGTCACGCTGCCATCCGGGTTGACCGAGACCGTACCGTTAGCTGGACCGTTGTTGGTATCGAGCGACACCACTTTATCGTCGCCTTCAAACGTGTCGTTACCTAAGACCTTAATGATGGTTGGTGTGTCTTCCACAACCGTCGCGTTGTCTGCCACGATGTCCGCCACTGGCGCAACTGTGAAGTTCACCGTTTGGCTAACGCTCTCGCCGCTTGGATCGGTGGCCGTAAACGTCAACGCTTCTGAGCCGTTCCAGTCTGCGGTTGGAGTGAACGTAGCAATACCATTGACGATCGCCACTTGAATGTTGCTGTTGCCAGAAACGCTGAAGCTCAGCTCGCCATCCACGTTATCCACATCGCTGAAGGCCGTATTCAGATCGATGCTGTATGGCGTAAAGTCTTCCGCCAAGGCTTGGTCTGCAATGCTGCTTTCAACCACAGGCGCGTCGTTCACCGCATTCACGGTGACGTTGACCGTCGCTTGGTCAGTCAGCGCACCATCGGTGACGGTGTAAGTGATTTCAGCATCGCCATGGAAGTTCTCAGCCGGTGTGAACACCAGTTTGCCGTCAACAATCTCGACTGTCCCTTGGTCACTCGGCACAGATGCTGAGTCAATCGACAGCGTATCGCCATCAATATCGGTGTCGTTTGGCAGGACATCAACCGTTACTGAGCTATCTTCCTCTGTAATTGTTGTATCATTAGAGGCAATAGGCGCATCGTTAACTGAGTTTACTGTTACCGAAACTTGAGCTTCATCCTCTAACTCACCATCTGTGATGGTGTAGCTAATCGTTGCATTACCGTTGAAATTTTCAGCCGGAGTGAAAACAAGCTTACCATCGATAATCTCAACGATACCTTGCTCTTCTGGTACAGAAGCAGAGGTAATGATTAAATCATCACCTTCAATATCACTGTCGTTAGCGAGCACATCAATTACAACCTGGGAATCCTCGTCAGTTTGAATCGCATCATTAGTTGCTATTGGCGCGTCATTAACAGGCGTAATATCTAAGTTAGCAGTGCCATTAATAACACCGCCATCGTTATCAATAATGTCATAGGAGAATGACACTTCAGTGTCATCATCAGCCTCTGGAATGTAAGTCCAAGATCCATCGCTGTTATCAATTAAGGTGCCATTCCCACTCTCAATAGTGACGTTTGTAATGACAAGAGTATCGGCATCATCAATATTGACATTAGATAGTAATTCTTCAGTAGTTATCGTGATTGGATCGCTATCTTCCTCAACAGCGCTTAATGTCACTGGAGAATTAGTAAGTGGCTTACTTGAGCCATCCCCACTTGTCTCGATACCTGTTGTGAAGAAGTCATTTAAGGTCAACGCTTGTGTTTCAGATAAGCCGAGGGATTCTAGGCCAATAGTTTCAAAGTTTGTTGAGGCTAGCACTTCAGTACCATCTCGTACAATCGTGGCACTATTTTGCAAACTGGAGCCACTATTTTCACCCGCTGCAGGTGCGAGTTCTTCATCAATAGCAGAAGGGTCTTGACCTTGCTCAATAGCACTAATAATCTGTGCTACATCGTCTGAAATATCTTTTAAGCCTTGCTCTTGAGCAAGCTGAATTTTCAGGTCTTGAGGCGCAGCATCTGTCATTGCCACTATCACTTCACCTGGTAGAGGCTGCTGTCCTTCTGCAAGGACTCTCAGCTGCCCATCCAAACCTATTACGACGACTTGATTACCGAGTGGCACTAATGCTGTACGATCCATATAAACCTTAACCCTAAATAACTGTCAAGTTTTTGACTAACAATACTAATTTGCTATATATTGCCCTAATATATAGTGCAATAACAGCAATTTGATGCTCAATAAAGTAATTATGTGTCATACATCAATAAGAATCCAGATGCATAAGTGTTTTATTTTATTAAAATCTGGACACTCGTTTCTAGCCATTACCTCCATCTTTAATTTGAGATCTTAATTCAAGTTTTAGGCAGATTTAGTAGGTTGATTTATCAAAATTGAAACAAATGAACAGCGAATCAACAGGTTACTTCATCGCATATTAATGTTATTGTGCGCTAAATTATTGACGCCCTTATAAGTATTCCACTTATAAGCCCTATCACCTCGAGAATTTTTACCATTATCTAGGAGAATCACAGTGAAGTGGACTCGTGCCAACGCCTTTTGTATTGGTATGTTCACCGCTAGTCATGCGTTTGGGCAAACGCTAGAGCAAGCGGTTGAAAACACATTAAAAACCAATCCTGACATCAAAAGTGCGTTCAATGAATTCGTTAGCAAGCAGTATGTGAATGAAGCATCTGGTGGTGCTTACCTCCCATCCGTAGACTTAGATGCCGGTATCGGTTACGAAGGAATCAAACCCGCAGAGTCAGGGCGAGATTCAACCGACCTGACAAGAAAAGAAGCCACCGTGACACTAACCCAGCTAATATGGGATGGCTCAGCGACACTTAATGATATGGATCGAACAGCAGCTGATGCTGAATCGGTCCGTTATCAACTTCTAGCTGATGCCCAAGACACCGCTCTAGAGGTCGCGAAAGTTTATTTAGACTCAGTAAAAGCTTATGAAATTCTTACACTTTCCGAGAATAACTTGAAAGTGCATAAGAAGATCTATGAAGACATTAAAAAGCGAGTTAACTCAGGTATCGGTTCTACAGCAGACCTAACCCAGGTAGAGGCTCGTTTAGCAAAGGCTCACGGTAACTTGGTGGCAGCTCAGAACAACTTATATGACAGCCACACCACCTTTACACGCCTTGTCGGACAGTCACCACAAGGATTGATTTTCCCAAGAGCGGACCAAAACTTTATTCCCTACACCATCGATGAAGCGATTGACTTGGCATTCGAGTCACACCCAGTAATCAAAATCTCGGTAGCTGATGTGGACTCTGCAAAGTTCCAATACAAGCAATCTAAGGGAGCTTACTACCCAACGATATCGGTAGAAGCGGCTCAAACATGGCGTGATGATGCAAGCGGTATTGAAGGAAGCAGCGAAGAGACAACAGCGATGTTGCGCATGCGTTACAACCTCTTTAACGGTGGTAGTGACGTAGCCAACGCTGAAAGTTTTGCCTACCAACTAAATAAAGCAAAAGACTTAAGAGAACGTGCATACCGCCAAGTCGAAGAAGGTCTTCGTCTATCTTGGAGTGCGTTAGATTTAACACTTCAACAAAAAGAGTTCCTAGCGGATCACGTAGATTCGGCCTCTGAAACTGTCATCGCCTACGAAAAGCAGTATCGCATTGGAAAACGCACTCTGCTGGACTTGTTAAATACTGAAAACGAACTTTTCGAAGCGAGAAAGAACTACTTGGATGCTCGATACTCAGAGCAGTACGCCAAGTACCGCGTTATGAACGCGACTGGCCAATTGTTAAATGCCTTGCGTGTCGATGTACCTACAGAATGGAATGAAAAGGTGGAGTACTGATCATGAAACCAGTGAAGATTCTATTTGCATTGGGTATGCTCGCCATCACTCAACACGTTGTTGCTGAAGACGAATATGAGTATCGTCCTGTACCAAATGCAGAACAAATAGCAGATTTGCAAGATGACGATAACGATGGTGTCATCAATGCTCGAGATATGTGCCCAGGTACACCTGAAGGCTCAGAGGTCGACAACGACGGTTGTGGAGAATACATTAAAGCATCAGATAACATGCAAGTGCGGATACTTTTTGCTAACGACTCTGATGAGATCAATCCAGTCTTCAGAAGACAAGTCCGAGAGCTTTCCGACTTTTTAAAAGAGTACCCTACTACTTCGATAGAGCTGCACGGCTATGCTAGTAAAGTTGGTGGTTCAAAGCATAACCAAGATCTTTCTGAAAGACGAGCACGCAATGTCCGTGAAGCCCTACTAAGCTACGACATCGAACCGAGTAGAGTCCGCATTGTTGGTTTTGGTGACACTCACTTAGCACAGCAAGGGACCGATGAAGTCAGCCATGCTTTAAATCGTCGAGTAACCGCATCAGTCGTTGGTTACAAAGGCGAGATAAAAAGAGAGTGGACAATATTCACAACTCTTCCAGAAAGGTAAAGTACCTGTTTTTGTTTGCTCTGCAAGCACAAAGCAAACAAAAACGAGTGAATACTTAACCTCAGAAAAGGAGCTTCGGCTCCTTTATTTTTACTCATTTCGACAACCGTATTATGCTTTAGGAATCGGCACTTTAGTGTTACTCTAGCCACGTCATAACAACGAGAGTTTTGAAATGAGCAAACTTACATCAGATATCCAAGCGAACCTTGACCTTTTTGTTGCAGAAACGAAAGAAAACCAATTGGTTTGGGGTTTACGCAATGAAGAAGGTTGGCTATCTTGCGATTCAACTGAATTCGAAAACAGCGAAGTCATGCCTTTCTGGTCTTCTAAAGAAGATGCAGAAGCACATAATGTTGAAGAATGGGCAGATTTTACTGTACTAGAAATCCCATTAGATATCTTTGTTGAAGATTGGCTTTTGACTCTTGCTGAAGATGGTGTTCTTGTTGGAACTAACTGGAACGATCAGTTAGAAGGCAAAGAAATGGAGCCTCAAGATCTAGCAAAGCTTTACATTGATTAAAGATTTCTGACCTCAACTTTATGTTGAGGTCTTTCTTTTTATGCCTCTTCTTTCAATATCTCGACCAAGTGCATAGTTTCACTACTCTTTTTCTTAGTACACCCAACTTAATCACAACGCTGATGCGTTAAAAGCGCTATGATAACTCAACTTTAAAGGCACCTTAAATTAAAGGCTCGTTTAAACATGCGCGTGCTCTATCCCTTGCTTGCGTCACTTTTGCTCACTCCAGTATATGCAAGCGACACTCAAGATATTGAACCAAACCAAAATATCACACAGTGGCACTCTGTCTACCAAACCACACTACGAAGCAACCCTGAGTCGGCATTGAGCATGCTTCAAGATCGCTACCATACAGCGAAATCGGACAGCGAAAAGCTCTACGTAAGTGGATTGATTTATGAATATATGTCAAACATAAATCAGCCTTACTACGGCAGCAGTCAAGTCTTAGACAACCCTTTTTCTCAATTAGAATCAGAATATATTCTTGCCTTAAATGAACGTAAGCATGGTAGTTACGAGGCCTCAGTAGATAGCTTTTCTTCTTTGCGACAGACAATGAAGAAAATATCCGATTCCGAAGGCAAGGCTCTGATGAACTATCAACTTTGTTATACGCTGAATCAACAAGGTCGTTATCACAAAGCAAACTTTTATTGCTCATCCATAGAGAGCCACTTAAATCATAAGCATCAAGAAAACTTCCCTGTTGATCTTGCTTTGCGCGTGGTAGCAAATAACTACAATTACCGTGGTGACTATGAAAAAGCCTTAAGTTTGTATCGACAGTTGATGGCCAACATGTCGACGCAAAGCGATCCTTCAGGGATTTACAATGACGTCGGCAATTTACTTGCAGAGCTGGGGCAATTTGAACAATCAGAGCAATATCTCATTCAAGCCTTACTGGTTCGCCAAGATGAAGGGACACCTCTTGAAGTTGCGCAAGTCGAACATAGTCTAGGAGCGATGTACAGAAAATCCAAAGAACTCGATAAGTCCATCAGCCACTACAAAAATGCATTAACGATTCTCGAACAACTTCATTATCCATACGGGCAAGGGTTGACCTATTTAGGGTTATCTGCTGCTTTGGCCGATTCTGGGCAATTGGATACCGCGGTAGATTACATTGGAAGAGCATTAAACATTGCCCAAACTTATGAGAATACGCACCTTGAAACAGAGGGTCATTTGGCTGCTGGATTGGCATATTTAAAGAACCATACACCCGAAAAATCGATTGAACACGGTACAATTGCGTTAAGATTAGCGGTAAAAAACGCTAGGCCCTTATTGCAAGCGCAAGCCCAATTACTCCTCTCAAAAGCATACCAAGCTCAAAATGATTACAAAAAGGCGCTGGAGCATCACAAGGCCTACTCGACGATTGAACTAACGAACCGAGACGCGAGTAATATCAAGGCGTTAGAGGCACTAGATCTCACTAAAAAAGAGTATGAATATGATCTACAAGTCGCGCAGTTGAACAACGAAACTCTTCAAAGTCAGTACCAGTTTGAAAAACTCACAGACCAACAACGCACTTATAATTTTGTTGTTTTCTGTTTATTGGTTCTCCTCGCTCTGGCATTGATGGTTCAGCGACAAACACGCTTAAAAGCCAAAATAGACAGCTTAACGTGTGCATTAAACAGAGCGGCAATTATAGAGACGATTAAAAGCCACACCTCCAAAGCGGAAGGAGACTTCCGCTACGTTCTAGCATTAATCGATCTAGATGACTTTAAGGCGATTAATGATCAGTATGGTCATCCGACTGGCGACTTAGTACTACAACAGGTATGCAAAGCGCTTAAAGCTAAACTTAATAAGGGAGAGTACTTGGGTCGTTTAGGTGGAGAAGAGTTTATCTTGCTATTGAAAAACGTCGATGAGATTGACGTTCCCTTTAGAATACAAAGTCTGCATAAAACAATTTCAGAAAAGAGTGTACATTCGCTTAATAACCATCAATTGAATATATCTGCGAGTCTGGCCTATCTATCAACCTCAATGCCACTCACCAACTTTGATGAGCTCTATTCGATATTAGACCAAGCGTTATACAATGCTAAGAAGCAAGGAAAAAACTCCCTTGTGGATGCATACAACGAGCCGATCAGTTTAAGTGCTGAGTATATTCTCTAATAAAACCAAACCACCAGCGTAGTGGTTTGTTATAGGTGGAAGCATCAGTAAGCCATTCAGATGCAACACCATCATCAAGGAGTCTTTGTGCCCAAGGCAAGAAAAAACATTCAGTCTCTAGAGCGAGGTTTTCTAATCCTCGAGTTGCTCTCGATGAGTGAGTCTCCCCTATCATTACAGACGATCAGTAATGCGATCCAGTTAAATAAGACGACTGTTCACGGGTTACTTGCGACTCTACACTCTCTTGGATATGTATCCAAACACAACCATAGCTACAGCCTAGGGTTTAGATGCTATGAACTGTCTAAGCCGATTGAACAAAAAAACGAAGCTATCCGACAGCATTTTGTTCCATTGCTGAAAAAAATGGCCCAAATGACTAACAACACTGCTTACCTCGCTGTACAAAGTGGCGCTAAAGAGTACTTGTATATCGATGCTATAGAGCAGGATAACCCTCTTACTATCCGTAGCCCGAGAGGGAAACGAGAAGGACTCACAACATCTGCGATCGGCAAGGTTTTTCTTAGTTTTGATGATGAGCTTCGCCGAACATTGCGCCTTGAAAGCCAAATATCCCCCACGTTAGAAACTGAACTTAATCAGGTTGTATTATCAGGTTACGCACTCGATTTAGAAGAGGCAGAGCCAAACCTCAATTGCTTAGCGATCCCCCTTTATTTGGATGGTAAAGTCGTTGCTGTTGCAGGTGTTAGCGGTGCTGCCTCCGAACTGACGGTCACTAGGCTAAAACACTTTGCCAGCATCTTTCTCAAATTTTAAGATTTGACAATGTCGAATCCTAGGCCATTTTTATACTGTTTTGATTACATGCTTATACGTCGCCTCTAATATGGTCGTTGTTCAACTCAACAACGTAGGAGAAGCGATGTCTACTGTATTAATCACCGGCGCTAACCGTGGCTTAGGCTTGCAATTTGTCCGCCACTACCTTGGAAAAGGTTGGCAAGTTATCGCAACTTGTCGTTCACCAGAAAATGCTAAGCAGCTCAATGAACTAGTAACCCAATCCAATCAACTTCAACTGATGGCTCTAGACGTCACTAACCAACAAGATATCGATCAGTTAGCCACTCAATTAGCGGATCGTCCGCTCGATCATTTAGTTCTTAATGCAGGTGTATTAGGCGAAGAGTGTGCAAAGCTTGGCGAAATGACCCAGAAAAAATGGCTAGAAGTACTAAACATAAATACCGTCGCACCTGCCCTGCTAATTCAAGCCCTACAAGACAACGTTGCGAAAAGTCAGCACAAAACCATCGTGGGAATCTCAACCCGAGTTGCGAGTTTAAGCGATAACAGTTCAGGTAACATGTACAGTTATCGAGCATCTAAAGCAGCGCTTAATCAGGTTCTAGTATCAGCAGCACGCAATCTCGAATCGCGAGGAGTAAAAACTGTCGCAGTTCATCCCGGCTGGGTAAAAACCGATATGGGCGGTGAGGACGCAACCTTTTCTGCCGAGGAAAGTGTTGCAGGCATTGTTTCGGTCGCAGAACAGCTAACACTTAAGCTATCCGGAAGCTTCCGCGTATTTGATGGCTCTACAATCGAATGGTAACTGTTCTCTAAATGACGTCTCCCGGCCAAATTGAAGGCCGGGAGAATACAGTAAACTAATAGGCCAAAAAGATAAAAGCTCGCACTATCGTCAGACAAGCGAGCCGTTATCGTCTATGGTGTTGTACTACCGTCAAACGCTGAGGAAGTCAGCGATTGCAGAGGTGTCATTTAGACAATGATTTCCCGTGAAACTCACTCAATCATCCCACTCAGGCGCTAGCCCTTCAGGGTTTACTTCGCGGCCATTTCTTTCCAACGCATCTATCTTTGCAATCGTCTCTTCACTCAGATTAAGTTCAAGTGCTTTCAGGTTACTTGCCAAATTCTCTCGTTTAGTTGAAGACGGGATCACCGCGTAACCTTTTGACAAAGCCCAAGCAAGCGCGACTTGAGCGGGCGTGGCCTGATAGTCCTCAGCAATACCTGCAATAGTTGGGTCCCCAAGTACTTTCCCATATGCCAAGGTCATGTAAGACGTTACCTGAATATCGTTTTCCTGCATGAAGCTGACCAACTTACGATTTTGCAAATAAGGGCTAAGCTCGATTTGGTTAGTAACAATATTCTCTTTACCGACCACTTCTATCGCTTGTTGCAACAAGTCAATATTAAAGTTGGATACGCCAATATTACGGGTTAACCCTTGCGATTTAGCTTCAAGTAATGAAGCCATGTATTCGTTCAAGTTATTGTTATTGCCAGGCCAGTGGATCAAGGTCAAATCCACATAATCTGTATTTAGCTTTTCTAAGCTCTCTTTTAGACTTGGAATGAGTTGTTCCGTGTTCATGTTATCAACCCAGATCTTGGTCGTAATGAATAGCTCATCACGTGCAATACCGGACTGTGTCAATACTTCACCGATTTCTGCCTCATTACCGTAAATCTGTGCAGTATCAATTACGCGGTAACCCACTTCTAACGCATTACGGACTGAATCCTTAACTACTTCACCCTCTAAACGAAACGTGCCGACGCCAAATGATGGTACTTTCATCTAAATCTCCTGACTTATCGATTTTATAGTTGATTCGAAGCAAAACTTTACGCCGCAAGAAACTTTCCGTAAAGTTAACAATACTCAAATCTAATTTGAAATATATTCAACAATGAAAGCTACTCTAGATGAAATGCGCACCTTTATGGCCGTGGTCGATACGGGTTCAATCAGCTCTGCGGCTGAACTGTTATCGATGACCGTCTCTGCGGTGAGTCGATCGGTATCTCGGCTAGAAGCCAAACTCGAAACGACCTTGTTAAATCGCACAACCCGTAAGTTAGATGTTACTAATGAAGGAACGATATACCTCGATAAAGTCAGACATATTGTAGAAGCAGTAGAGAATGCCGAAGCACAACTGAAAAGCCAGAAATATAAGCCTTCTGGCCTCCTACGAATAAACGCAGCTACCCCCTTCTTACTGCACGTACTAACGCCGCACATTGCTAAATATCAGAGCTTGTATCCAGAAGTCGAAATCGATCTCAATTCCAATGAGGAAAATATTAGCCTTTTGGGAACAAAAACCGATATTGCTTTTCGTATCGGTGAGCTACAAAACTCAACCATGCGCGCGATATTTCTTGGTAAAAGTCGGATTCGAATCGTCGCGAGTCCAGAGTATTTAAGACAACATGGTACTCCAACCTCAATAGATCAGTTACTCAATCACAAGCTACTTGGATTCAACAAGCCGGAGTATCTTAAGGAATGGCCGATCATGGATGATAAGAACAAACTTCTGCGTATTATGAGTAGCCTAAGATCTGATAATGGCGAGACGCTAAGATGTTTAGCCTTACATGGTGCGGGGATAGCTTGCCTGTCTGACTTTATGACCTACTCTGACCGACAAGCTGGTCGCTTAGTGGGCGTGCTTAGTGAACACACGCATAATGTCGAACAGCCCGTTCATGCGGTGTATTACAAAAATGCCAGTACCTCACGCCGGATCAGCTCTTTTATTGACTTCATCAAGCAAGAAATCAAGGTAGAGAACCAGCAGTTCCTTTAAAGACCACCGCTGTTTGTGGCAAAACACTTTTGTCTTTTTGCCGCTTTTTCTCACAACAAAAATCTCATAGTGTCCTGAATATCAGGGAGGCACCTTGCCTCCTAGTACTCAAAGTAATAGTCAGGCTTCATAATGCATAAAGATTTAAGTAACAGATTCACCATCGGGGTTGAGCTCCCCCTAGATAATGACTGGACCCAAGAAGGCCAGAAAAAACGCCTGCTCCAACGAGAACCGTTCGGCGTACCAGACATGAGTGCACATAAACAGCGTATTATGTTAGCCGATAAGTTAGGCTTTAACGTAGCGTGGGTGAGAGATGTCCCGTTGTACGACCCTAACTTTGGAGACGCGGCACAAATTTATGAACCGTTCAGTTATCTTGGCTATCTCTCTGCGTGCACCGACAACATTCTACTAGGGACAGCAGCGATAGTATTACCGTTAAGACAACCTTGGCTAGTGAAAAAAGCCGCTGCGACCATCAACGAGTTAAGTGGTGACCGCCTGATACTCGGTGTGGCTAGTGGAGACCGCCCTAGTGAATATCCCGTTTTTAATGCCAACTTTGACAGCCGTGGCTCAGCTTTTCGAGAAAGTGTAGAGATTTTGAAAGATACGCAAAATGATAAGCTGGGTAACGATCTACAGTTATTACCCGAGTTTGCTGATATTCCTATCTATGTCGCAGGGTTAGCGCAGCAAAGTCCACAATGGATAGGAGAAAACCTAGACGGCTGGCTCGCCTACCCAGGCACACCTGATGATCATGAACACCGCGTTGCACTTTGGCGCTCCGTAGCGGGAAACAAACCCTACGCCAGCTTTATTCATCTTGATTTAGTCGATAACCCAAATGCACCAGTCGTTCGGCATCATTTTGGTATCCAGGCCGGAGTCAATGGCTTGAGCGATGAGCTAGAAAAAATGCAAGAAGCAGGAGTCAATCACATCGGGTTGCATTTCCGTCGTAATAGCCAACCAATTGATAAATCAATGGAACAGATCGCTCAGTACGTGTTGCCACGCTTTAACTAAGATCAAATAAAAATATGTGCCACCTTACTAAGGGGTGGCACGCTAGGCTTGGCAGTTGGAAAAACAAAAGCCGCAATAACGGCAAAACTCTTTTGTTAAAACAACAATAATAGTGTTATTTTAAAGTAAGTCTTGGTTGAATAAAGTCGATGAACGCGGAAATACGTTTAGAGACTGAAGAAGATTTGTAGAACACAGCATTGACCTGTTCTCGTCCAGTATTTGTGATTTTTTCCGATTCAAACAATGCCACTAACCGTCCAGAATCAAGATCATCTTTCACCATAAAGCCAGATAAACATGCAATGCCGTTCCCTGCCAACACTAACTGTCTAACCGTTTCACCACTGCTGGATAGGATATCAGGCTCTATCATCTCAAACCCTCGTAATGGCCACTGATTTAACACTTTAGCGCCAGAAAAACCGATCAAGTTATGACTGCGCAAATCGCTCACCGCTTCAGGGAAACCTCGTTTAGATAAATAACCAGGCGTGGCAACGATAAATAGTGGGCTTGTTCCTAAAGGTTTAGCATGCAGTGTTGAATCCGATAATCGTCCAATACGTATCGCCACATCGGTTCTTTTTTCCAATAGATCCACAAAACCCTCATTAGAGGTAAGATCGAGTTGAATATCAGGATAAGCCTCTTTAAATGGCTGAATTAACGGCACGAGTTGATGTAAAACAAATGGGCTAGCGGCATCAACTCTTAAGCGCCCCTTGGGTAATTCACCTCGTGTGATGATCTCTTCTTCAGCTTGCTGTATTTGTAGTAAACCTAAGCGAACCGCTTCAACAAACTGATGCCCTTCCTCAGTAACTTCCACTCTGCGCGTCGTGCGATTCAGCAAGGTTACCCCCAGCTGTGATTCAACTTTACTAACCGCACGAGATACCCTAGCGACTTGAATACCTAGTGCATCAGCAGCGGAAGAGAATCCACCACTATCCACAACTGCCATGAGAATCTCTAATTCATCTGATCGGGTTAACATTTCATCCCCTTTCTTAACTGCGCATTTTCATCATTTATAACAAAAGTATTTTGTAATAAACACCATTTTTCGCAACGAATAACTCTTTAATAATACACGACATGGAAACGGGCTATTCGTTTATCCATTCATATTCAATGATTATAAGAGAGAGTTGTTATGCCTTTAGCTTTACTTGCATTGACGCTGAGCGCCTTTGCTATTGGAACCACGGAGTTTGTAATTGTCGGTCTGATACCGACTATGGCCTCCGACCTCAACGTATCATTACCTTCAGCGGGTCTTTTAGTTAGCCTGTACGCACTTGGTGTCGCGGTTGGTGCTCCCGTTTTAACAGCGCTGACTGGTAACTGGAAAAGAAAGTACGTTCTGCTTTCTGTTATGGCACTGTTTGTTCTTGGCAATCTGTTAGCCTGGCAAGCACCTGGATACAACACACTAGTTACAGCAAGGATACTGACCGGGCTTGCACACGGTGTGTTCTTTTCGATCGGCTCGACTATCGCCACTGGCCTAGTGTCAAAAGAAAAAGCCGCTAGCGCAATTGCTATTATGTTTACCGGTCTCACCGTAGCTCTAGTGACGGGCGTGCCACTTGGCACCTGGATTGGCCAGACATTTGGTTGGCAGGCAACCTTCCTAATCGTCGCGATCCTTGGAATCATCGCACTGATAGGAAGCGCTCTGCTAGTGCCGAGTAATCTGAAACAACCACCAGCAACCAAGCTGTCATCGCAAGTAAAAGTCTTGACTCAGCCTCGTCTACTTTTGGTGTACGCAATCACCGCGCTCGGTTACGGTGGTACGTTCACAGCCTTCACTTACTTGGCTCCTATTTTGGAAGAAGTTTCGGGGTTTGGCTCTAGCGCTATCAGCCTAATTATGTTGGTTTATGGTGTATCAGTCGCATTCGGCAACATCTGGGGCGGAAAGATGGCCGACTCTATGGGGCCAATCAAAGCTCTGACAGCGATTTTCTCGGGCCTAATTGTGGTATTGCTCGTGTTTAGTGTCACAGCATTTAATCCAATTTCTGCAGTAGTGACCATTCTTGTCTGGGGTGCCTTTGCCTTTGGTAACGTTCCAGGACTTCAAGTTTATGTTGTCAAACTAGCAGAGAAATATTCACCTGATGCAGTCGACGTCGCTTCTGGTCTCAACATTGCTGCATTTAACGTAGGTATTGCACTGGGTTCTTGGGGCGGTGGCCTTATCGTGGCCAATGCTGGGCTGATGCACACACCTTGGATTGGCGCGATCGTAGTATTAGGTGCTCTACTACTAACCCGTTTCAGCGGAATGCTAGACAAGCGTGGAGAGCAGCACGCAACGGCACACTGATTCACGTTCCGAATCGATAAAAATCACTTAAGTTAGCCCGGCATTACGTCGGGCTTTCAATACAGAGTTTAAATACACCATTGACTGAGGTAGAAAGTTTATTCTACCCTTAGGTAAAACAAACGTTCTACCTGGTATGTCAAATAGTGAAAGAAAAAATCGCAGCAAGCCTAGAAAAAGCATTCAGTCAGTATGGCTTCGCCGAGCCGAGCGTACCCCAACTCAAAAACGCCTGCGAAGTCAGCCTGAGAACCCTGTACAAATACTACCCCTCCAAGGAAGCGATGATTGTTGCAGCTCTCGAGCATCGCCATCAAAGGTATTTGAGTTTTTTGCTCGAAGACGCCCCTGCCAATGGAACACCGGCTGTATTACACCTATTCACTCGCCTCGAGGATTGGATGAAGGAGTTTGCACCGAATGGCTGCATGTCCATCAATGCATTAGCAGCCTATCCAGAAAATCTATCGATTAATCAAGCAGTAAAACAACACAAATTGGCGGTCCGTCAGCTTATGCTCCAACTAAGTCAGCGAGAAGACCTCGCAACCACACTCTTCTTGTTACATGAAGGTTTATCCAACGCATGGCCGGTTCTCGGTCACGCTGCCTTTGCATCCGCTGAACACACTCTGCTAGAACTAATGAAGGAGAACAATCAATGACCACAATCCCGAAAGTAATGAAAGGCGTCCAACTTATCGGTCATGGTGGGCCAGATATGCTTCGTTACCGCGATGATATACCTGTGCCAGTCCCCTCGCCTGATGATGTATTGATCCAAGTAGCCGCCGCCGGAGTCAATAACACCGACATCAATACCCGAACAGCATGGTATTCTAAAAACGACGCCAATAGCATGGATGCAAGTTGGTCAGGAGACGCGCTATCTCTCCCTCGAATCCAAGGTGCCGATGTATGCGGTACCATCGTCGCTGTTGGTGAGAATATCTGCCCATCACGAGTCGGCCAGCGCGTGCTCATCGAACCATGTATTACGCGCTTCAACAGTCAAGCACTTAGCTTGCCTTGGTACTTCGGTTCAGAATGTGATGGTGGCTTTGCTCAGTTCACTGTTGTTGACAGTAAACATGCATATGCAGTGAATAGTAGTTTATCGGATATCGACTTGGCCTCCTTCCCTTGTTCTTATTCAACTGCAGAGAACATGCTTGTCCGCTCTAATGTCACAGCGAGCGATACCGTACTGATTTCAGGGGCATCCGGTGGTGTTGGCTCTGCCGCAATCCAACTGGCGAAGGCGCGTGGAGCATACGTCATTGCTATCGCCAGCCCAGAAAAGAAAGAACAGATCACGGCATTAGGAGCAAACCAAGTTATCCCTCGCGATGCAAATTTAACAGCGACTCTCGGAGAAAACAGCGTTGACGTAGTGATTGATTTGGTCGCAGGAGAGCAGTGGCCACAATTTCTTCAGGTACTAAAGCCAGGATCAAGATACGCTGTTTCCGGCGCCATAGGCGGCCCAATTGTCGAGCTGGATGTAAGAACTCTTTACCTTAAAGACCTAGCGTTATTTGGTTGTACCGTTTTGGCACCAGAAGTATTCGGTAACTTGGTTCGCTATATCGAACAGAACGCAATTCGTCCCTTAGTCGCGGAGTCATTTCCCTTGAACCAGATAGGTCAAGCGCAAGAAGTATTTTCACGCAAGCAACATATTGGGAAACTGGTTTTGGAAATCACATAGCTTTTGTGATTAACAACGACCTATACAAGTCATTGTAATTTGAGAACCCTTTAAGCATTCTACAAAATGTTCAGTAATTAGGAGTACGCTACGGTTGGCTTAGCTTGTTATCCCTTTTCATCACGCTAAGCCAGCTTGTAAAAATATGCGGTGTTTGCTTCTGAGTTATAAATGTTTAATACCAACATTATCTTACTTCTGGCGTTCATGAACAGAACCGAGATCTGAACGACTTCGGTGTTAAACCTACGATTCTATTAAATATTTTCCTGAACGCGCTCACATCTTGGTAACCCACTCTAAATGATATTGCGTCAAATGTTAGGGTTGTCGACTCAAGTAAATCACAAGCTTTTTGTACTCTTAAGCTTTGTATGTATTGGTTAACATTGAAACCTGTCGCCTTTTTAAAGCGTCGCTGCAATGTCCTTTCTGTTAAACAACTCAACTCTGCAAGCTCTTTATTGCTCAGTTTTCCTTGATAATGATCGTTTATATAGTGCTGTAGTTGAACAATTACCCCATCACCATGTTGGAAGTTTGGAGTAAACTGTTGATAAAAGCGTTGCTCTCTCGGACCAGTATCAATAACCAACATTTTTCCTAGCAGGCGCATTACTGCCGGTGACGCAAATAAGGAAACCAATTCCAAACCTAAATCCACCCATGACATCATACCCCCAGCCGTAATGATCGTTCCTTCGTTAATAAGGATGGCTTCTTGTCTTACGTGGATATCGGGAAACTGACTCGCTAATGAAGGAGCCAAGCCCCAGTGTGTTGTACAAGACTTATTGGTCAACAACTGGGTTTGAGCAAGAATAAAAGTACCGGCGCAGGCGGAGGCTAAAATCGCACCTTTACTATGTTGGACATTTAACCAGTCGAGTAGCTCTGGCTCTGGTTCTAAGTAATATTGACCAGTGCCGCTAGGCGGAATCATTACCGCTGTTTTCACATCGAAGTGCGTGTTTGGCCAGTGATCCAATATCTCTACTTCAAAGTGCACATCAACGCCCAATTTAGCCGCCGCACGGTTTGCCATCTCGAAGAGTTCGCTTAAACCATATACGGAGGCTTGCGAGCTATCTGGGTAATTAACGAGTGCTATTTTCATTTATCTTCAAGTGTCGCTTTTTGACTCTTTTGTGTCATTTTAGACTCTAAAGAAGGTGGCTAAAAGTCTTTATATTATTCGTACCGCAATGATCCTCAATAAAAGGAAAAGAAAATGACTCAAAAAGCCCTACTTGTAATTGATTTGCAAAACGACTATTTCCCGGAAGGAAAGTTTCCTTTATGGAATACAGAATCGACTTTAGACAATGTTAAGAGAGCAATAACTAAAGCCAATGAGCAAGACATTCCTGTGATTCATATTCAGCATATTGCCGACCCTGCCATGGGTATTGCCCCATTCTTCAATGAAGGCAGCGACGGTGCCAATATTCACCCAGAAGTTCTTGCTTTAGCGCCGAATTCCGAAATCGTGGTAAAGCACTTCGCAGATAGCTTTGAAGGAACACGTTTAGAAGAAGTATTGGCAAGCAAAAATGTAACGGAGTTACTTGTATGCGGAATGATGACACAAAACTGCGTGACACATACTGCTATTTCAAAATCTGCGGACAAGTATGATGTTTCGATCTTAATGGATAGCTGTACCACGGTCGATGAAATGATTCACAACATTGCACTTCACGCTGTCTCAACGAGAGTTCCCCTCGTAACTATTGAAGATAAGCTGTAATACACGCAAAACCTTTCGCTCACACAATGCGGGCGAAAGGTCACACATATATGCACTTCCATTGATATTTGCTTACTTTGTGTTAAACATTGGTTTCCAAATAGTTACAAGGAAACGTTTATGAAATGGATAGTCGTATTGTTTATTAGCTTATTTTCAGTTTTCAGCCATGCGAAAGAGTGGAAACAAATTCGCTTCACTGTTGAAGGGGCTTACCCCCCATTTAGCTGGACGACAAAAGAGGGAAAGCTAGAAGGGTTTGAAGTCGACCTCGCTAACGCGTTATGCAAAGAGTTAGAAGTAAAGTGCGTTATCTCAAAAATGGATTGGGATGGCATCATCCCTTCTCTCCTTAGTCGCAAGAACGATGCGATTATTGCTGCAATGACAATCACAGAAGAACGAGAAAAGAAAGTCGATTTCACCGTCCCTTATGCAAAAGTACCGACTCGTTTTGTAATGAAAAATGATAGAGAAATCAACATGGATGACGGCAGCCTAAATCGTTTATCTATTGGAGTTCAAAGAGCCACAATTGGTGATAAGTACCTTTCTGCCTTGTATCCAGATATTGATATTCGTCGTTATGGTACGTTCGATGAGGCATTTACCGATCTACTCAATGGACGGTTAGATGCTGTATTTGGCGGCTCAATCGGTTTAAGTGCTGGTTTTCTTGAAACTGCACAAGGTAAAGGCTATCACTTTACTGGACCAGCGTTTACAGAGGAAAAGTGGTTCGGCCGTGGCATTGGCGTAGCAGTGAGAAAACAAGACAAAGAATTAAAAGCATTACTCGATAGCGGAATACAAAAATTGATCCAGAGCGGTAAGCATAAAACCATCGCCAGCAAGTATTTCTCCTATAGTATTTACGAGTAACCTCGTTATTTTTTTATAGTCTGCGCGGTATAGGAAACTTCCCTTTCCCTATATGGCGACAAAAACAGAGCCCTCGAGCAATCGCCCGAGGGTTATTTTTATAAAAAAGCCCAGCTATATAAGTAACCCGCTCCCATGGCCATCGTTAAGATAACGATTAGGAAGGCAGCGATCATTTGGTTCTTAAAAATTGATTTCAACAAAATCACTTCTGTAAGACTTGCGCCAGCACTACCAATAATAAGCGCCATAACAGATCCAAGAGCCATACCTTTTTGTACTAGTGCCGCGCTAAGTGGAATGACCGCCTCTGCACGGATGTACAATGGAATACCAATGATTGCTGCGACCGGAATCGCGTACCACTTCGCTTCACCAGCGAACTCCGCAATGAACTCCGTCGGGATGAAGCCATAGATAAATGAACCAATCGCAATGCCCATCATGAGATAAGGGAACACTTGCTTAAAGTCTTTCCAAGTTGATTGCCAAATACGTGCCCAGCGGCTAGGTTCTTTCTCTTCCAAGACTGTCGCTGTTGCACTACCGTCTGATGAGCAGCAAGACACTTCCACTTTAGGTTCAGGTTTTGGTGCATCACCACAACAAGATGTTTTCGCCGCAACTGGCGTAGGTTCATTGCAGGCGCTGGTACCACAGATTGATGCTGGTCTCGCTTCTTCTTTTTTCTTGCTTGAATCGCCACAAGAAGTACCGCACGAAGAAGAACCTACCGCTTGATATGCTTCTGGTTTGACGTAACGTTCAAACCCTAGTTTTTCAAGTACATAGCCTGCTACCACTGATACTGACATCGCGATAGCAAAGTAAAATACCGCAACTTTCCAACCAAAAGTCACCACAAACAAACCAATAATCACTGGGTTAAGCAACGGGCTTGCAAATAAGAACACCATCATAGGTCCAAAACCAGCTCTTGCACGCAACAAGCCTTTTAAGAAAGGAATGGTCGAACACGAACAGAAAGGCGTAATCGAACCTAGCAACGCAGCAATGAAGTAACCTTTACCCTTTTTCGAGCTGAGAATAGATTGAATTTTTTCTGGCGTTAGAAAATCTTGCAACACACCGACAATGTAGCTAATTGCCAGAAATAAGATGATAAGTTCGGTTGCTAGAAACGCAAACATATCCAGCGCTTCTTTAGCCATAGTTATAATTTCTGTATTCACATTTACTCTCCTCGTCATTTTTCGCTAACAAGCTTACCTGATAGACAAGTCTTTATTTTGATATTTCTGGAATTATAGAATCACAAAACAAAAAATCAACAGAATATTTCCATAAAAATGGAATAATAAAACTAGTCATTACTTATCATAAAGTTACATGTCGTTAGCTATGCAGACTGGTTGTCTATGATAATTTCAGAGCATCTCGAATCCTTTTTATCAAACATAACCTAAAATTATCAAAATAAGAAAAAACCATAATTATTGCAGCAGCACCCTCTGAGTTAGTATGACTTTCGACCATTCTTAATAATAAGGAAAACCTATGAGAGCGATAACTTACCAACGAGATAACGATACTTTCTCTTTATCCGAATTACCTACACCAAAACTAGAAACCCAATTTGATGTATTGGTTAAAGTTAACGCTGTTGGTTTGAATCCTGTCGATGCAAAAATTCATTATTGGTCAGACATGGTCACTAACATGGATAACAATTTTGTTGGCGGGTTAGACGTATCAGGAGAAATAGTCTCTGTAGGCGATGCGGTCGTTGATTGGAAGGTTGGCGATAAAGTGTTGTATCACGGAAACATGAGACGCCATCACGGAGGATTCGCTGAATTTGCTATCCATGATTCAAGAACGCTTATAAAGCACCCTCAGGTTCCGGTTGAAGTAGCAGCATCTACACCTTGCGCAGCCTGGACCGCATATCGCGCTTTGGTAGACAAGCTCGATATTTCAAATCGAAGCAGCATTTTTATCGCCGGAGGTGCTGGCGGCGTTGGAAGCTTTGCTATTCAGCTAGCAAAGACATTTGGTGTTGAACAGATCATTGCTACTAGTTCAGAAGCTAATCACGCATATTTGTCCTCGTTAGGAGCAACCCATACGATTGATTATCATCATGAAGATGTAGTTCAACGAGTAATGGACATTACCGGAAATCATGGCGTTGAGGTTGCACTCGATTGTGTAGGCGGTGATAACGACCGAATTGCAGCCTCGGTGTTAACCTTTGAGGGAGAAATGGTGGAGCTCGTCAAGACTGTCGACCCTTCTCAATATCCAGATGCCTTCTTAAAAGGCTTGGGCTTCCACCAAATAAGTTTGGGCTCTGGTCATGTCTTTGGCGAGAGAGGGTTTGCAAGTATCGTTAATGCCGGAAAGGAAGTGTCTGAGCTATTAGAAAATGGAGAATTGGAAGTACCGAAACTGAAGATCATCGGCTTAGAGGATGTAGGTAACGCACTCTTGGACATGCGAAATCAGAGAACAGTTGGAAAGATTGTCGTTAATCTGAACCAAAAATAATTAATAAAGATCTCGAGGCAAACTGGCAAAGTAATGAGCAAGTTAAAGCATCTTGTTACTTTGCCAGATATGAAAGACCTTTATTTTGTCTATAACGATGAATGAAAAACAAAACCTCTTGCCATACTTCCCTGCGCTTCACCAAAATTAGGCGTTTTCGAGAGTGTCTCTCCAAGTCGCTAGCAATTTAATATGACGTGGTTCAATCCCACAGCAACCACCAATAATGCTTGCTCCCTGCGCATGCCACTTTTTAGCATACTCAAGATATTCAGTCGGAGAGAAATGACGAACTTCCTGAATGGTCTCGTTGGCTTGGTGCGCTTGCTTTATCGGAGCAAAGCTATTTGCGAAAACACCTATCGTCAATTCTCTACCTGACTCACTCAATACTGCTTGTGTATCTATGATCGCTTGCTCGACAACTTCAGGAATAGAGCAATTGAAAAAGATACCTGAAACATTTGTTTTCAACAGCGTATTAACCGCGACTTTAAGAGATTCCCCTGAGCGAAGGCGAGGCAAAGAGTTAGGCTCATCCATTAAGGTGAAAGCAAGATAATTGGGCTTATCTGTTTTGGCTAAAATTATTGATAGAACTTCAACTTCAGCGAGGCTAGACACGGTCTCAGCTAACCAAATATCAACATATTGATCTTGAGCTTCAAATAACTCAGAAGCCACTTCCAGTGCCCTTTTCGGCTCGAATAATTCAGGCCTGTAAGACCCCATTACAGGAGGAAGAGAACCCGCAACGAGCACTCTATCGTTAGAGCTGGTGACTACATCTCTGGCAATTTTGGCTGCAGATTTTGCTAACTCAATCCCTCGCTTCGCATAGAGTTCCTCTCCTAAGTGAAATGGAACACATGCATAACTGTTAACAGTGATAATCTCAGCGCCAGCGTCTATGAAATTCTCATGGGCCATTTTTACATATTGTGGTGATTCAATTAGCGCTTGTGCACTCCAAAGCGGCTGAGAAAAAGGGGCGCCAATACGTTTTAACTCTCGCCCCATGCCACCATCTAAAATTGTTACTTTCTTCATTTAGACATCCATACCGCCAAACATCCATAAGCTCTATTCAAACACAATTTTTATCAATTCAAAATGAAATTGTTATGTTTAAAGTGAACAAAACTTAATGGCTGATTAAACACTCTAGTATTTACCAGACCTTTCATTCGGACCAAGATAATGTTATCGCCATTAACTTCGAGTAAAAAGCCCATTATCTATGTCTCTCGGCGAGGCGGGCGTTACGAGCCACAATAGTGCATGAAGTGATTGAGGGACTCGCCCTCAATCAAATTTTCTTTTTATTATAAGACTTTAGATAAAAACTTCTGCAATCTAGGGTTGGTGGGGTTATCAAAAAATCGCTCAGGAGAGTCAGAAACCAAAAGCTCACCATCTTCCATAAACAACACCCTATCAGCGACCTCTTTTGCGAAACCCATTTCATGAGTAACCACGACCATCGTCATTCCGTCCTTGGCCAAATCTTTCATCACATCAAGAACTTCTCCAACCATTTCAGGATCTAGTGCTGATGTGGGTTCGTCAAACAACATAATGTTGGGCTTCATTGCTAACGCACGAGCGATTGCGACGCGCTGTTGCTGTCCGCCTGATAAATGATTAGGATAATTATCCATTCTCTCCGACAGACCGACTTTATAAAGCAAATCTTTTGCTTCTTTCTTCACCGATTCAGGGTCACGTTTAGAAACCTTTAAAGGTGCTAACATGACGTTCTCTATCGCCGTTTTATGTGGAAAAAGGTTGAAGCCTTGAAATACCATGCCCACATCAGCGCGTAGTTTATTGATATCCGTAGATTTGTGGTACATATCGATACCATCTACGATTATAGACCCACTATTTATTGTCTCTAATTGATTGATCGTCCGTAAGAATGTTGACTTACCAGAACCTGACGGTCCTACGATGACAATCACTTCCCCTTTTTCTACATTTACCGATACGTCCTTGAGCGCATGGCAGCCATTAGGGTAAATTTTATTAATTGTTTTTGCTGAAATAATGTATTCCATTAATGACTCCACCATTAATCACTTGCTGCCAATTTCTTTTCTAACGTTTGTATTGCCCAAGATAAGGTACTAGTCAGAAGCAAATAAAGGGCCGCTACGGTAAACCAAACTTCAAATGGGGCAAAACTACCACTTACGACTTCCCTGCCCGCTTTTGTCAGATCAGTAATCGAAATCACGGAGACAAGTGAGGAATCTTTTATCAGGTTGATAAACTGCCCGGCTAAGGGAGGTAATGTCTGCTTAAACGCTTGAGGTAAAATGACATAAATCATCGCTTTGGGATAATTCATTCCTAGTGAACGCGCCGCTTCCATTTGTCCTCTTGGGATTGACTGGATTCCTGACCGCACAATTTCTGCGACGTAAGCGGCGGTAAACACGGAGAGCGCTATCACTCCCGCAGTAAAACGCTCAAGGTCAAGCACAGTACCAATAAAGAAGTAAACGATAAAAATCTGTACTAAAAGAGGCGTTCCACGAATGACCTCGACATACACAAGCGCCAGCTTTTTTAATGCCGGATTGCTGGATATGCGCATTAGTCCGACAACTAAGCCCAACGCTAGAGCAATGATAAGTGACCAGAGTGAGATTTTAATGGTCGTCACAACACCATCTAAAATTGGGCCAGAGCGCCACTCTTTTATAGTTGCTAAGGTATCTCCTTCAAAAATAAGATCACCTTCATAGACGTCGACAGACTTATATTGGCTTAGTTCAAGAACAATATCACCATGAATACTCTCCAGAGCCAGTTGGTTATTCTCGTCGAGAATGATGTTCCCATCGACAGGCGCGGTAATGGATGAAGCAGCGTTAGTGGCAATATAAGGAAGGACACGCTCCCAATTCCAGCTGTAATCGATTCGCTTACCTGACAGATAGACAAGACCGCAAATTGATAGCAAAACAAGAACAAAAACAGCGTTCCACAATAGGGATTTAAAGTTATTTTGCATGTGATTCCGAGAATGACTTTGATTAAAGTTGGTTGGGTATTTGAATAAAGAAAAGCGTTAGCTTCACAGCACGAACCGTTTGGTTGGCGATGAACCGAGCCAGAAGCTAACCGCTCCTCTACAATAACAAAATGATTACTTAACTTGCTTTAACCATTTATCGTCGTTAAACCACTTATCGTAAATGCGATCGTAAGTTCCATCGCCCTTAATTTGACGTAAATAGTTGTTTAAGAAGTTAAGCGTATCTGGATTTCCTTGCGGCACAGCCCAACCCAAAGGCTCGTAAGTAAACGGTTTAGCCAAGTGCATTAACTGCCCTTTGTTTTCCGCCACATAAATAGAGTTGTAAGGAAAGTCATAAACAAACGCATCTACCTTTCCGTTGGCAACCTCAAGTACCGCTTCAGACTGAGTTTCGTATAGATTTATCTTAGCTTTCGGAAGGTATCGTTTTACCGCTTGCTCACCCGTTGTCCCAAGCTTAGTTGCAACAACATAATCTGGACTATTGAGATCACGGTAACTAGACACTTTACCTTCATGCTTGAGATCTACGAGAATAGATTGACCAATAACCACATAGGGATCAGCGAAATTCACCTGAGTATTTCGCATAGGTGTGATAGTCATCCCGCCCATAATCATGTGACACTTACCAGTCAACAGTGTTGGGATAATGCCATCCCATGAAGTGTTTACCGGCACAAACTTAACATCCATGGCACGCGCCATTTGCTTACCCAAATCGATATCAAACCCGATGTACTGCCCATTTTTTGCTGTCATTTCAAAAGGCATATACCCAGAATCAAAGCAGACTTTTAGCTCCCCTGTACTTTTGATGTCGTCTAAAATTGGGTCTGCATTAACCGTCGTCGAAACAGCTAACCCCAGTGCAGCAAAACACAATAACTTTTTCATGGATATTCCTTTATCATTTGTTGTAAAGTTTTTTTATACACGACAATAGAATAAAAAACCACAAACAATGACTTTTTAATCACTAGAATTTGTAGGATCGTTACTAAGCTGGAAGATCTGAATGAAAATCTATACCAAGCCATTGCAATTGAATTGCATGCATTAAGTGATTAAGTTGTAGGCAGGTCACTATAACGACAAGAAACATACGCTTTGACTGAATAGTCAGCGTTTCCGAGAGTGGTTTAATTAATAACGAAACCATACAGATATTCGCTTTTTCACATTGACCGTAATGTCAAAAGTGCTTGAGTTTTATTGTTGACAATTCTTCCATAGTTAATGGTCACAAATGTGATGTACAGCACATTTCTATAATGGCACTATCACCTTTGTCGAGAGATATTAACAAGGATTCGTTGGACATCTTGACTTTGTAATACAAATAAAAAGGTGACTATATGAAAAAACTAATGACGCTCTCATCACTATTATTATTCAGTTTATCTGCTACTGCTGGTATTCATGTCGAACACTCTACAAACAAAGTTGTTCTCAATGACTTTACGACAAAAGATGCCGCTTATAGCTCTGCGTTTGATCTTGTCGATGAATACCAAACGCTATCAAAACATGAACTTAGAAATCGTCTAAACATCATTGGAAGCGGTTTCCCTCGTGATATTGCAATCGATGATAGTAAAGTGAGAGTTGAAGAATACGCACTTAACCGTGATGAAGTTAAATATCGTGCAATCATAAACTTCGATTATCACTTCAGAACAAGTGACGGCGGTAAAAACTAAAAAATCATCTGCACCTTTACTTTCTTAGAGCCCTTCCTATTTTAAGAAAGTAAAGGTGTCTAATCATATTGAAACGACTGCTTTTCATAAATCGCTCTCTCCTTACATAAACAGTATCAATCCCTACCTCTATCGTTTACATAAAAATAATTTTTCCAATCTTCATTGAGATACATTTCGTCGTTTGGCGCTTTATCATTCACTTGGTTCGCCATATGGATTCCACATCACTTAAATGAAAAAGACCCTTGAAATTGAGTTCACTTTTTTATGAAGATTAACTCAACCTAAGATTGACAATTTTCGTTATATTTTTCTCGTTTATAGCAATATATAAAAAAACTCTTTTTGTTTTAATTAACCATAAGACGTAAAAAAAAGGCAACAAGATACTTCTTGTTGCCAAAGAAAAAATCATCATTCAAAAAATATGAAAATGAAAACTAGCAGTGGACTAGCTAACAAAACAATTATATCCAAAACACTTTAACAAGTAACGATCAATATAATCCATTATATATGGATGAAAATCAGCACTTATAAAATTACACCGATAAATAAAAAGCCTGAAAATAGTTTCAGGCTTTTTATATTTATTAATTTTTTAGAATGAATATCTCGCAGCTATTGCAAGAATATCGTCTTCATTGTCTACATCTGTAATTCTGTATTCTGCTAGTGCTTTAAAATTAGAAGTCAAATCGTACTCTGCACCTAGTGAGTAGTAATCGACGACATCTTCATCATCACGCTCTAGATTGTTATAGCCAACTAGTGCCCAAAGCTTATCTGTTACTTCATAAGTGGCAACTGCTTCAATACCGGTGTAATCAATATTACTTTCAGAACCATCTTTAGCCCAGTTTTCACCATCACTGTATAAAACAGAGGCATAAAACTTGTCGTATTCAAATGCAATAGCACCCGTTAGCAGCTCTGCATCTTCTGCACCCGATTGCCCTTCACCTTCGTTGTAACCAAGCGCAACTTTGAAGCCATATGGCAACTTGTAGTCCGCCGCCGCACCATAAGAGGCTGCATCTGTTGACACTTCATCGTTTTCAGCCTGATAGCTAACATGAATATTCAAACCTTCATAGCTTGTCGTTAGCTTAAATACTGAATCGGAGCGACCGGTACCATATAGATCCGCACTTACGCCAGCAGCTTCATTACCAAACTCCGGGAAAATATCCGTGTAATCAGATACTAAAGTGACCGCACCGTATTGACGTCCATAACTTACTGTTCCGTAATCTGCACCAACTCCTACATAGCCTTTTCGGATATCAAATTCATCATCTTCAATCTCATCAGCATCTCTGCGATTAGACTTAAATTCCAACTCATATAAGCCGAAGGCATAAAGATCTTCATTTATTTTAGACTCACCTGAAAGTCCTACACGAATGTAGCTATTATCTCCGTCAGCATTTTTATCATCAGAGAAATAATACATCCCTTGCGCTCGGCCATGAATATTTAACACTGATTCTTGATCTTCATAAACTATGGCTGAATTTGCAGCACTTGCAGAGAAAAGTGCTGCGATTGCGATCGACGTTCTTGTCATTTTCATTTAATTACCACTACTTGTGTTGTTTGAATCGAGTGAAATTATGAACAGTGGCAATTATTTTTAAAGTGCAAATTCAACCATATTCTATGGATAAATATAAACAAGCCCTCAATCTAAAACATTATGTCCTAGTACTCATATTAGTTGAGATAATCCATCCAAACAGGAGGCGTCCCTATTATTTTTTGAACAGTATCAATGAATAGTTTGGCTAATGGTTGTTGATTTCGGTGAGTATACATTGCATATATTTCCCCTATTGCGGGAAGATTATAATCAGGAAGCAACTGGACAAGATCTTGTTTACTCAAACTCTCCTGAAGAAAGAACTGCCCTATTAAAGCATACCCTATATCAGATTTTACGGCATCGAGCATTAACTCAGTTTCATTCACGAAGTACTGCCCGTTGATATTATACGTTCTAACGTCGCTTGATGACTGGCTTGGCGCTATACGTAGTTTATCCGCCTTAAAGTTAGCATTAGAGTATATTACTGCTGGCATTTTTATAAGCTCTTCTGGAGAGCTCGGGGCTCCATACTTGTCAATAAAACTCTTCGATGCAACCAGTGCCATATTATTGCTTGCCAACTTACGCACTATCATGTTGGACTCTCGGATTGGTCCGATACGAAACACAACATCAAAACCTTCGTGGATAACGTCGACTCGATTATCATCGAGCAGCAGCTCTACAGTAATGTTTGGGTACTGTTTTATAAACTCTTTAACTGCCTGATTTAAGTATGCTCTGCCAAAGAAAGTGGAGCTTGATATTTTCAAGTTACCCTTCGGTTCATCCTGAAATGTAGCAGCAATACTACGAGTTTCGGTTAGAACCTCTCTTACTTTCTTGGCTTGCGCCACCATCTCAACACCTGCATTGGTCAGGGATAGCGAACGCGTGGAACGGTTTAACAGCCGTAAGCCCAATTCATCCTCTAGCTTTTTGATCTGTTTTGACAAAGCTGAACGATCTATATGATTTCTGTCAGCAGCCTTAGCAAAAGTTCCGTATTCAGAGACATCCAGTAGTAATTCAAGTTGGCTTGCGAGATCCACTGCACAATTCCTTATTTAGTTTTTATTCTTTATGTGATGGGAAATGGATTTTACAAAATTAATTTCAATTTTTTATGGTTCAAATTGCATCAGTGAATTGCAAATAATGCACGAATTAAAAACGCTTTAATTTTCGTCGCTATCTTTAGCTTCTGTTTAGTTATTCCTATCTATTATGGCTTATTACATTTAACAATACTCCACGTCTTTAAAACCCTAAACTGACCTTTTTCAAACCAAAAAGTGAGCATTTTGACCAATATTTAATCGTGCATTTTTATCACTACTCTATGTTCGCTGAGGGCCTATTTACCCATAGGTACAATGAATACAATGCCGTTCCTTTTAGTATGAACAGAATCATTTAGGGCGCGACAAATGTTAAAGAAAGTTTTCGGCATTGGCCTTTTATCCGTTTTAGCTGCTTGTGCAGACGAAGAGATAACCAAACAACCTAATACTCCCTTACCTACGATAGACGTCTCCAAAGTCATCTATGAGCCCGTTCAATCGTGGTTCACCTTTACAACAAGGCTTCAAGCCCCAGAGAAAGTTTCTTTAATGCCACGCGTTTCCGGAGTTATTGAAACGGTAGAATTCAAAGACGGACAGAGTGTCAACAAAGGTGACTTACTCGTCACTCTTGATGATCGAACCTTCAAAGCTCAGGTCTCACGACTTGAAGCGCAAGTTAAGAGTGCTCGAGCTGCGCTAGAGCAAGCAGCAAACGAACAAAAGAGAGCCGCCCAACTGGTTAAGCGAAAAGCCATCTCAGCGGAACAAGCAGAGGCCCGAGATACCGCAGTAAAGCAACGCTCTGCAGAACTAATGGCCTTGCGTGCTCAGTTAGAATCCGCAAAGTTAGATCTTGAGTTTACGAAGATATATGCCCCTATTAGCGGCACTATTTCAAGAGCATTCATTACTAAAGGAAACAATGTAAACGCAAATCAAAGCGTTATATCAAACATTGTCTCTAACGATCAGGTATATGCATACTTTGATGTCGATGAGCGAACTTGGAACCGTTACTTCTCGACAATCAATGCCGACTCTAACTTACCTACTCGTCTTGAACTATCTGGACAAAATGGGCAGGTGTTTTTTGGACGCGTTGACTTTGTCGACAACTCCATCAACGAAAACACCGGTACTTTGCAGGTTCGAGCGGTATTCGATGCAACAAAATCAAACTTAAAAGTGGGATCGTTTGGCCGAGTTCAGATATCAACAACCAAACCAGTTGAACGAGTTCTCGTTCCAGAGCGTTCTATTGGCACAGATCTAGAAAACCGCTTTGTATTAACACTCAATGAAGAGAATACGTTGCAATACAGCATCGTAACCTTAGGCGAACGTTACGGAACATTTCGTGCTATCGAGAATGGCTTGAACGCCGACTCAATTATTGCGGTAAATGGCCCAGCAAAAGTTGGCCCAAATAGCAAAGTCACACCAAAAAATGTCACGCTAGATATTAGCAATACTTCATTGATTATGGCTTCAAACTCAACATCGTTGCCAAACAAACGTTTAGCTCAAGACTAAGAAGACAACCGAATGAAATTTGCACACTTTTTTATTCAAAGACCCATATTTGCCTCTATGTTATCGCTATTGATATTAATAGTAGGCGCAATTTCACTTTTGCAGTTGCCTGTGAGTGAATATCCAGAGGTTGTCCCTCCTACAGTAGTAGTTACAGCAAACTATCCTGGTGCGAACCCAAAAGTAATCGCAGAAACAGTTGCTACGCCTCTGGAGCAAGAAATTAATGGTACAGAAAACATGTTATATATGTTTTCACAGGCAACCAGTGACGGCAGAATGACATTGACCGTAACCTTTGCTTTAGGTACGGACTTGGACAAAGCTCAGGTTCAAATTCAAAATCGCGTCACTACAGCTTTGCCCCGGTTACCAGAAGCCGTCCAACGGTTAGGAGTTGTTGCCGAAAAAGCCTCTCCTGATCTCACCATGGTTGTGCATATATATTCTCCAGATTCTAGCCGTGAAGTCAGTTATTTAGCTAACTACGCTAATTTAAACTTGAAAGATGAGATAGCTCGGCTCGGAGGCGTTGGTGATGTGCGCCTTTTCGGTGGTGACGAGTACTCAATGCGCTTGTGGTTAAATCCAGATGAGCTCGCTTCTAGAAATCTAACCGTAATGGACGTTGTCTCCGCCGTCCGATCTCAAAACCAACAGGTGGCAGCAGGCTCATTAGGTGCGCAACCAGCCGCTAATGAAAACCAATTCCAAGTTTTGTTGAACGTAAAAGGCCGCTTGGAGAATATTGATGAATTCAACGACATTGTAGTAAAAGTTGACGAAACAGGGGCTTTGACACGTCTTAAAGACGTTGCACGCGTAGAGCTAGGTCAAAACTCTTATGCACTGCGCGCCTTGTTAAATGGTAAACCAGCGGTGGCGATGCCCGTATTCCAACGCCCTGGTGCTAATGCTATTGAGCTATCTAATCAGGTTCGTTCAACCATGGACCGTTTACAAGCAGCCTTTCCAGCTGGAGTTTCATATGAAATAGCCTACGACCCGACCGTCTTTGTTCGTGGATCGATAGACGCGGTAGTTCATACTCTGCTAGAGGCAATTGTACTAGTTGTTGTCGTAGTCATTTTGTTTTTGCAAACATGGCGCGCGTCTATCATCCCTATCATTGCGGTGCCTGTTTCATTAATCGGTACGTTCGCCGTAATGCAAATGCTTGGAGTATCGATTAACACGCTTTCGTTGTTTGGGCTTGTTCTCGCCATAGGCATCGTCGTCGATGACGCCATTGTCGTCGTCGAAAACGTGGAACGGAACATCCATAATGGACTTGCACCACTAGAAGCAACGAAACAAGCAATGACCGAAGTTACCGGGCCAATTATTGCAATTGCTTTAGTGTTATGTGCGGTGTTCATCCCGACGACCTTTATTACAGGGTTATCCGGTCAGTTTTATAAGCAGTTCGCACTAACAATTACGATCTCGACGATTATTTCAGCAATTAACTCGTTGACGTTATCGCCTGCTTTATCAGCACTGCTATTACAAGATAAGAACGCAAAACCCGATCGGCTAACCAAGCTCTTGGATGCGGTTTTTGGTAAGTATGTTTTTGCGCCATTCAATAGAATTTTTGAGTATAGCTCGAACCAATATCAAGCTCTGGTCAAGAAGCTGATTCGCTTTAGCCTTGTTGTTGTGGTGGTATACATTGCGTTACTCGGGGGAACGGTTTCTCTATTCAAAGCTGTTCCTGGAGGATTCATTCCTCAACAAGATAAGCAGTATTTAGTTGCGATCGCCCAACTTCCAGATGCAGCAAGTTTAGATCGAACAGAGTCCGTTATTAAAGAAATGGAAAACCTCGCGCTGGCAACACCTGGCGTAGCACAAACCATTTCTTTCCCAGGCTTATCGGTCAATGGTTTTACTAACAGTCCGAATAGTGGCATCGTTTTTGTTACGCTTGAGGACTTCGATAAACGAAATGATCCAACTCTCGGAGCAAATGCGATTGTTGCATCTTTGAATAAGAGCTTTTCAATCATTGATGAAGCCTTCGTTGCGATTTTTCCACCACCACCAATCCAAGGACTTGGCTCTACTGGCGGCTTTAAACTTCAAATCGAAGACCGTGCGAACAAGGGGTTTGATGAGCTCTTCAAGCAATTGAACTTGGTAATAAGTGAGGCATCAACAAGACCCGAGCTGATGGGATTATATTCCACATTTCGTATACAAGTGCCGCAGATGGACATCCAAATAGATCGTGAACAAGCGATGCTGCAAGGTGTTCCTCTAGAGCAGGTTTTTGATGCGCTTCAAGTTTATTTAGGATCATTATACGTCAATGACTTCAATATGTTTGGTAGAACATACAAAGTGAATGCCCAGGCAGACATGAACTATCGTCTCGAACCTGACCAAATACTTAACTACAAAGTAAGAAATGCTGCCGGACAAATGGTTCCTCTCGGCGCTGTACTGGAGATCATACCCACGATTGGGCCTGACCGCGTGATGCACTATAACGGCTACCCTAGTGCAGAACTAAACGGCAGTCCTGCTTTTGGTTACAGTTCAGATCAAGCCCAAACGGCTATTGAGGAAGTACTGGATCAAAACCTAGCAGAGGGAATGGTTTATGAATGGACTGATGTAACCTACCAGCAGATTTTGGCTGGTAACACGATGGTGTATATATTCCCACTTGTTGTCTTGTTAGTTTTCATGGTGCTAGCTTCGCAGTACGAGAGTTTAAAACTGCCATTCGCTATCATTTTGATCGTTCCTATGACCATTTTTTCTGCACTAGCAGGTGTTTGGTTCATTGGTGGTGACAACAATATATTCACACAAATTGCTTTGATTGTCCTTGTGGCTCTAGCGTGTAAAAATGCCATCTTGATGGTGGAGTTCGCTAAAGAACTTAAAGACAATGGCCAAGATACCTTATCAGCGATTTTGGAAGCATGTCGTTTACGTCTTCGACCGATTCTAATGACATCAATTGCATTTACCGCTGGTGTTATTCCATTAATGATTGGTACAGGGGCCGGAGCGGAAATGCGACAAGCAATGGGTATTGCCGTATTCTCGGGTATGGTAGGCGTAACGGTATTTGGATTACTACTCACACCTGTTTTTTACATGTTAGTGAGTCGAAACAAAAAACGTCAAACACTATAACCATAATATAAATACTCATTTAAATTCATACTAAAGGGAGCTATTGCTCCCTTTTCTTTTGGTTATTAAGTATATTAATAATTTCTAGACAGAGCAGTAGTTATACATGAAACTAATACGCTAATATCTAACTTGGATAAACATTGTGGATTTAGCAAATAAACTACACCTGCTTTTAGAAGTCTCTAAAGCTGGATCTTTTGCAAAAGCAGCAGATGGGATGAATATCGACCGCTCTGTTTTATCTAAACACATCAAGCAGTTAGAAGAGCACTTAGGCGTTAGGCTATTAAACAGAACAACTCGCTCTCTTTCATTAACACAAGTCGGCCAGCAAATAGTTGAAAAAGCAGACCAAATATCTCAACTCCTTGATGATACTCAACAAATAGCGGAGAACTTTCAGACTGAGCCTTCAGGGAAAGTACGAATTTCAAGCTCAACATTATTTGGAAAACTCTATCTACAACCTTCGATAGAGAAGTTTTTACATAAGTACCCAAAAGCAAGTGTTGAACTAATGCTAGATGATCTTCATGTAGACGTGATTAGAAGTAATTTTGATATTGCTTTTCGAATCGGACCTATGAGGGACTCATCAATGGTAGCAAGAAAATTAGCAAAAAATACGACTGCAATCATTGCTTCTCGAAACTTAATTGAAAAACATGGTAACCCAGAAACGCCTGATGAGTTAGTTAAGCTACCTTTTATTATTTATTCAAATGGTAATTTTATTGTCGACAAACTTAAATTCTACGACAAAGAAAAATCAGATGGTTTAGATACATACCCAATATCAGGGTCATATATGGTAAATGAAGCTGAGCTAATAATTGAAAGCGTAAAGTCAGGTCTGGGCGCAGCACTTATAGGTCAATTTATGCTTCCTAACAACCTAGAGTATTCTAATTTAGTTCAACTTTTACCAGAATATGAAACTCAAGATTTTGGTGATATTTATGCTATGTACTCACACCGTCAGCAATCACCATTGGTTAGGGCATTCATTGATATCGTTCAAGAAGAAATTGGCATACCACCAATATGGGAAAAGCATTTCAATAAAAGCTAGGCGATTCTATTTAACCAAAATTAACAGAAAAAATCAAATAAAATCAACAAGTTAAACCATAAAGAATTTAAGATTCAACGAAGTTTAATGTTAGGTGAATTAAGTTCCATTCTAAATGGCGCTTAATTCACTAAATATAAAACATTCTTGGTTTATAATACTAACAAATCCATCACCTATACAAGTTACGATGTATATTAAAGAAAAACACACCTCGGTCACTAGTTTGTTAGTATATAAAATATCTTATCTTATTTTTTTGGTTATTTATACGTTAGCAACGATTTATTTTAGCGTACAAATGGACAAAAGCACATCGGAGAACTCTCTTATAGAAATGACTCAAATAGCATTTGTGCTTTTTTCATCGTTAATGTGTTTGTATAAATCTAAGGAATATCTTGAACTCAAACACATATTAGTAATAATGTCTTCATTTTTTATGGTTATATTCGTTAGAGAAATGGACTACCACATAGAGCAGTATTTCTCTCACGGTTCATGGAAGTACCCTGCTTGGATTATAATAGTCTCGGTCTGTTATTTTTGTTTTAATAACATAGTTAACATAAAAAATGAGGTCAAATTTTTCATTTCTCATTCTAGCTTCACGACATTAACGATTGGCTTTTTCATTGTTTTCTTATTCTCACGCTTTGCAGGGTATGGTGATTTTTGGGTCGAGTTTATGGGGAACTCATACAATAGAGACGTGAAAAACTTGGTCGAAGAAAGCTTAGAGTTACTAGGTTACGCGATACTTTTAAACGGTGTTTTACTTATTAAAGTAGAAAACCACTAAGTATAAATAAAAGTTCATAGCTTGTAGTTCAAGCTTTGAACTTTTTTGGTTAAAAAAAAGCAGCAAATTATATTTGCTGCAAATGATGAAAAAAACAATATGCGTAAGTTAACTTCCTAGCAATGGATGCGTTAACGAGTTAATAATAACGAACCGTAACAATTAAGTCTCGTTGAAAATAATCCATAAAGAATGGCATTTATTACACTGTTAATTATGTAATCTAATCTAGTTATCACACGCCGTCGTTTTTATATCTTATCTCTTTCCGTCAATAAATAGCTCTTCACATCAGATCCCATTTATCATCCCACAACAGTCGGATTCAAAACAAAGCAATAAAAATCAATAAATTAGAAGTAGCCACTTAAAAAATAAAAAGGAGTAAAAACGAAACTATATCAGATAGAACATATTAAAGATCACCGACTCTGAGAAGAAAGCCGTTCATACTCGTTACGCATACAATCAATAAAGACTTCCATCGCCGGCGTCACACACTTCCCAGCATGATAAGCGCAGAGTGGCTTGATCATCTGTGAAAATTCGGTGAACTCAAGCTCTTGTAAACTGCCCTCTTGCAACTCTTTTTCAACCGTAAAACGAGGTAAGTAAGAGATACCAATATTACTCTCAACGCAATTTTTGATCGTATTAATACTGCTAAGTTCGATCATGTTGTCGATGCTAATATCACGCTCCTGAATAATGCTCTCAAACATCCGTCGAAAAAGGCACTTAGGGCCATTGCTTATAAACCCTAAATCAATATGTTGCTCTCTCTTCTTTAAATCTAGCCCTTTTAAAAGCGGTGAAGCAACCAATACCAGTGGCTCGTGCTCAAACTCGTGGACCTTGAGCGTATCGTCATTACCTACTCGATAAAACACACCTAAATCAGCTTTATCCGCTATCAACTCATCTCGAATCTGATAGCAATTTTGTGATTGCAGAGAGAGTCTGACATTGGGCGCTCTGATCCTGAACTCTTTTAAAACATTAGCCATCTTATAAGCAAGTTGAGTCTCAGCAACCAGCACTTTCAATTCACCGGTCGGCTCCGAGTTTTCTTGCTGTGCTGTTCCCTCAATATTTTCCATCACTCGCGACAGTTCATAGACGTAAGGCAGTATCTTTTCTCCCGCTTGAGTCAAAACCATCTTACGCCCTATTTTTTCGAACAGCTGCAGAGACAGATCTTGTTCCAACTGCTTGATTTGAAAGGTGACGGTTGATTGCGTGCAATAAAGCTTCTGTGACGCTTTTAGAAACGATCCTTCTTCAACAATAGCTTTAAAAGTAAGAAAGCGTTTTAGATTCATGACTAGACTCCACAACCAACAGTTCAATAAATTAAAAGTCTAAGTTTTAATTTATTCAATTTTTTAATCAATTGTAGCGAAGTATAGTACAGTAAAAACAGGAGAGATAGAGATGACCGCCATCTACACCGCATTTTTTACTTACGTAATCATTACTTCAATTACACCAGGGCCAAACAACATTTTATCGCTCAGCATCGCGACGCAATATGGACTAAAACGCTCAACAAAAGTGATTTCGGGGATGTTTTGTGGCTATGTTGTTTTGATGCTACTTTGTGGCGCTTTCACGTATAACATGATCAGCCTCTTGCCCGTGATTACACCTTGGCTAACATGGATTGGAGCAGCTTATATTGTTTGGTTGGCTTGGGGGCTTGCTACGAGTGAGATCAAAACTTCATCGGATAATTCTAAAGGTATCAGTTTCTTAACAGGTTTCGGTTTGCAGTTCGTTAATGTGAAAATCATTCTTTATGGAATTACCTCTATTTCTACGTTCGTACTGCCCCACACTCAGAATATCTACTGGATCTTAGCGACTAGCCTCATTCTTGCTTTGATCGCACTTCTTAGCAACGTAGTCTGGGCCGTTGCAGGAAAGCTACTTCAATCGCAATTCCAGAGATATGGCAAAGTCATCAATATGAGCTTAGCAGCAGCTCTGATCTATTGTGCGACACAGTTATTTACTTAAGTATATAGTTGATCATCAAGAACAATATTGCTCTTCAACTTAGACGACTACGTTTATGTGAAGAGCAAATTCTGCTCTACAAATCGCTGCGGTTTCTCGTGCCCTTACTCGCTCCTCCCGCTCCTTCATACGGCAGTTTTTGAAGAAGTAGATTCAACGTCACTTAATCAACCTAAAGATACGAAATCTTTTTTAGTTATACAGACACGGCCTTGGCGACCTCGGCAATAACTAAGCATTACTTAGTATACACAAATCAGAAAAACTAAGATAATCTTAGTCATCCAAGTCCTTCGTATGAACTTTAAGTGTTGTTTAATAATCCACTCCCAGCCCGCCTTAAGCATGCGCGTAAACAAGCGAATCTATCCCAAAAAGCACTGGGCATCCGTATCGGCATGGATGATAGTTCTGCAAGTGCAAGGATGAATCAATACGAAAGGGAGCGCCATACTCCCGACGTAAAAACGCTCAAACTTATCGCAGATGAGCTAAACGTACCTCTAAACTATTTTTTTTGTGAAGATGAAATCACCGCTGAACTTGCTGCGAATCTCCACAAGCTGTCAAATGATGACAAGCAAAGAGTGCTTGAGAGCACAGCCCAGTTGATTGCGGACGCAATCGTCACGAACAAGTCGAGTACGTAATTGGGATTAAACGCCTAAGAATACGTATCAATACCAAAGAATCAAAGAGCATAACTAAGGGTTCAACATGGCTACAACAAAAGCACTTGTGGTTTTTTCCGGTGGGCAGGACTCTACGACCTGCTTAATCGATGCATTAAATACATATGATGAAGTTCATGCTATAACGTTTGATTATGGCCAGCGTCATTCAGATGAAATAGATATCGCTATCGAATTAGGTAAGCAACTTAACATCAAAAGCCACAAAGTCCTGGATGTAAAATCAATTAATGAGTTAGCGATAAGCTCGCTGACAAGAGACAACATTCCGGTATCTAATGACTTAAGCGACGCTAACGTACCCAATACATTCGTTCCAGGGAGAAACATTCTCTTTCTTACTTACGCATGTATCCATGCTTACCAGCTTGGCATTCAAGACATCATTACGGGAGTTTGCGAAACAGACTTTAGTGGTTACCCTGACTGCCGAGACAACTTTATTCGCTCTCTAAATCTCTCTTGCAATTTAGGTATGGATAAAGCCTTCAATATTAAGACTCCTTTAATGTGGCTTACTAAAGCCGAGACCTGGGCTCTAGCTGATAAGCATAATATGTTGGAATTTGTTCAAAACAATACTTTAACATGTTACAACGGAATCGTTGGTAAAGGCTGTGGTGAATGCCCAGCGTGCCTACTGCGACAAAGCGGCTTAGAAGAATACTTAGCGAGCAAATAGTCTTTGTTAGCGGTAATAGCGCTGGGATAAAACCTTTTGCGTTAGCTTCTAAACGTTTTATCTCAGCGTGAAACTCCAGCCAACAGAGCTTCATTTTGATGCCGCCAGATTGGTGGCATCAATTAAATGCGAAACGATTGTCGAACCAAAGATAGCACCACACCACAACAGCCAACACTGCTTAGCTTTTACAACGCTATAAATTGTTTAGATATATCGACAATGTTTCGATAGCAAAGCTACCAACGGCATTACTCGCGAAACCGGAATTAGATAGAAAAGCTACCTCGAATGATGACGAGTCTCTCGTCTAAGCAATACTCAAATATTTATGAGTTTGAACAGACAAACGCCAATTGCGGGCAATGCACGTATCAATACACAATTGCGTAGCACGAGGCTTCTGGCTAATTGGTTGTAGTGCAATGATAGTCTCAGCCGCTACGTTCGCATTTGCTAAAAGATCATCAAGGTGGTCGATGTCTTTCTGGGTGCCGACTGGATGCTTAATCTCATTTGCCCGCTCTAATGCGCTATTAAGCACTGGTAATTTACCTTTCATTGCTACTTTTGGTGACACTGTCACCCACGTATTTTCTGAAGTAATCACTTCTGATGTGCCACTGGTTTCAATTTGGCATTGGCACCCCATATCTTCAAACGCCTTTGTTAAAGGGCGCAGATCATAAATACAAGGCTCTCCACCAGTAATCACGATATGCTTAGCATTAAAGCCTTGCTGTTGATATTGCTCTACGATGTTCTCGGCAGATGCAACACACCACGTCGGAGAATCTTCCGTTTTCACCAGAATATCGCCTATTTGACGTTGATCATTCTCATCTGCATACCACGTTTGTTTGGTATCGCACCATGAGCAACCAACCGGACACTCTTGAAGCCGAACAAAAACAGCAGGGACTCCAGTGAAAACCCCTTCCCCTTGGATGGTTTCAAACATCTCATTTAGCTTATACAACGCAGAACTCACTCAACTCATAACATTTCGAGGCGAAGACCATAATGGACACGCGTGTCTAGGTCAATTTAAACCAAAAATTAATTGTTAAAATAGACCATTTTGTAGTTTCATAGCGTAATGAATATAGGTTTCTGGTTAACGTTAAACCAAGCCTTATTCACTGACAGCTCCCAAAAAACTTTAAGGTAAGAAATGATGTATAAACTGATCGCACTAGATATGGATGGCACGCTACTCAATAGTGATAAAGCCATTTCTGAAGAAAACAAACAAGCGATCGCAAGAGCTCGAGAAGCAGGCGTTACTGTCGTTCTCGCTTCTGGTCGCCCATTAGAAGGAATGCAAGACAAGCTCGACGAACTGAATATCCATTCCGATCGAGATTTTGTTCTTTACTATAACGGTTCGATGGTCAAGAACGTAGGCACAAACGACATCATCCACCAGCAAATCATAGATGGTAAAGCTGCAAAATTGGTGGCGCGAAAAGCCGAAGAGCTAGGTGCGTACGTCCATGCTTTTAGTCAAGTTCATGGTTTAATCACCAACGAGCACAACTCTTACACCGATATTGAAGCAAAGATAAATGGCTTAAATGTCACCGAGATGAACTTCGAATCACTAGAAGACGATCATCCAATCATCAAAGCTATGATGGTTGCAGAGCCAAGCAAACTAACAGAAGTTATAGCAGCACTGCCAGCTGAAATGCGCGAAGCGTTTACGGTTGTTCAAAGCGCTCCGTTTTTCCTTGAGTTTCTTAACCCTGCGAGCAACAAAGGTATTGGTGTTGCCGCAATTGCCGAGTATCTGGGAATTAAACCGGAAGAAGTTATCTGTATGGGTGACGCAGAAAATGACCACCACATGCTGAAATACGCTGGCCTTGGTATCGCGATGGCAAATGCAATGGAAGAAACCAAGCAAATCGCTGACTACATTACGGCAAGTAATGATGAGCACGGTGTCGCTAAAGCTATAGAAAAGTTCGTGCTCAATGCATAGCCCTTTCCGCCATGTCTGTTGCGTTAAGCTTCTTACGTTTAACACCCCTAGCCGTCCAAGATAGGCAAGCGGCGTTTTTCGTGGACTAAACGTGTAAAAGCCTTGCTGTAATGCAAGGCTTTGTTTTTACTCAAATACTAATAGATAACAAATACAGCCATCAATCTAGCAACGTTTTGCTCGGTTGGTTTTCACAAGTCAGCTTCCTTGCAAGCAGCATAAATAACAACATTAATAATGGATAATGTAACGTCGACAAGACTAATGACCACAAACCGCTAAACGATACGATAATAGCCGAGTACAAATAGAGTTGATCAACAAGCAACAATGCCAGCGTTACAAAGATCATCTGCCGAGTATCTAAATGTGCTTTCGACTCTTTAAATGTCATGACCAACGCTGATGCAGTGATTAAAATTGCTAGCCAGCGACCAAACACAGGTAATGGCCAGATGACGGAGATGACCGCTGTTGTCGCAGTCATAATGAACCAGACGCCTTTTGAGCTTAGAACTTGATCAACGTTCACATCTTGATTTGTCTCCAGTCGAAGAACATGCCAAGCCACCAAGCTACCTAACAGCGCGCCAAATAACATATCTAAAATAAAGGCACTGCCGAGGAAAAACTTACCTGACACCACTGTAAGAGTGATGAACACGAAGACTGCCGTTGTTCCATTCAAACCAAAATACTGGGTTCTATGAAACAAGAACGTCAGCACACAAAACCACACAGCGATAGGCAAGCTAGGAAAACTAAAGCCAAAGCTGTGCGTTAACTCCATCATTGGTATATAGACATGTGGGCGCGGTAGCGAAAAGCCTTGTTGAGCGACAAGCACCATAAGCGACGTTGCACTAATTGCGAAAAAAAGTCGGTACACAAACCGGCTACCAAAGCGCATCATGGCAAAAGGAAATAGAAAGAGTAGTACCGTTGGTTCTGTCAGATCTATAACGAGTTTCGAGATCTGACTAGCTACCTCGTAACTCGTTTCTGACAACGCCCCTACCCAACTCTGTATATCTATCAGCCACGCCAATTCAACCTGACGAAATGAAGGCGCGGATTCAATCAGCTGAGTCACATAAGATACAGATTGCTTTGTAGCTTGATCAAAAAACTGAGTGACTTGTGGCCATTGCTCAGGATAACGATACAAAGATGATGGTAATTCAGATGGGCTAAGCAGCATAGCTGACGCAACTTCTACTCCATAATGAGGGGCAAACCAAATAGGCAGTTCATTTCCACCTAAAGAGTTATTCATAGAAAAAGCGATAATGTCAGAGTCTGATATACAGTCGTAAAAAATCGCAGTGTCCGTTCTGCCAAGCTCCTCTCCAACCGTAACCACTATACCGGTTTCTTCCCACGTTTCTCGTTGAGCAGCAACTTGTGGAGACTCACCATCAATAATGGTTCCGCCAGGTAGAGAAATCTTATCCGTTAATACTTCATGAACTAGCACTAACTTGTCATCAGCGCGAACAATACAGAGCGCTCCTTTAACTTCGCTCGCAGTGGCTTTAGCCGTAGAGATCGGTGAAACAGGTAACAAAATAAAACAAAGGATGAGTAATAACAGCTGTCTCAACACAAAATATGACCTTAAATAAACATAATGATAACCAATGAATCATGGCAGTTAATCTTATCTTTTTCGACAAAAATTAAGTAACGAGTTATGCCAAACTGAGTTGATCGCGTAAAACCTGATCTCAACGCTCACTGGAGAATAATTTAATGCAAACCTGACAAAAATCAGACAAAACATAAAATGTTGATCGCAATTCTGCCAGTTATATAAAGATAACGTCAGGAAAAAGTCATACACATTTTGTGGGTTCTCATAGTTGACACAATAAAAAAGGGCTTATTATTCGCAAACAATAAACCCCAGTTATGGTAACTATGTACTGATCGTTGAAACCAAGAATGAATCTTATCTCATGGTCAACGAATCAAATTCACTGGCCCGATCGTTAGTTAGACGTGCAATTCTCATCGCCTACTTTTTGCCAAACACCCCAAGGCCCTGAGTCTGCTGGGTTATCACCTTGAGTCCACCACTGCGCTTGCCAAACTTTACCATTCCAAGTGACCGTATCTCCTTTGAGATACACTAAGCTGGCTTGCCATACAGTTGTACAGCTATCTGTGGGAGGCGTTGTCACCGTTTTCGCTTGAGCAGATACTAACGCTTGGTATTGTGTGCTGGTCTTATCAACGTTGAAGTTCAAAGCCACTCTTGCTTCTCCGCTCTGAGTAGCACCAAATTCAACATCAACACGACAACTTGCATTCATTGCTAACGTCGCCTTAGAGCACTGATCATTGGCAATAACAGCTGCATCAGTAACACCCGAAGCAAACGCGCGAACATTTTCCACAGTGAACGTGGTGTTCCCTGAATTCTGGATAACAAAGCTATGTTGCTGTAACTCCCCAACATAAAATGATGCCAGTGTCTGTTCGGTGGTGTATCCAACAGAAACATTCTCTTTTGGTGGTGTTGCTGTTCCGATAACACCATCGACAAAATTGCGCATAGCAGCGATATCGCTATAAACCCCATACATACCAGGACGAGCACAACCTATTCCCCAACTGACCACACCAAGTTGAGTAATTACACCACTGCGATTAATGACGATTGGACCACCACTATCTCCCTGACAAGAATCTATCCCACCTTGAGGAATACCCGCACAGAATGACACTTCTCCAACCGTTGTGTAGTTGCCACCGGCTTGACGGCAAGTCATATCCGACACAAGTGGGACGTCAACCTCTTGCAATCGAGACGGAGAGCTTCCTCCTTCAGAAGTTCGCCCTAAGCCAGCAACACTAAGCCAATCTCCGATGCTCGCGTATTGCGTTAGACTGCCATCGGCAATTTCAACTGAAGAAACACCTTGAGGAACAGAGTCGAGCTTCAATACCGCGAGGTCATGAGAAAGCGTCGCGCGGCGATATGCCGGGTGCATATGGATCTCACTGACGTTTGCACGAACACCATCACTACCGTTATAAACAACGCCACCGATTTTAACCGCAATCTGATTCGGAGAATCACCCTCAACACAATGTGCAGCAGTCAGGACGTAACCATTCCCGATATAACTGGCCCCACAATATGATCGGTTACCATAACGACTAACAATTTGGGTGTAGAATTTCCAGTCACGTGGGTCGGCAGTTACTCCGCCTACGATCTGGGGTTGGATAGTATGATTTTGCGTCTGTGACAAATCATCAGCACTTGCGAACATTGGCAAAACGGCTAAAGCAAGTAACGATTTTGTTAGTTTCAAAATATTGTCCTCTTGTTTTTGTAAGCACGATCCTCGTGCTACTAATAAACAAGCAGACAAAAACGCCGATACCAATGTGGGTGCATATCAATTTGTTAACATTGCGAGCAACTTATAGAGAAAAGTCTATTGACGAACTGAATGATTTCAATTCGATCGAACCTAAATCACAATATTAAAGTTAAATACGATTATTCGTTCAGCGGTTTTCTTAAATAGTGGATATGGTGTGCAAACCCTTGTTTTTCATACAAAGATATTGCGCCCTGGTTAAAATGCCATACTTCAACAAACATCTGTTTTGCACCGTAATCAGAGAACGTTGACTCAATTTTATTAATCAAAGCCTGCGCCGTACCTTGTTTTCGATATTCAGGCAGCACATAGAGCTCATCCACGCTTCCCATCATAACTGGCTGGCTGACGGTAGAAATAAGTTCACAGAAGTGACCAGAAATAAAGCCAATAATTTCATCTCCTTGTTTTGCTACGTAAACAAGGCACTCAGGGTCGTCAATATATC
Organism: Vibrio sp. Vb1166; assembly: GCF_033338695.1. Taxonomy (NCBI): domain Bacteria; kingdom Pseudomonadati; phylum Pseudomonadota; class Gammaproteobacteria; order Vibrionales; family Vibrionaceae; genus Vibrio; species Vibrio sp. Vb1166. Next base: position 115,966 of record NZ_JAWOTE010000009.1, on the reverse strand, counting down.
GAGCAATGCTTTTTTCTTGTTCTATCTCCTCTGCCGTTTTGAAAAGCTCAGGAGATTGAAGATGATGCTCATCATGAAGCTCGAACATAAGATCGTTGAGCAACTCTAGGTCGCTAAAACACGCAGGTTTAATCGCAAACGTGGTCATACAAAGGGTCACTAAAAATGGAATGGCTGTAGTTTGTGAGGAAAACGTCGTATTGGCAAGTCACAAATGCTTTCACGATACGTTTGTACTGTTTGAACAACAAAAAGGCCCCTGCACTTAATAAACGTACAGAGGCAGAACCAACCAACAGAGTTCGAGGATCAGGGGTTAGTTAGAATTGAGTTTTTCTCAGCGTCGTAGCACTCGCTCAATTTCGTTCAAGCTACTTGGGTCATCAATCGTTGACGGAACGGTGTATTTTTCACCATCAGCTATTTGACGTATAGTTCGACGCAAAATTTTACCTGAACGTGTTTTCGGTAAACGGTCTACAACCAACGCATGCTTGAAGCAAGCAACTGCACCTATCTCACTACGCACTTTGCCCACAAGCTCACCTTCAAGGTCTAGCTCATCCACTTTTACACCGTCTTTTAGTACCACAAAGCCAAGTGGAAGCTGACCTTTTAGATCATCGTGGATACCAACCACCGCACATTCTGCAATCGCTGGGTGGCCTCCTACTATTTCTTCCATTTCACCTGTCGACAATCGGTGTCCCGCGACATTAATCACGTCATCAATACGTCCCATAATAAACAGGTAACCGTCTTCATCCAGATAGCCACCATCACCTGACACGTAGTAGCCTGGGAATTGGCTAAGATAACCAGTTTCAAAACGGTCATGATTACGCCAAACCGTTGGCAGACAGCTTGGTGGTAGCGGACGTTTTAATGCGACAAAGCCTTGTAGGTTAGGCCCGACAGCCTCTCCAAGTTCATTCAGAATCTCGACCTGATAACCCGGAATGGGCTTCGTCGAAGAACCAGCTTTAACTGGCATCATTTCGACACCTGTCGGGTTGCCCGCGATGGCCCAGCCCGTCTCGGTTTGCCACCAATGGTCAATAACGGGCTTGTCCGCTTTGCTCTGAACCCACTCCAGTGTCGGAGGGTCAAGGCGTTCTCCCGCCATAAAGATGGTTTTCAGATTCGACAAGTCGTACTGTTTTAAGTGCTCGCCTTCCGGGTCCTCTTTCTTAATCGCACGAAACGCCGTTGGTGCAGAGAACAACGCATCTACTTTGTATTCATCACACACTCGCCAAAATGCGCCAGGATCCGGTGTTCGAACAGGCTTGCCTTCGAATAGGATGGTAGTGCAACCGTGAATCAGTGGAGCGTAAACAATGTAAGAGTGCCCTACTACCCAGCCCACATCAGATGCCGCCCAAAAGACGCCATCTTGAGGAATGTTATAGATTGCGCTCATGGAGTACTTCATCGCGACAGCATGACCACCGTTATCACGCACAACGCCTTTCGGCTTACCTGTCGTACCCGATGTATAAAGTATGTAGAGCGGCTCGGTTGCTAACACCGGAACACAACCATGTGGCAGCGCTTGGTTGTACTCTCGCTGCCAATCTAAGTCTCTTTCTTGGTTTAGCTCAGCGTCGCACTCTGGACGTTGGAAAACAAACACTTTCTCAGGCTTCCAACGGCTGTCCATAATGGCTTTGTCTACCATTGGTTTGTATGGAATGACTTTGTTGATCTCAATCCCGCACGACGCCGTCATGATCACTTTCGGCTCTGCATCTTCAATTCGTACAGCAAGCTCATTAGGTGCAAAACCGCCGAATACTACGGAATGAATAGCCCCCAAACGCGCGCAGGCAAGCATCGCCATTGCGGCTTCTGGGATCATCGGCATGTAAATAACGACTCGGTCGCCTTTTTCAACACCTTGAGCAGACAGCATGCCAGCAATTTTGGCTACTTGGTCACGTAGATCGCTATAGGTGTACGTGGCTTTACGACCTGTCACTGGCGAGTCATAAATGAGTGCAGTATTATCACCGCGTCCTTGCTCGCAATGGTAATCTAATGCTAACCAGCACGTATTCATTACACCATCTGGAAACCAACGTTCTATGCCGTTTTCATCAGATTTCAAGATAGTTTTAGGAGATTCGAACCAATCGATATTCTCCGCTTGAGCGCGCCAAAAACTCTCCGGTTCATTCTTCGCCCATAAGTATTCTTTTTCGTATGAAGACATATTGCTTCCTCCAGTATGTCCTGACATTGCTCTCGTTCTACTCAAAGATCGCTCTTTTAATCCAAAGATCGTCTCTTTTAATCGAAGACATAGAAGGGTACACGCACAAATCCCTCCATCAGTATTCTCGCACTTCGGCTCATAATGGCTTTTTGCACCACCCAGCCCTGCTCAGTTTGCTTCGCTTGTGCCCCAACTTTTAACGTTCCTGACGGGTGACCAAAAGTCACGGACTCTTTTTCACCGCCACCAGCGGCTAAATTCACTAACGTTCCGGGCACACACGCAGCAGAAGCAATAGCAACGGCTGCTGTTCCCATCATTGCATGATGTAGCTTGCCCATCGACAGCGCGCGAACGAGCACATCAATATCCGACTCATTAACGGCTTTACCACTTGAAGACAGGTAACTTTTCGGTTTAGAAACAAACGCTATTTTCGGCGTATGTTGGCGTGTTTGAGCTTCTTCTAAATCAGAAATCAGGCCCATTTTTAACGCGCCATATGCACGGATGGATTCGAACATTGCTAATGCTGTGTCATCGTTGTTGATATCGTCTTGCAGCTCGGTGCCCTGATATCCTATCGATTCAGCATCAATAAAAATGGTTGGTATGCCCGCGTTAATAAAGGTCGCGTTGAACGTACCCACATCCGGCACCACCAAATCATCAACTAAGTTGCCCGTTGGGAACATACTTCCTTCGCCATCGGAAGGATCAACAAAATCCACTTGAATCTCTGCCGCTGGAAACGTGACACCATCGAGTTCAAACTCTCCGGTTTCTTGGACGAAACCATTGACGATTGGCACGTGAATCAAAATCGTTTTGCTTATGTTCACTTGCCAAACACGCACCGTCACAATGCCATTTTCTGGAATACGGTCTTGTGGGATCAGACCAGCATGAATGGCGAAAGGACCGACAGCGGCAGACAAGTTGCCGCAGTTACCACTCCAATCGACGAATGGTTTGTCGATCGACACTTGGCCAAATAAGTAGTCAACATCGTGATCGGCTCTGCTGCTGCGCGAAACAATCACTGTTTTACTGGTGCTTGACGTCGCGCCCCCCATGCCATCAATTTGCTTCGCGTAAGGATCAGGGCTGCCAATAACGCGTAGCAACAGTTTGTCACGTGCGGCTCCAGCCACTTGCGCTTCTTGAGGTAAATCCTCTAGGTTGAAAAAGACACCTTTACTCGTGCCGCCACGCATGTACGTCGCGGGCACTTTTATTTGGCTTGTTTGATTCGGAGTATTATTTGACATACGCACTCCTTATTGTGCCAAGAAATCTTGCGCGAAACGCTGCAGAACACCGCCCGCGTTGTACACGTGAACTTCGTCAGCGGTATCTAAGCGACAAGTAACCGGAACATCGACTTTCTCACCATTGCTACGTGTAATAACCAAGGCTAAATCTGCACCCGGCTTGATTTCACCAACCACGTCATACAGTTCAGTACCATCCAGTTCTAATGTATTGCGATTAACACCCGGCTTAAATTGCAGTGGTAACACGCCCATGCCAACCAAGTTAGTTCGGTGAATGCGCTCAAAGCCTTCTGCAACGATTGCTTCTACACCAGCCAATCGAACGCCTTTTGCTGCCCAGTCACGAGATGAACCCTGACCATAGTCAGCACCTGCAACAACAATCAGTGGTTGCTTGCGGTTCATGTAGGTCTCAATCGCTTCCCACATGCGTACAACCTGACCTTCCGGCTCGATTCGCGCCAGAGAACCCTGAACCACTTCACCGTTCTCTTTCACCATTTCGTTAAATAGTTTCGGGTTAGCAAAGGTCGCGCGTTGCGCCGTTAAGTGGTCACCACGGTGAGTCGCGTAAGAGTTGAAATCTTCTTCTGGCACACCCATTTTCGCTAAGTATTCACCTGCTGCGCTGCTTGCGAGAATCGCGTTGGATGGTGATAAGTGATCAGTGGTGATGTTGTCGCCCAGAATCGCCAATGGACGCATACCAGACAATGTTCTTTCTCCCGCTAGCGCACCTTCCCAGTACGGTGGTCGGCGGATATAGGTACTCATCGGACGCCAGTCGTACAGCGGGTTGGGATTTTGCTCTTGATCATTCAGCTTAAACATCTGAATGTAAACTTGCTTAAACTGCTCTGGTTTAACATGAGTACCGACAACTGCATCGATCTCTTCATCGCTTGGCCACAAATCATTGAGATAAATTGGTTTGCCGTTTTGGTCCGTGCCAAGCGCATCGCGCTCGATATCAAAACGAATGGTACCGGCTAGTGCATAAGCGACAACCAATGGTGGTGAAGCCAAGAAAGCTTGTTTGGCGTACGGATGGATTCGACCATCAAAGTTACGGTTACCAGAAAGCACCGCTGTTGCATATAAATCACGGTCGATGATCTCTTGTTGGATTTTTGGATCCAGCGCACCACTCATACCGTTACAAGTTGTACATGCGTAACCAACAATGCCAAAGCCAAGCTTCTCTAGCTCTGGTAATAAGCCCGCTTCTTCCAGATACAAGCGTGCAACTTTAGAACCCGGAGCAAAAGACGATTTCACCCACGGTTTACGTACAAGACCAAGTTCGTTGGCTTTCTTCGCCACAAGGCCAGCAGCAACCACGTTTCTTGGGTTACTGGTATTCGTACATGAGGTAATAGCAGCGATGATCACTGCACCATCTGGCAACTCGCCTTCTTTCTCTTCCCACGCTCCAGAAATACCGCGCTGTGCCAACTCAGAAGTTGGTAAACGACGATGAGGGTTTGACGGACCAGCCAAGTTACGGCTAACTGATGATAAATCGAACTCAAGTACGCGCTCATAAACGGCGCTATCAAGATCGTCTGCCCAAAGACCGGTTTGTTTTGCGTAATTTTCTACTAGAGCAACTTGTTCTTCATCTCGACCAGTTAGTTTCAAGTAATTGATGGTCTGCTCATCAATATAAAACATGCCAGCTGTTGCGCCGTATTCTGGTGTCATGTTTGAAATCGTTGCGCGGTCTCCGATCGTTAGATCACGTGCGCCTTCTCCGAAGAATTCAAGATATGAAGATACCACACGCTCATTACGCAGAAACTCAGTAATCGCGAGGACAATATCCGTTGCGGTAATGCCCGGTTGACGTTTACCCGTCAGTTTGACACCGACAATATCTGGTAGACGCATCATTGATGGTCGGCCAAGCATGACGGTTTCTGCTTCCAGACCACCGACACCTATCGCAATAACACCAAGAGCGTCTACGTGAGGTGTGTGACTGTCCGTACCCACACAGGTGTCTGGGTAGGCAATGCCCTGCTTTGCTTGTACCACAGGAGACATTTTTTCCAAGTTGATTTGGTGCATGATGCCATTCCCAGCTGGAATCACGCTGACGTTTTCAAACGCTGTTTTACACCACTCGATAAAGTGAAATCGGTCTTCATTACGGCGCTCTTCAATCGCGCGGTTTTTGTCGAAGGCATCAGGGTCAAAGCCCGCATGTTCAACCGCTAAAGAGTGGTCAACGATCAATTGTGTCTCAACCACTGGGTTCACTTTTGCAGGATCGCCGCCCTGATCTGAAATGGCATCGCGTAGACCCGCTAAATCGACTAGAGCGGTCTGACCAAGAATGTCATGACAAACAACGCGTGCTGGATACCAAGGAAAATCAAGATCGCGTTTGCGTTCAATTAACTGTTTCAGGCTATCTGTCAATGTGTTCGGGTCACAGCGACGGACCAGTTGCTCAGCTAGCACGCGAGAGGTATAAGGGAGTGTTTCATAGGCTCCAGGAGAAATGGCATTGACGGCTTCGCGTGCATCAAAATAATCCAGTTGAGTTCCCGGAAGCGGCTTACGATATTGGGTATTAATATTTGTGTTCATGGTTTGCTTCCATTCAGTCTTTACATCTTGCCTTCATCAAGGTTTTCCATTGCTCCAGAAACACAGTGATGAGAGGATCTCCTTCCTCTGTTAGAGAGAATGACAAAGGAAGGAGGTGGTCAACCAAAGCATATAATGCCCTCGTTGACCTTCGCGCTAGCGATTCTCGATAGGCACCCATTCTTGATGATCTGGGCCCGTATAATCGGCACTTGGGCGAATAATACGGTTATTGGCACGCTGTTCATAAACGTGTGCAGCCCAGCCCGTTAAACGACTCATCACAAAGATTGGGGTAAATAGTTTGGTTGGAATGTCCATGAAGTGGTAAGCCGATGCATGGAAGAAGTCCGCATTACAGAACAGACCTTTCTCTCGCTTCATCACTGATTCAACACGCTCAGAAACCGCATATAGATGAGTATCACCAACTTGTTTCGATAGCTCTTTGGACCATCGTTTTATTAAGGCGTTGCGAGGGTCACTTTCACGATAAATCGCGTGACCGAAGCCCATGATCTTGTCTTTATTGGCTAGCATTTTCATGATGTTCGCTTCCGCCTCGTCGGGCGTTTGCCAATCTTCAATCATTTCCATCGCCGCTTCGTTCGCACCGCCGTGAAGTGGCCCACGAAGCGTACCGATTGCCGCCGTGATACAAGAATGAATGTCTGACAACGTTGATGCACAAACGCGTGCTGCGAATGTAGAAGCATTAAACTCATGTTCAGCATAAAGAATGAGCGAGCAATGCATCACTTGTTTGTGCAGCGCAGATGGCGCTTTGTCTGTAAGTAATCGTAAGAAGTAACCACCGATGCAATCTTCAGTCTGATCCTCGGTGTTGATACGCACGCCATCATGACTAAAGCGGTACCAGTAACAGATGATGGCAGGGAACAAGGCTAGCATACGTTCGGTTGCTTTCAGTTGCTCCTCGAAGCTCATTTCCTGCTCTAGGTTACCCAATACAGAACAACCCGTGCGCATTACGTCCATTGGGTGTGCGCTTGCAGGAATTAACTCTAAAGCTTGTTTTAGCTCGGCAGGCAAACCTCTAAGGCTGAGTAGGTGTGTCTTGTACGCATCAAGTTCTTGTTGATTCGGCAAGTGACCGCGTAACAGAAGGTGAGCCACTTCTTCAAACTGTGCGTTGTTCGCAAGATCAGTAATATCGTATCCACGATAAGTTAAACCAGTTCCCGTTTTTCCGACAGTACATAAAGCTGTGCTTCCTGCGCTTTGACCACGAAGGCCCGCGCCACCTAATTCTGCTTTCTTTTCTGCAGTTTGAGACATTGTTTGAACTCCTTTTCTGTCTGACTTTTCCCTCTCTGGGGTGTTTTTAGCCAAACGAATTTCACGTTATTAGATGAGATAAATTCCGATTATCTTTTTCTTGGGCTTCCGTCTATTTTTGCTTTTCCCCCGCTATTTCCCTTCAGAGAATAACTGGTCAAGTTTGTCTTCGTAGTCGTGGTAATTCAGGTGCTGATACAACTCTTTACGTGTTTGCATCGAATCAACCAGTGCTTCCTGATTACCCACTTCTAGCAAATGTTTGTAGACCGTTTCAGCAGCTTTGTTCATGGCACGGAACGCACTTAATGGATAAAGCACCATGTCCACTTTTGCTTTCGCTAGCTCATCGCAGCCATACAGCGGTGTCGCGCCAAATTCTGTAATATTCGCCAGAATAGGAACGTGCTTTCCGGTCGCTTGCTCAAGCGCATTTGAGAACTGAAGGTACTGGTCCAGCTTGTTCATCGCTTCTGGGAAGATCATGTCTGCGCCAGCTTCCACACACGCAATCGCGCGCTCGATTGCGCTGTCCATGCCTTCAACAGCTAACGCGTCAGTACGAGCCATAATCACGAAACTTTCATCATTGCGTGCATCAACCGCGGCTTTTACACGATCAACCATCTCTTGCTGGCTGACTATTGCTTTGTTCGGACGATGACCACAACGTTTCTGTGCAACTTGGTCTTCCATGTGCACCGCTGCCGCGCCTGCTTTTTCCATCGCTTTGATCGTGCGAGCAATGTTAAATGCACCGCCAAAACCCGTGTCGATATCAACCAAAAGAGGCAAATCACATGCGTTAGTGATGCGGTCAACGTCAACCAAAACGTCGTTTAATGTTGTGATACCGAGATCCGGCAATCCGTATGACGCATTTGCGATACCGCCACCAGACAAGTAAATCGCTTGGTGACCCAAGTTTTTTGCCATCATGGCGCAATACGGGTTTATAGTGCCGACAATTTGTAGTGGATTATTTTGTTCAATGGCGAGTCTGAATTTCGCTCCCGGTGTTAAGCTCATGACGAATTCCTTCTAGTCTTTGTCTAAACTTTCTGTATGTATAATTTGAGATTGGATGAGCTTTCGACTTCCTGATATGTGTCTTCTCATCAACATTTCTGCAAGCTCTTCATCGCGATTGCGAATGGCTTCCAAAATGAATTTGTGTTCGGTGAGCGCCTCATTCGGGCGAGATTGCGCACGTGGCGACTGGTAACGATACATCCGTAATAAGTGATAGAGTTCATCACACAGCAGAGATATTAACTTACTGTTTCTGCTCGCTTGGATGATGCGATAGTGAAAATCAAAGTCACCATGTTGATGGAAGTAAGACGCGCCTTCCATTTGGTCTATATGCTTGGAATGTGTCGACAATAGCATTTCCAAGCTTAAGAGCTCTTCTTGCGTAATGTGTCGCGCAGCTAACCTTGCCGCCATGCCTTCCAATGCTTCTCGAACGGCATAAAGTTCTATCAGCTTTTCCGGAGAAAAAGTGGTCACTCTAGCCCCAACATGAGGAATTCGCTCGATGAGCCCTAGCCCCTCTAAGCGCATCAATGCTTCACGCAAAGGCCCACGACTGACTTGATATTTCTTTGCTAGCTCAGGCTCTGATATCTTATGGCCAGGCTTCACATCGCCATTAACAATGACTTCAATCAGTGTTTCGGTCAGCGTTTCGGATTTGGTGTGTTCTTTCTCAGAACCCAGCACTTTATAACGAGCTTTCAACTCAGAGTTCATATTCAGATACTCTTGTTACCGACATCGAAATGTCTACAATTTCTTAACCTGAATATAAAGTAGTCGATCAAAGTGTCGACAATCAAGTAAATTGTCGACAATTTAGACTAAGGTCGTAATTTAAATGGGCCTAAAATGCCCGTTAAGTGCCTTTTTTAGCAGAAGTAAAGAATGGTGAGTTCACATTGTCGACAACTTATAAACCTTTAAGCTTATGATCTAAAAACTAAAAGCTCAGCTGTCGAACAATAATCGGATAAAAAGCTATTCTTTAGGTACAAATTGATCAAAGACTTGTTGCGAAGTCATCTTTTGTGAAGCGGAATTGAGGTCATAATAAGCTGGCTTTTCATCGGTAAAAATCTCTAAAGTGAGTTTGAAATCTGGGTTATCGAACAAACCAGCGGAAAGAATGTACTCACCTGTCGGCAACAAATGGTAGAAAAGGTTTGTGCCACACTCACCGCAAAACCCCCTCACTCCCCAGTCTGACGACTGATAACGTTTAGGTTCGCCACCTTTAAACGTCACGTTAGGCCCACAATGCACCGCATGAAGTGCGCCACTCGACCATTTTCGACACATAGAGCAATGGCACAGGCTAACCTCATTTTTAACCTCAGCGATGACTTCAATTGCGCCGCACAAACACGTCCCTTTCATTCTCTTTTCCTCGTTCATTTCCGTCATTTTATTATGGCCTACCAAAGCGTAAAGCCGCGTGACCTAACACCAACTTCTCGCCGTGAACTTTATGAACAAAATAACCGAAATGCTCAATATTCTCTTTATATCTCTTTTACAGACAGATATTTAACACTTAATTAACCTTTACACCAAGTTCAGCTTTAACGCTTACAAGGCATGACAACTGAGCAAAAACAATAAGGCTCAACTAAATAGAGTCGCTAACATAAGGAACGTGAACATGTTAAAGGTACTCAAACCAACGCTCGCCGCTTCAATCATCGCAGCTTCATTTTCATTCAACGCTCTTGCTGCAGATATTGAAAAAATGCACTTTCTTATCCCGGGAGGTGCCGGTGGCGGTTGGGACATGACCGCCCGAGGTACTGGTGATGTATTAATAAAGTCGGACATCGTTGAAACCGTATCATTTCAAAACCTATCTGGTGGTGGCGGTGGCAAAGCAATCGCACATTTGATTGAAACGGCTGATCGTCAAGAAGATACACTCATGGTGAACTCAACACCGATCGTCGTTCGCTCGCTCAGTGGGATCTTCCCACAATCTTTCCGCGACTTGACTCCTGTTGCCGCAACGGTTGCCGATTATGGCGCCATTGTTACATCAGCCGATTCTCCTTACAGCTCTTGGGAAGATGTCGTTAAAGCTTTTAAAGAAAACCCTCGTAAAGTGAAGGTTGCTGGTGGCTCTGCTCGTGGTTCTATGGATCATTTGGTTATAGCAGCGGCTTTCAAAGGTGAAGGTTTTGATGCGCGCAAAGTTCGTTACATTGCCTATGATGCAGGTGGAAAAGCCATGGCTGCCCTACTTTCAGGCGAAACACAACTGCTCTCTACAGGGTTAGGTGAAGTACTCGAAATGTCTAAGTCTGGGCAAGTGAAAGTGTTAGCGATTACAGCACCAAAACGTTTAGAAGCTGCGCCTAACATTCCAACTCTCACCGAATATGGTAATGAAACTGTCTTTGCTAACTGGCGTGGATTCTTTGCAGCACCAGGCACAAGCCAAGAAAAGCTAGATGAATGGAATGCCGCATTTACTAAAATGTATAACACCGACGAATGGCAAGTCGTTCGAGACCGCAATGGTTGGATCGACAACTATAAAGCGGATAAAGCATTCTTCGCGTTTCTTGAAGATCAAGAGCAACAGATGGGTGACTTAATGCGCGAGTTAGGCTTCCTGAAGTAACAGTCGAATTGGGGTCCCTCAGATACCAACCTCAATGAATAACGTAGGTTGGTATTTCCCCATTGTATTTGCACTCTAAGTTTCACCGCATATGGACATTGTCAACAATCGGCATGCACACTCCTTTGTTTATATACCCAAAGCTGCTCGACTAGCAGCGAAATGCTTAATTGTTAATGGTTTAGTTTATTCATTGACGTCCATATGCGGTCTTTTTTACTTTTGTTAGGAGTTGAATATGCCTCGTTCAACCAACTTTTTCACCAAAGAGTATTTGCTCTGTCGTGACCGCGTCGGCGCAATGATCTTTCTACTCTTCTGTCTTTGCTACGGTTATCAAACCTCGCAGATTCCATTGTTTCCAGGTGATGAGTATGAACCATTCACCGCACGTACTCTGCCAACCATCCTGACTTACGTTGGTGTCGGCCTTTCTTTGCTATTGCTGGTGACAGGACAACCAGATAAACAAAGTGGCGCAGTGCTGACCTTCAATTGGAAGTTACTGATTGCCTTTTTAATTTTAATGGCGCTCTACGGCGTGGGCCTGACTTATCTAGGTTTTGTGATAGCTACTGGCTTCTTTTTATTGGCTGGCTTTTATCTGCTCGGGGAAAGACGTAAACCCGTTCTGTTTGGCGCGTCGTTTCCATTCGTGATCGCGTTCTACTTATTACTCACTCAAGGTTTGGACATCTATCTCGAACCGGGTTTGATTTTCACCATCTGGTAGTCAAAGAAAGGACTGAATTATGTTAGATGGAATTCTACAAGGTTTATCCACCGCAGTAATGCCAATGAACATTATGATGGTGATCGTTGGTTGCTTCGTCGGTACATTTATCGGCATGTTACCTGGACTTGGGCCGATCTCAGCCATTGCTTTGATGATCCCAATTACTTATGGCCTAGAGCCCTCCTCTGGCCTTATTTTAATGGCGGGTGTTTATTACGGTGCGGTATTTGGTGGTTCTACATCGTCGATTTTGATCAACGCGCCGGGTTGTTCTTCAACCGTGGTGACAGCATTCGACGGCTACCCAATGGCCCAAAAAGGCCAAGCAGGTAAAGCATTAGCTTTGGCAGCTTATTCATCTTTCACTGGCGGAACGCTATCTGCCATTATGTTGCTTGTTGCCGCACCAGCATTGGCTAGCGTCTCCCTTAGCTTCCAATCGTCGGACTATTTTGCGTTGATGCTACTTGGGTTATCAGCAGTCGCGGCTTTTGCGGGGAAAGGTCAGGTAATCAAAGCGTGGATGATGACCATTCTTGGTTTGATGCTATCTACAGTTGGAATCGATAAAGGCGTAGGCGTTGAACGCTTTACCTTCGGTTTAACGGATTTAATGGATGGCTTTAGCTTCTTGTTGCTTGCAATGGCGACATTCGCACTGGGTGAGACGCTGATGGGCATCCTTAAACCATCAAAAGACACCAGCGATGAAGAACAAGAAAAGCTGAGCAACATTGGCTCAATGAAAGTGACCAAGGAAGAAATCAAAGATGTTGCGCCTGTTTCAATTCGCTCTTCAATATTAGGTTTCTTCACTGGCGTCCTTCCTGGCGCAGGGGCAACCATTGCTGCTTTTTTAAGCTATGGTATGGAGCGCAACCTCGCACCTAAAGAGAAAAAGGATGAGTTCGGTAAAGGCAGTATCCGTGGTTTGGTTGCGCCAGAGTCAGCAAACAACGCAGCGTCTAGTGGTTCATTTGTTCCACTTCTAACGCTTGGTATTCCGGGTTCTGGTACAACAGCAATAATGCTCGGCGCTCTGATCGCTTATGGTATTCAACCTGGCCCTCGCCTGTTTGTTGAACACCCAGATGTGTTCTGGTCAGTGATCATTTCCATGTACTTCGGCAACATCGTACTTGTGATCCTGAACTTACCGTTGATTCCGTATATTTCAAAGCTTTTGGCGGTTCCAAGAACGGTGCTTCTACCGATGATTTTATTCTTCTCAATCACCGGGGTTTATTTGGTCTCTTTTAACACTATGGATGTGTTCGTGATGCTGATTGTGGCTATGGCTGCCATTGCACTTCGGCTCGCTAACTTCCCGCTCGCACCTTTATTGCTGGGCTTCATCCTTGGAGGATTAATGGAAGAGAACTTACGCCGCGCATTAATGATTTCAGATGGAGAACTGAGTTTCCTATGGGAGCGTCCTATTACCCTTACCTTTACTGTTTTAGCTGTATTGGTATTGGCAAGTCCACTAATCGTAAAGCTGATTCAAAAGTTTAAAGCACAGCCAGTCAGCGTTGAGCAGTAATCGCTGTCTCTTTCAACCTAGATAAAGCCATCCATCGTGATGGCTTTATCTTCCGCCCTCCAAATCGTTCGCTTATTGTGCAGATGGTATTGACAAATCACTGTCGTTATATGAAGGTGATTGTATGAACACACACTTAGCGCAACTTAACCAACGAATTATCATCATTCCATAGGAATGGTGGGATTTTTTGATGCGCTCAGTATTTATCGAACCCACCCATAGCGGTGGGTTTTCTGTCTCTACCGTATGGGAAAAGCTCTCTTGGAGGCGGTCACTATGCAAAAAATAGCAGTTTTTGGTAAACCCGGTAGTGGAAAATCGACGGTAAGTAAAGTAATCTCGTCGGCTACCGGTCTTCCTCTTCATCAATTAGATTCAATAGTATATAAACCAAACGGTGATCCCGTTGAGCGTAGCGTTTTTGATGAAGCCCATAGCAATATACTAAGCTCAGATCGTTGGATTATAGATGGCCTTGGACCGATCAGCTCTTTCAACGCTCGTTTAGATGCAGCCGATACTCTCATTTATATTGATCTACCATACTCAGTAAGCTATTGGTTTGTGACGAAACGTCTCCTTAAAGGACTATTCATTAAACCTGAAGGTTGGCCTGATGGTAGTTCGGTACTGAAAGGAACGTTACAAAGCTACAAAGTTCTTCAGCAATGCCCCGCATTCTGGAATGATGACTTTATGTATCGCCTCGAAGGGTACTCTCAAAGTAAAGCCGTTCATGTCATCAAAAACGTTACAGAACTGAACAATTTTGTTTTAGAGCGGGTAAAGTAAACCTCATATCAGAACATTAGAGCATGTAGGTTAGATCATCTGAAGCTCTAACAATAAAAAAGAACATAACAAGGATTGTTTATGCTTTTAGAACTCTCACTTTTATTCATTGCTGGCGTAATTGGTGGGATCATTAACTCCATAGCGGGAGGCGGAAGCTTTATTACTTTTCCGGCTCTATTGGCAGTTGGTGTTCCTCCTATTATGGCTAACGCAACAAACACATATGCTTCATGTGCGGGTTACATTAGTGGAGCCGTCGGGTTCAGAGAAGAGATCATGAAGAACAAGCATGAACTGCTGTTCACAGTCTCATTCAGTTTAGTCGGCGGCGCTGTCGGAGCATATCTGTTGCTCAACACGCCAGAATCGCTATTTATGGAAGCTATCCCTTGGTTACTTTTATTTGCCACCGTGCTCTTTCTCACCGGTTCTCGTTTAACAATGCTAATCAAAACTGTCGCGAAAGAGCACAAACATGCTGGCATACTCGGAGCAATCGCGTTGGGTTTACTACTTGTTGGTGTCTCTGCTTACGGTGGTTTTTTCAACGCAGGTTTAGGGGTTATTGTTCTGAGCTATCTGGTAGTAGCTGGCCACCAAGACATTAATTTAATGAACGGTTTGAAATTGCTCGTATCTACGTGTGTTTCACTCATTGCTATCGTGATTTTTGTTGCCAATGGCTCCATTGACTGGCGCACAGGTAGTGTTGTTTTGGTCGGTACGTTGGTAGGTGGGTATCTTGCAGCTCGTGTATCTCGTCAACTGAATCCCAATCATGTTAAAGGGTTTGTTGCTCTTTCTTCTATTCTCATCACTCTCTACTTTTTCATTGATGTTTATGTTTAAGCAAAACTTGTACAAGTGGATAACACTCCTACAAAAACACCAGCGCGAAAGATTAATGCAGATAGCTTAACGATTTTTTGTGTCACTCCAGCGAGGTTAGGAATCTAATAGCACTACACTGAGCGGCTAATGAAACCATTTTGATCACAAAGTGCTCGGATGGAAAAGCCTGTATCACGCTCCTTCGTCGCTGTACAGGATGACGAGAGATAGAAATATGCCACTCGCAGTTAAACGAGTGGCATTGATCGAGAAAGATGGCGTTTTACATCAATAATAAGAGAGGGTAACGCTTACTTAATCAGCCCTACTTCTTTGTAGTATTTGAGCGCACCTGGGTGAAGAGGCGCAGATAAACCGTCTTTTACCATTTCCTCTTTCTTCAAGTTTGCAAACGCTGGGTGGAGACGGCGGAAATCATCGAAGTTTTCAAATACCGCTTTAACCACGTTATAAACCACATCTTCTGGTACCGCAGTAGAAGAAACAAACGTCGCGCCCACACCAAAGGTTTGAACATCACTATCTGTGCCACGATACATACCACCCGGGACATTTGCGACACGATAGAAGCTGTTGTCTGCAACCAGCTTTTCTACATTAGGTCCAGCTACCGTTACGATATTACTATCACACGACGTAGTGGCTTCTTTAATCGCTCCACTTGGGTGACCAACGGTATAAATCATCGCATCAATTTTGTTATCACAAAGTGCTTTTGATTGCTCTGCTGCTTTTAATTCAGAGACAAGCTTAAAGTCGTCGTTACTCCAACCATACTGGTTCATTAGCACTTCCATAGTACCTCGCTGACCAGAACCAGGATTACCAATGTTAACGCGCTTACCTTTCAAATCATCAAAAGTTTTGATGTTCGCGTCTTTACGTGCAACGACAGTAAACGGTTCTGGATGAACGGAGAATACGGCGCGTAGCTCTTTAAAAGGCCCGCTTTCTTCAAACTTACTGGTTCCTTTGTAAGCATGATACTGCCAGTCTGATTGCGCGATACCGAGGTCCAATTCACCAGCACGAATAGTGTTGATGTTATAAATCGATCCCCCAGTACTTTCTACCGAACAACGGATACCGTGATCTTCTCGCGATTTGTTAACCAAGCGACAAATAGCGCCACCAGTCGGATAATAAACCCCTGTTACTCCACCGGTACCAATCGTGACAAACGTTTCCTCCGCAGACGCAGAAAAGCCTGTTGTGAGTGCCGCCAAAGAAGCCGCAAGTGCGATTTGCTTAAACTTAAACATTGAACATCCCTTTTACTTGTGTTGATGACCGTTTAAGTATAGCAACCGTTAACAATTTGATAACGTTTGAGTTCTCATCCTTGGCGGTTAGCTTAGTAATCACCATTTTATTGGCATATTCTGCCGTTATATAATGGCTCTATATAAGCGTAAACCGTATAGTCTAGAAAATTAAATCTTTAGACTGATATGTCCATTCTAAATTATCTATTAAATAGAAATACTCAGGTCAAATTACTATAATCTTGTTAAATAACCTTTATTCTATATAAATATGATGAGTTATAACTCCAGCCAGAAGACATGATGTACTTGAAATAAATAATACGAATGAGAGAACAAACAATCGTTGAATATGAATTGGAACCTTATCCCTCTTCTCTAACATTTTATATCGTTTCGCATGAAAAGTGCTCAGAAAAACAGTTCCATATTGTAGTACTCCGTGACCTGATAAGAATATATTCAGAGTGTAGTATCGAACTCCATTATCAAGAGCATCTTCAAGATACTTCAACCACTTGGATTTCAAATAAATAACAAACAAAAACCAAGCAAATATACCTAAAATTCCAACCGTAGTCAGATAAATCACTAAATCTGATGCTAAACTTATATCTTCCATCTTCGACTACTTATTAAGTTGAGTTTTATATAATTCTGTTCCCAAATACTCACCAGTCGAACTACCATATTTTGTTATTGAGTATCTAATTACACCCTTCACTACAAAAAATTCTTAAACACACTTTTTGTGAATAATAATGGCACTTTAACTTAATTTTACGCAACAAGGCTACTATGAAGTTGTTAGCTTTGAGCTGAGTTCAACAAAAACAGTAACTTTTATGCAATGTAACTCACTACGTTATATTGCTTTACAAACAAATCACCCAGTAAATATCCGTATCTAGTTTAGATAGCTGAAATAAAAAAAGCGTTGTATAAACAACGCTTTGTAGTTAGTGAAACGGATGGTTACACCGTTGGGACTGACGCTCGCCACGCTTGGTTCTGGCTATCTGAGATAGATCGGAACAAGTCACGTAGCTCTTTCAATAAGCCTTCTTGGAAACTAATGTTTTCATCGGCTTTCTGTTTGGCTGCTTGTGCGCGAGTCGCTTGTACTTCATCATCTTTGCTGCGCGCTTGCGCTTTGGTTTGCTCTACATTCGATGCTGAGTTTGCCATCTGGCCCAAAGCTTGAAGAATCGCGTTCTTTGCTTGGTTTGAGCTCATCAACTTATCGAACTTACGGCCACCACTTGTCAGCTGCGCTGTCGTGTCTGCGATATTGTCTTTCGCTAGTGAGTGCGCACGCTTAACCTGATCTTGCTGAGTTTTAGACAAGCTATTGTTATTTAATAACTCTTCTGCTTGATCGAAGCCAGCTTTTTGCGTTTTCAGTACATTATTGCTCGCCATTTCATTCTTGATTTCTTTCCCTGCTTTGAAAGAACCAAGGGCACCAATAATTGCGGTAGCACCCGCTAATACACCCGAAACGACTGCCATCGCGATCATTGCGCTTGCCGAGTTGTTGAGTTCTGCCGCTTGGCTTTCTAAACTCGCGACGTTTGCTTCAACAGCAATTTCACGTTGTAGCACTTGCTGCTCACGGCTCAGCTTTGATACTTGATACAACAATGTTAATAGCGTCAACGATTGTGATACCGCATCTGATGGTGACTTGATCACCTCCTCACCGTTGAGCGCTTTCATCGTTGTGCTCATTAATGAGCTCACCGTCGGTGCAAGAGCGCTCATTAGGTTTGCAACAACTTGAGCTTGGTTACTCACTGTAGGAGCTTTAGGTGTCTCTAACTGGTAGCGTGCTGCACCAGAAACACCTGACTCACTTTGGCTTTTAACGGCGCCCGCTTCAAGCTTTGTTTCCGGCGCTTTTTCTGCTTTGTTGGTTTTTATGGTATCGCCTAAACCGTATAGTTCACCACGACCCGTTCCGCCTACTTTATCTAGCATAATAAACTCCTTATACCGTTGCAGGACGGCTTAACACCGTTTGCATAGTTTCACTTTTCGCTTGAATCATTTGCATGATGAGGCTCATCAACTCTTGGAAGTCTTCCATCAACTTACCAATCTCTTCTTTGAGCTTATCAATGACAGCCTGGCTTAACGTCATTTTGGCTCGAAGGTCTGTGATATCAGCCTGAATCTCTGTCACGTGAGCACTGTTAGCAGCATGGACACTGTCCGTTGCGCCTTTCCCCACATTGACGGCAAGATCGACGGTTTCTGCGCCATAACGAATCGCTTTCGCTGTTGTTGTCGCAGCTTTTGTGCCCATATCCGCCACTTTCGCCATGTTTGCAGCGGCTTTCGTAGCGATTTCCGTGACCTTTTGAGCTACCTTACCAGCACCTTTTGCTGCAAGTTTCGCGATACCGCCAGCTGCTGCACCACCAAACGTCACAACAGCTCCAATAACCGCGACGGCGATTTCTAATGCCATTACGACTTTGTTTAGCACATCGACATTTACGCCCGCTTCTTTTAGCGCATCTTGAACGGCTGGCTCTTGCAACGCCATGCTCACTGCTCCCATAACGCCACCAGCGATCATAAGTGCACCGGCTGCTGCACCAACACCCGTTGCCACCATTACGGCACCAACAACAATAGAAACCACCGCACTGATCCAACCAAAGATCTTCGCTGCTAAGCCTGATTTTTGGGCTTCTTTTGCAGCGGCTTCCGATTCTTTGATTTTGTCTTGGTTTTCCACCATCTCTTTTTCGTGCTTAGCTTTGGCGACCTTCACTTCCTGAATTTTCAGCTCGTTTTGAGCACTTTTCAGTTTATCCGTGATAGCAGCAAGCTCTACTTCAAAATCATCAGCAGATCCTGCGATGATTTTGACGGCAATCGAACCTGTTTGGTCTGCAACTGCATGGAGAGATTTTGCAATGGTATCGACGATCTTTTGCAGCTGTGTCATGGCTTTTAGCGTCAAATCATTCACTTTGTCACTAACAGCTGCGTTGGGTGCATCTAACTGAACTTTTACTTTTCCGGTGTTCAGTACATCTGCATCTTTACTCTTCACGTTTTCTACCGTCACAGAAGGCGTCGCTGTAGACGCCGTTTTCTGCACGTTATCTAACGTGGCTTGGCCAGATTCAGGGCTATAAACCTGTGTCTGGATGCGGTCAAGTGCAATAGAACTCATAGTCTAATTACTCCTTTTTATTTCTCACCGCTTCTAACATGATGCCTGCACGCTCATGCAAATCTGCATATTGTGATTTTCCGGCAGACATCTCCTTCGCGCTGTAAAACCCACTCTCTGCTTCTGTCAGTTGTTCCAGTTTCAGGTGACATTCAGCAGAGTGAAAAGGTGGGCGTGGATCATTTACGTCCACTAGCGCTGCGTAGCTGTAGGCGTCTATTGCCTGCAGATACTCACCCAACTCCTGACGAGCCGCGCCAAGGCCAATGAAAAATCGCGCCTGATAATGATCAAGCATGCTGAGTAATTGAAATACTTTCGCTGCTTGCTCAATCTTTCCCGATTGGAAAAAGTTGTAACCTACGGCATAAATGTGTTCGATGGTGTCCTGAGACACATCGTGCAACATTTTTAGCGTGCCTCCCTCTTCCAGAAAAGACAGCAGCTCTTCTGCTTGCATTTGGGATGGATCGGTCGCGTTTGTTTTAGTCATGGTTGGTTATCCTTAAATGGCTCGTAGGATTTCTTGTAAAATACTGTGGTACTTCTGAACAAACTTGTTCATCGCTTCAACGGTCGAGTTGTATTGAGAACTGGTGTCGTTCAGCTCAGTGGTTTTGATTTGCACTTCATCGTTAAGCAACTTGGATTTAGCACTGACAGAACTAGAAAAATTAGACAGTTTTTTCGACTTCTCTTCGTCTTGGTACGACGCACCATCACCGATAGTAATACCTTGTGTTTGAAGGAAGTCTCGATGGTTTGTTATCTTATTATCCGTCAAATACTTGTACTCAGGTGAA
The DNA here is from genome assembly GCF_033338695.1 of Vibrio sp. Vb1166. Taxonomy (NCBI): domain Bacteria; kingdom Pseudomonadati; phylum Pseudomonadota; class Gammaproteobacteria; order Vibrionales; family Vibrionaceae; genus Vibrio; species Vibrio sp. Vb1166. The sequence continues at coordinate 95,735 of NZ_JAWOTE010000009.1, read as the reverse complement.
GCTTCAAAATCCGTTTGATTGCTGTAGTTAAAGTCACTCGCTTTGAAGTTACTTTCTGGATATCCCGGTTTATAAACCCCATCAACACTTTGCGTAGAGTGAATTTTTGATTGCACAACACCAAAAACTTTAAGCTGTATTGTGAGATCCTCTAATGCCTCTTTCTGGTCATTACGTTTCTCTAAACGGTTAACACGACGCTCATTTAGTGCAAGCAGCACTTGCTCATCAAAACGGTCTCCGATGCTGGACTCAACAACGGCCAACAAATCACGAGCCGTTAGAGAGTGCTCTGCTCTCACCTCGCGATCCGCTTTCTCTTTATCGGTGATATTGAGTAGACGCTCTTTCAATGCTCCTAAGTTCTTGCGCAATGCCTCGTATCGCTCAGTAAATGAAGCCCCGGTAGATTCACCTTTTACTATTTTTTCAAACTGTAATCGGATATCTCGTTCGGTGTTTTCTTTGATCAAATTAACTTGAGCTGCCGTTATTTGTGTCTTTTGGACATCGGCTATCGCGCTGTCCTGGTAAAAGTCGTCGATTTCTATATTTGTTAAACTCACCGCGAAGTTGGCGAACAGACTAGAAAGGGTCAAAGGCTCAGTTCCACCAATGACAGTATTAAGTGCTGCTTTTAGATTGTTCGTTCCACTCGCCTCACCATAAGCTGCGCTATATTGGCCTTTCACTTGAGCGGCCATTTCATCTAACGCTTCTTTAAGCTGCTGTTTAGAAATACCAGGAGTCCAGGTAATTCTGCTAGCTAGCGAACTTGCGTCATCGGTGCTTAAAGTAATACCGATGCCTTGAAAACTACTTTTTAATTGAGCTGAGACTTGAAGAGCGAAACTCTCTTTAGTCAACAGAAAGTCCGAGCTCTTCAGCTGCGCGAGATTAACGGAACCTAGGCTACTAAAGGCATTGCGAAGAAAAGAAATAGAAGCATCTCTCACTTCACGGGAGCCCATTTGATTAGCAAGCTCTGCAACAAAAAGAGAAATTTCTTTGGTGGCATTAGCCAGACCTGTCTCGGAGAGGTTGGCGATCTGCTCCGCTTGGTTACCCTGAGTGCCCAGATTAAATTGACTAACAAACTCAGTAGATAACGAGCTATCTACGTTTTCCGTCAGTAACTTACTAAACCAAGACTGAAACTGATTTGATAGCGTTTGGTTTGTTTGAGCATTAAACTCGGCTGCGGTTAATTCGCCATCTGAGTTAGCACTTTGTAGCGACTTTATCCAAACAGATGCGGTGTCGGTCAATGATATATCAGCAAACGCGTTATTTTTCGCTTTTAGGTTTTCAAGTGTATCAACATAAAGCGCGATGCTTTGTGATTCCGTTTGTCCCGAGATAGTTGGCAATGAAGAGATTAGAGAGGCAAGTTGCTGAGTCTCTGCTTCACCCAGTACAGGGGTAAATGCCTCTATCAAGTTTTGTTGGAAAGTGGGTAATGGTGCACTACTCGCAGCTGTGTCTGTTGCTCCTGTCGTAGAGCCAGTCGTTTTCATATTCGTCATTTCCAAACCTCTAAATCATCATGCCGCGCATCACTGTGGGACGCTTTCTGCGTTTACCTGACGTACCTTGTAGCTGATTTTGTTGTTGCCGGCGGCGCTGGACTTCGTCTATTAGCTCTTGCTCTGCACGTTTCATGGTATTTACTGGCGCTTTTATACCGCCAAGTAAAACATCACCCGCAACAGGACCAACACCTAAGCCTTCCAATAGCTCGTTAAAAATATCGGTTCTGTCTTCAGCTTTTCTAATGGCAAGCTCAGCGTTCTCAATCGCATCGGTAAACGGTTGCTTCATCTTGATTCCTATCTTAAAGCGGGTCATCTCATCGGTGCTGTCAGTAACAGTCGTGAGTTTTTACTTTTTCAACTTTTTCAAAGGTCTATAATCTGCTAGGCGTAAACAGTACCAGTCGTCTAGCTCATCATGGCTTGCACCGCATGCTTTTAGATAGAACTGTGCCAATCGCTGGCTGCTCATGTTGCTACCACGTAACACATCGACGTTGCCGCGAATGACCCAATCGGAGGGATAAAGTTGAATGGCATGTTCAGCCAAGAGAAATAATCCGGCAAAGGGGTTACTCAACCCCAATTTTGGACGAACGCGTTTCAGAAGAACGATGATGATTTCACCGTCCTCCACCCGAAAAACGAGCTCTAAGCCCTCAACTTCAATTCGATAACCAAGTTGAATTTCACTTTGTTGCCAAAAGTATGGCGTCACTTCGAGCCCCGCTTGCGCCAGCGAGAGTATTAGTTTTGTTTTCATTACATCCCCACCCTTCCAAGTGGCTGAATATTGATTTGCTGGGTTAGTTCTTGAAATGACAAAACGGGCAGATCGTAGTATTCCGATTCAATAAGCTTTCGCACATATCGGCGTACATCCATAGACACAACTAGCACAGGTTTATTCGGCATGCGGCTTAAGTCACCAATGGTCTGTTTCACATCACTGACAAATTGTTGCGTTACTGACGGGTCTAACGCCAAGTAACTCCCTGCTGAGGTTTGACGAATACCGCTGCGTATTGTGTCTTCGAGATTTTGATCCAATAAGTAAGCGGGCAACATGTTTTGTCCGCTCGCGTATTTGTAGCAAATGTAACGTTTTAAGCTGGAACGAATGTACTCCGTCAGCTGTACAACATCTTTCTCTTTTTGGCCCCACTCAACCATCGCTTCCAAGATCACGCGAAGGTTTCGGATAGAAATGTCTTCAGAAACCAAGCGTTGCAAGATTTCCGTCATTTTTTGCAACGGAACAATACGCTGGGCCTCTTTGACTAGCTCCGAATAACTGCCTTCCATCTGCTCCAACAGATAACGCGTCTCCTGAATACCAATAAAGTCTTGTGCGTACTCCTTGAGAACATGAGACAAGTGGTACGTTAAAATTCTGTCGGGTGTGAGAAAACCGACATGACTGGCTACGAGTTTTTGCTCATAACTCTGTGCCACCCAAATGCTAGAAATACCAGGTAGAAAATCTTCATCTTGCTCATAAGGCACGCCTAATAAATCGATCTGTTCATTCCCTTCTGTCACCAAGAGTTGATCTTTAACAATTCGTCCTCGTGCAACCGGGACTTCTTGTAACTGAATTAAGTACTCGCCATTTTGCATCCCCTCGTTAAAGCGCAGGTGGATGCCTGGGAAAGGCACGCCTAGGTCGAGATATAGTGCGCGCCTCACCCTTGCTAGCTCTTCATTTAATGCGACTGCTTCCAAGCTTTCCTGAAGGCTCGCGTCAAGATCAATCAACAGCGGGACCGTCATGGCGAACTCTTCTTGCTCACCTAACTTACCTTTACTGTTTCTAGAAGGCGTAGGTTTGCTTGGCTTCGCTGCTGGCGAACCGGCCCCTTGCGAAACAAAGCTTGATAAGTCGGTGCTATCTGATTCAGCTTGTTTTTTCTGTTGATAGAAAAGGAAGAAACCACCACCACCAACCACGGCGGCCAAGACCAGAAAAGTGATTTTTGGAAACCCAGGGATGAGTGCGAACAGCACCAAAAGCACACCACCAATAAGAAGCGCACGTGGCTGAGCAATGACCTGCCCACCAATGTCCGACCCAAGATCAGAAGAATCTTCATGAGAAACACGCGTCACGATAATACCGGCGGTAATCGCGATAAAGAGTGCCGGGATCTGCGATACCAAACCATCGCCAACGGTCAAAATCGCAAACAATTCAAGTGCTTCAGAAGCACTCATGCCTTTTTGCGTTACCCCGATCGTGACGCCACCTAAGATGTTGACCACAATGATGACCAGACCCGCAATGGAGTCGCCTTTAACGAACTTCATCGCGCCATCCATCGAGCCATACATTTGGCTTTCTTTTTCAATCAGTGATCGTCGGTGCCTAGCTTCGTGTACGTCAATTACTCCGGCACGCATGTCACCGTCAATACTCATCTGCTTACCAGGCATCGCATCGAGTGAGAAGCGCGCACTAACTTCTGCTACCCTTTCTGAGCCTTTGGTGATCACCATAAACTGAACAATGGTAATGATCAGGAACACAACGATACCGACCACTAAGTTACCGCCCACAACGAAGTTACCGAATGTATAAACGATTTGACCAGCATCGCCTTGTAGCAAGATCAAACGGGTTGTCGTGATAGATAAAGACAGACGAAACAATGTCGTGATCAATAGCACCGCAGGAAATGCAGAGAACTCAAGTGGCGTGGTGATGTAAATCGCTAACATAAGCAGCACCACTGCAATGCTCATGTTGGTGCCAATCAGTACATCCACCAGTGCGGTAGGAAGTGGCAATATCATCATAAAGACGATCGCGAGTAACATCACCGCAAGCATGATGTCTTTGCGTTGCCCTACTTTGTTTAGAATATCGATCAACTTATTCATGTGATTCACTATTTAAAGATTGCAGATAGCGTCGGTGCGCTTGGCGTGCCCCATCGACGTCATTTTGTTTCCAACGCGCTTGGCTTAAACAAAACCAGAGTCCTGCCGAGTCAGGATGAAGGTCGGATTTTAATAAGTGCTCACACACCTCAATCGCCCGGGTATATCGACCACTTTGTAAACACGCCACAGCAAGTGTTTGCATCGCCTCTTTGTGCTGCGGTTCTATTTCTAGAACCGCATCGAGAATAGAAATGGCATGCTCTGGCTTTTGGTATTGAACTTGTAGCGCAGCGTGAACAAGTAAGAGTTCAATGTCTTTGGATCTCAACATGTTGGTTAGACCTGAATAAGGAGATTGAGCGCCATAGTAAGGTAACGCTGATCAAGTTGTGTACTTTGTAGCGTTTCGGATGCTTTGATAAAAGAAACGGAGCCTGAGTCCTGTGCAAGAACTTGCAGCTGAGCCAACGTTTCATCGAACTGTTGGCGGTACTTTTCTGGACGCAACAATTCTGAGTGCAACAATTTTGGCTTGGTTAACGCGATTAGGTATTGGTCTGAAGGCCTGAGGTCATAGAGCTTCTCTAAATGCGTAGCGACCGCCTGTCCATCCGGAAGTAATTGAAACCGTTCAGGGAAATCGGCCTTAACCTCACTATGAGTAACATGCGTGAAGGCTTCTATGCCTACGTTTAAAGTGCTAACTCGAGTCATGAGCCTGCCACATCGTTATGTAGACGAGCCAAAAGCGTAAACGCTTGCTCTAAGGTCGGAAGTGTTACTTCTTCTCCTTTTAGCCTTGCTGAAAAAACCAGAGTTTGCTCATCTAACAAGCCGGTTTTAATTTCGAAAGGCCAGCCTTGATCGGCATGACACAAACACAGTGCACTTTGAATCATGTCACTGGTTTGATGCCAAGATAACGCTCGAGACAACATCAAGAATAACTGCTCACCCTGTCGCTCAATATGCAGCGTACCACTTTGCTCAAAATCCAGCTGCACCCGTCCAGCTGATGAGAAATCGACGGCATCGAGCCCCATTCCTCGGCAAAATTCATCGACGGATGCATCAATCCAACTCATCTTCCCACGCTTCCTCTTCTTCTATATCAATGGCTTCGTCTAGCGCCTTTTGTACCGCTTGGATTAAATTCTGTCGTTGTTCTTCATCGGCGAATACGTCAATTGGGATTGCGCGAACTAACTTATGGAACTCTCGAAAAAAATCGATTTTTTGTTCTACCGCCGTCAATTCCATTGCGTTGGCGACTTTCCATATCTCATCACTGCTTACCCATCGCTGCTCTACCAACGCAATCACATCAGCCATCAAATTAGAAACTTGATAAGCCATAATTCGTCCTTTCCGGTTTAAACATTTGGAACAGCTGATTCACACGATCTTGCAACGTATTTAGAGTTTTGAGTTTTTGCATATCGGACATCAACCACTGCAACTTAACCGAATCGATACTGCTACCTTGAACACTAAGATCTGCACTCATGCCTTGCAGCATAAAGTCAACAGCAGTCGATACCTCCTGCTCACCAAAGCGCGCCACTACATCTTGATAAGCCGCGCCGAGCCCTTGATAACTATGAACGGTATCGCGGTAGAAGCCGCGCAGCTGATGCAAAGAGCTAAACTCTTGCTCTTGGCTGTATTCATCAGCAAAATTTGAGACACGGATTTCCGTATCAATTTGAGACCATGTATCTGGGTTTTGCTCGATTCTTAGAAGTGCTTGGTCAATCAGCGCTAGTAGGTGTTTACTTTCTGGACTCGCACTCAAAAACTTTTTAACGGCTTTTAGGGCGAGGTATTGATGGCTTTTCTCCTCGGAAAACCCATTCAAGTAGGCTTGTAATTGCGCGATGGTCGAGATATTTCCTCCCGCCATTTTTGTAGCCAAATCTTTGATCTTTTGATTCTTTTCAAGATCAGGGACTTTTCTTAAATAGTCCGAAACGAGTTCATGTGCTTCATTAACTCGAACACCACTGTCTTTCACTTTGCGCTTGGTCAGATCTTTCTCTGCTTTTTCGGAACCGAGTGAAGTGAGTTCTTCCATCGCATCAAAAAGTGATTGTGTGGCATTGTGAACACGGACGGTTTCACCGCGATAATTGCCTTTTTGTGAAACGTCGGGGCGAGACGATTCCAACCCGTTTTGGATAGACGCATCAAACTTTGGATTTGTTGCGATATGATTGTTGATAATACTCATTCACTTGCACTCCTTCCGCACAATACAGGCGAATTATAGGAAGTGCGCTTTTTTGAAGCTGTCAAAATCAGACGTGTTTTTTTAGTGCGCTTTCAGTTTTCTAAAAACTCCCGACTGATATTCACTATAAATTGATTCTTATACTTTCTATCCTCTCAGCATCAATCATTGCGCATATTTTTACCTTGAACGATTTCTCATACATCACTGATATCCAACAATCTGCGATTAAACACACGCGTTTGATCCAAATTCGCGGGCGCGTTACACAAGTCACCGGCACCATTATCAAAGCTGTCGTCCCTGGCGTTCGTGTAGGTGAACTGTGTGAGTTGCGTAATCCCGATCAAACTCTGTCTTTGTTAGCGGAAGTGGTTGGCTTCCAGCAGCATCACGCTCTGCTCACCCCGTTAGGAAATATGTTTGGGATTTCCTCAAATACAGAAGTAAGCCCAATGGGCAAAATGCACGAAGTGGGTGTTGGCGACCACCTGTTAGGTACAACGCTTGACGGGCTTGGACGTCCTTTCGATGGTACGCAGAGTCAGGAACCAAGTGCTTGGTATCCTGTTTATCGCGATGCGCCACCACCAATGCAACGTAAACTAATTGAAAAGCCAATCTCTCTTGGCGTTCGATCCATTGATGGGCTACTGACCTGTGGTGAAGGTCAGCGCATGGGTATTTTTGCAGCGGCTGGTGGGGGTAAAAGTACCCTACTGGCAAAACTGATTCGCTCCGCAGAAGTTGACGTGACCGTTCTCGCCTTAATTGGTGAACGCGGACGCGAAGTACGCGAGTTTATTGAGCATGACCTAGGCGAAGAAGGAATGGCCAAATCGGTTTTAGTGGTCGCTACCTCTGATCGCCCAGCAATGGAGCGCGCCAAAGCCGCTTTTGTTGCCACTTCTATCGCAGAATATTTTCGTGACCAAGGTAAACGCGTGCTACTGCTGATGGATTCTGTAACGCGTTTCGCCCGCGCACAGAGGGAGATTGGACTAGCCGCAGGCGAGCCACCAACACGACGTGGCTATCCGCCTTCCGTTTTTGCCGCTTTGCCAAAGCTGATGGAACGAGCTGGACAATCAGACAAAGGATCAATTACAGCACTGTACACCGTGTTGGTGGAAGGTGACGACATGACAGAGCCTGTCGCGGATGAAACTCGCTCCATTTTAGATGGGCACATCATTCTCTCGCGCAAGCTTGCGGCAATGAACCATTACCCCGCCATTGATGTACTTCGGTCAGCAAGCCGAGTGATGAATCAAATCGTTGAACCCGATCATCAGGCGTCTGCTGCTCATATTCGCGAAATGTTAGCTAAGTATGAAGAAGTTGAGCTGCTAATCAAAATTGGCGAATACCAACATGGCGCAGATAGCCTAGCAGATATGGCCATTGCACAAAGTGATGATATACGCGCCTTTTTACGCCAAGGCACTCATGAACCAAGCGATCTTGATGGCGCTATCGCTCAACTTAAAGGGATGGCGAAACAATGATAGAACGTTTATTAGAAATCAAAAAAATTCGCGCTGACCGTGCGGATAAAGCCGTCAAGCGTCAAGAATACCGAGTGTCAAACGCCGCAGCACAGGTTCAAAAGGCCGAACGTTCTGTCGCGGACTATCACGTTTGGCGCCAGGAAGAAGAAGAGCGACGTTTTGCTAAAGCAAAACAACAAACGCTCGTTCTCAAAGAGCTGGAAACATTAAGACAAGAAATCGCGTTGTTAAGAGAGAGAGAAGCCGAACTTAAACAACGTGTGGCCGAGTCAAAAAAAGCGCTTGAAATCGAACGCTCGGCACTTAAAGAAAAGCAAAAAGAGGCGCGACAAGCCCATAAAACCAAAGAAAAATTCGTTCAGTTGCAGCAACAAGAAGTCGCGGAAAAATCGCGAGAAAGGCAATACCAAGAAGAACTCGAACAGGAAGAGTTTCGCACTGTCGACATTATCTAAAGGTTCACTATGCGCATTACCCCAACAACTGAAGCATCGAATACGCTGCACAAATCAACGCCAGAACAAGCGCCTCTCGAGAAGGAGGCCGAGCTTCAATCACAATTCGAGCATGCAATGACGAAGAAGCCTAGCAAGGGAAAGGAGTCTATCGTTGGGGATCCCCAAAAAAATCATACTGGCGAAGAAGACATACCGCTAAGGCACAAGACATCTCAAGGTCTAGATAAGAAACCTAACCTATCGAACCAAGAAGCCAACGCTGACAAAAACATCTCCACTTTAAAAGGTAAAAGTGACGTCGTCACTAAGAGAGACATAGAGAAATCGCAAGACGACGCAGCAAATAGCGAAGAAATAATTAGCGAAAACAATAAACTGCTTAAAAATGATGGAAAAAGCGATGGCGACACAGTTCTAAGCTCCCCTTCTACCGAGCGTGTTGATCCTCACTTTCAAGCTCAAGCTCATTTGAAAGATGATAAACCGACGCCGATGGATAAACATACCTCGCCGGATTGTCTCTCTACGCTTGAATCTGGCTTGCTCCCCCAAAGTGCGAAAGCGACAGAGCTCGCTCAAGATGGGATTAACATTGTTGGCTTAACAAAAAAGCAAACTGAAAAAACGCACAATAAGCGTGCAACTCCGCCGCTACAGAATACAGGCAAACGATCAGACCAAACTGATGGCCTGCCTGAAACCAAGCCTCTTGAAAAAATCGAGACGAAAAGCGCACTATTCGCCGTTAAAACGGATGAAGAAAAAGTGCCTTCTCAGCCCTTTGCAAGTGCGGTAACACAAGGCGATGTCATCCTAAAAAGTGTTGCTTCGCAGGCTCAACCAAGCCCAACGCGAGACGTAAACCAATTACTCCAGCAATTGGTGGACAAAATCTATGTTGCTCTGCCAACCGCATCGGACAACAAAGAGGTTCGGCTGTTTCTAAGTGAAGGGCAATTAAAAGGTGGTGAAATCCACATCAAGTTGGACGCTCAAGGGTATAGCGTGACGATTCGACAAGAGCATGCCCTTTCCATTATTAGCCAGCAAGCTAGACAAGATCTTGCTGAACGGCTAAACCGATTCGGCGGTGAGCAGCCACTTCGCTTAGCGATCAGCGAACAAACTCAACAGCTCGATCAACAACAACATGAACAACAACACTCACGCCAACAACGCAGCGTGTATGAAGAATGGCAAGCGGAGAATGACCTATGACGCCGTTAATAATACCCAAAGTGGATGCAGAAAGTATCGCGCTCAGCAATCAACTTTGTGCAAAACAGTGCCACTTCCAAGGGACTGATGGTCAGAGCGTATCGATTACTGTTGCTCAAATCCCTTCATTTGAAGGGTTCCGTTTAACCACGTTGATTGGAGGGCAAACCCTACAAGTAGACTTTTCTCGTGCGCAGCTCCAACATTGGCTGAAATCGACCTTAAATGCTACTGCGTTTGAGTCCCTGCCTAACTCCCTCCAGTTAGCACTTTTGAGCTCACAGATAGAACCGCATAGTGAGGCAATCAAAGCGCTATTTGGTCAGTTACCCATTCTTAGTCAACTACAGCCGTTAGAGGCGAGCCAGGCCCAAGAGCATACTTTAATGTTAACCCTCAATAAGCCTAACGGCTCTCTTTGTTTGTGGGTTAGCGAAGGATCAGACGTGTTGTTGGATGCGCTACCAAACAGCGCTGCTCTACAAGCTCGACACCTCGCTTTACCTGTGTGGTTAAGTCTTGGAAGGACCCATTTGACGTTAAGCGAATTTAATTCGCTCGAGCTGGGAGATGTCATCTTTTTTGACGATGGTTACATCGCCAAGCAACAAGCCATTTTTCAAGTATCTAACCAGAATCTCTGGCGCTGCCAGCTAGATGACCAAACTCTTCACATTATTGAAAAAGAAACCAATATGAATGACGTAAACACTTCAGAAATGTTAACCGACCACCAGCAACTGCCTGTGGAACTCACGTTTGATATCGGCCATCAAACCATCACGCTAGAGCAGCTTAACCAGCTTCAGCCAGGGTACGTATTCGAGCTAAACCAGCCTGTATCTAAGCCGGTAACATTGCGTGCCAACGGCAAAATCATTGGTGAGTGTGAACTGGTTAATGTTAACGAACATTTAGGTGTGCGCGTACTGGAGCTGTTCGGTGGCACGCAGGAGCCAGCATGATCCAGTTACCCGACGAGCTCAATCTCATTGTCAGCTTAGCACTGCTGGCACTGATCCCATTTATCGCCATGATGGCGACGTCGTTTGTGAAACTCGCCGTTGTATTCTCACTGCTGCGTAACGCTCTCGGTGTACAGCAAATTCCGCCGAATATGGCGCTTTACGGATTGGCCATCATTCTGTCAATTTTCATCATGGCTCCCGTCGGGTTTGAAACCTACGACTACGTAAAGCAGCATGATATCTCCCTTGAAGATTCTGCAAGTGTAGAAGGCCTCATTGAAAGCGGTTTACAGCCTTATCGAGAATTTTTGAAAAAGCATATTCGGGAAACCGAAGCCATATTCTTCACTGATGCTGCACGCACATTGTGGCCACAGAAGTACGTAGACCGTTTAGAGTCGGACAGTTTATTGCTCTTACTGCCCGCATTTACCGTCAGCGAGCTTACTCGCGCTTTTGAAATTGGCTTTCTGTTGTACTTACCGTTCATCGCTATTGACCTAATTGTGTCGAATATCCTACTCGCGATGGGGATGATGATGGTATCGCCAATGACGATTTCCCTCCCCTTCAAATTGTTGCTTTTTGTCTTGCTTGACGGCTGGACAAAGCTCACCCACGGCTTAGTGTTGAGTTACGGTTAATCACGGAGAAAGTATGCATTCTGCTGAAATCATTCATTTCACGACTCAAGCATTAACCCTAGTGTTGTACTTGTCATTACCGCCGATTTTAGTCGCAGCATTGGTTGGTACATTGGTGTCGCTTATTCAGGCGTTAACTCAGGTCCAAGAACAAACGTTAGGCTTTGTGGTCAAACTTATCGCGGTCATTATTACGCTGTTCGTCACAACGCAATGGCTAGGGGCAGAGCTCCACGCCTTCGCCTCGCTTGCTATGGATAAAATTCCTCAAATACGATGAGTTATCACGACTTACACCAGGCTTTATTTTTGTACAGCCTGACGTTACCTCGGTTAATGGCATGCTTCATCTTTTTGCCTATTTTGAGCAAGCAAATGTTAGGCGGCACCATGGTGAGAAATGGTGTGCTTTGCTCACTCGCACTGTTTATATTTCCGATGATTAATCAGCAAAGCTTGCCCACAGAAACCGACGGCATTTGGCTGATAATGATTTTGGGTAAGGAGGTATTAATTGGGCTATTGATAGGGTTTGTTGCTGCTATCCCTTTTTGGGCGATAGAAGCGGCCGGTTTTCTGGTCGACAACCAACGTGGGGCTGCCATGGCAAGTATGTTTAACCCAACGCTAGGCTCACAATCCACACCAACAGCGGTATTACTGACCCAAACGTTGATTACCCTGTTCTTCTCTGGTGGGGGCTTTGTCACTTTTATCTATGCGTTATTCAAAAGCTATACATCTTGGCCGATCGTGGACTTTTTCCCAACCGTTAGCGACGCATGGGTTAGCTTCTTCTACGCGCAATTTGAACAGCTTATGTGGCTTGGTGTGTTGATGTCCGCTCCACTAGTGTTGGCAATGTTTCTTGCTGAGTTTGGTCTGGCGCTTATCAGTCGTTTTGCACCGCAATTGAATGTTTTTTTCCTTGCCATGCCAATAAAAAGTGCCATCGCGAGTGTTTTACTGATCGTGTATCTCGGAATAATGATGGATCACTTTGAAGTACAGTTTTACGGCATTACCCGATTCGCAGAACAACTCAATACCATTTGGCAATAACGCTTAGGATTCTTTATGAGTGCAGAAAAAACAGAGCAACCCACCGCAAAAAAGTTACGCGATGCTCGACAGAAAGGTCAGGTTGCCAAAAGCCAAGAAATCGTATCGTCTGCATTAATTTTGGCGCTCATAATTGTACTGTTTGCGTTCGCCGATTATTACATGTCGCACATCTCAGCGCTTATTCTCCTACCAAGTAAGCTTGCTTATCAGGGTTTCCAAGATGCGCTAGTCGATGTCGCTATCGCCATCGCAAAAGAAATTGCCTATCTACTCGCTCCGATTATTCTGGTTGCTGCACTCGTCGCCATCTTTTCCAATATGGGGCAGTTCGGGTTCCTATTTAGTGGTGAATCCGTTAAACCCGACATCAAAAAGATCAATCCCGTCGAAGGGGCCAAACGCATTTTTTCCCTTAAGAGTGTGATTGAGTTTATCAAGTCGATCCTTAAAGTCTCTCTTCTTTCCTGCATTATCTGGGTGACATTACGCGGTAACATCAACGCTTTAATGCAAATTCCAACTTGTGGGCTAGAATGTGTCCCGACCATTACTGGCGTCATGATTAAACAATTAATGATTATCTCTTCGGTAGGCTTCATCGTCATCGCTGCCGCAGATTTTGCGTACCAGAAATTTGATCACACGAAAAAGCTCAAAATGAGCAAGGACGAAGTGAAGCGCGAATACAAAGAGATGGAAGGCAGTCCAGAAATAAAAAGCAAACGTCGTCAGTTGCACCAAGAGCTACAAGCCTCCAATCAGCGCGAAAACGTTAAACGTTCTAATGTATTAGTTACAAACCCAACACATATCGCGGTTGGCCTTTATTACAAGAAAGGCGAAACGCCCCTGCCCGTCATCACTTTGATGGAAACCGAGGCGGTAGCCAAACGTATGGTCTCAATCGCTAAAGAAGAAGGCGTTCCTGTGATGCAAAAAGTCCCTCTTGCTCGTGCACTATACGCCGACGGCAACGTCGACCAGTACATCCCAAGCGATCTTATTGAAGCAACTGCGGAAGTGCTTCGTTGGTTGGCCTCGTTAGAGTCCGAGGCGGACTGACAAACCACATCCCATTCAAGATCTGGGCTTACAACTGCCCAGCTTTCAACCTCGATACTTTCAACGCTATAATGCGGTATCCTTTAACTGTATGTTGTTTTTATGAAATCTAGCTTAAGCATTCGCTCCTACACGAAACGTATGAGCCGACATACTCATAGTGATTATCATCAACTGGTGCTTCCTCTCCAGGGCAACATACATATTGATATGGATAGTTATGTCGGAAAGGTGGCGGTTGGCGACTGCATAGTCATCCCCAAAAGTTGTGCTCACGGTTTTAATGCCGAAGAGTCATCACGCTTTATTGTTGCGGATATGACCACTTTGCCCACTCATTTGATGGATAATAGTGTGGCTGTGTTTTCGATTAGCCCGCCTCTACTGAGCTTTATCCAATTTGTCGAAAAGCAACTTGAGTATCAGGTTAATGATGAAATTGAAAACTCAATGGTTGCAACCTTCTATCTGTTGCTAGAGCAGCAAAAGCGGTCTCGCTCCGTAGATTCGCGTATTCGAGATGTACAGGTTGTGATCGCCGAGCAGCTTGATCAGCCACTCACCATTGCCTCATTAGCGAATGCCGCTTGCTTGAGTCCGACGCAGTTTAAAAAGCTTTTTAAAGAGCAATTAAAAGTAAGCGTCCATAAGTACATTACACTACAACGTATGGAAAAAGCCAAAGCACTACTGACTCATACAGACCTTCCAGTTCAGTTGATAGCTGAACGAGTTGGCTATAGTGACCTTTCCGCGTTTAGTCGACGGTTTTCAATGCATTTTGGTATGTCTCCTAGAGAGTTTTCCCGATAGTCACTAAAATAGTCTTCTGGAACAAGTATTCCGTCTTTTCAGCACAAAACTCTCTATCGCTTTCTTTTATTCTTTCTACCCTAAAACAGCCATTCACTAGGTAGAAACTACAGTGTTAAAAAAACATTTCACCGACTATCAATTAGGAACTTTATCCATACTTTTTGCTTCAACCCTGTGGGGGACGACGGGCACCGCTGCTAGCTTGGCACCGGATGTCAGTGCTCTCGCCATTGGCGCATTTTCTATGGGTATTGGTGGTTTTATGCAAGCATGTCTATCTGCGAAGTCACTGAAGAGAGATTTTCGAAAAGTCGTACATAAGAAGAAAACGTTACTGATTAGTATTATCGCCTTAGCCACCTACCCACTGGCTTTTTATTCATCAATGCGATTCGCTGGTGTGGCTATTGGTACGGTTATTTCTATCTCCACTGCACCTTTCTTTTCTGCTTTGTTAGAGTGTCTCTTTAGCCGAAATCAGACCATAACCAAGCGCTGGGTGATGAGTTTCACAATCGGGGTCATTGGTATTACCTTGTTGTTGGCTTCTGAGTCATCCGCAAATAGCTTATTTGATCATGATATGAAGCATTGGGGTGTATTACTTGGCCTATTGGCAGGTCTGACGTACGCCATTTACTCATGGGGAGTAAAGGCTATGATTGACCACGGCATTGAATCGCAAACGGCCATGGGAAGTGTTTTTGGTATTGGTGGAGTTTTGCTTCTACCAACACTTTTCATCACGGGTGATAATCTATTTGCATCGTCAACTAATACGACGGTCATGCTCTACATGGCCTTGATTCCAATGGGGTTAGGTTACGTCGCTTTTGGGTTTGGGCTACGGTTTGTTACAGCCAGTGGAGCTAGCATACTCACGCTATTTGAACCTGTTATCGCAGCAGCACTAGCAGTTGCGATTGTTGGGGAAGAAATTTCTTTCATTGGTTGGGTTGGTATAACGTTGACACTTGTGTGTTTGTTTCTTCAGTCGAAAAGTTAAATTCAACCGATATTAGCCAGCCCCAAAAAGGAACGCTGACGGTAGATAAAGTAAGGAGCAGCACCTACTCCCTACTTTACCATTTGAAATTACACCCAGCCTTCTGCCAAGTACATCAATCGCAATTGACTTGGTGAGCCTAATTTTTCTAGCGCATCTAACTGGACGTCACTCAGGTTTGGGCATTTATCAAGATAAACTCGTCCGTTTGCTGCATCTAGGGGGAGCTTGTAGGTGAGCTTTTCGTTTATTTTACTTGCTTCCCCTTTGTCAATCGCTCGAACAGCTGGCATGAGCCAATCCCAATCTTCTCCTAACAGTTTTTTAAACGCCCCGTTAGCAATAGACTCGGTTTTACTTGGTGCATCCTCTGGGCTTAGCTTCAAGATAGAGTCTACGTCAGGAACCAAGTGCTCACTTGGCTCTGAACCCAACATCTTTTTCAGTGTTAATCGCGCGGCTTCCATCTCTTGTGCCTCTTTAGGCGCTTGAGGAGAAGTCATTGCAGTATTCTCCTTAGGACCAAGGTACGCCATTAATGCGCGGACAGAAGCCGGATCTTGCATACTGAAGGTAAAGTCTCCTTTTGCATTGGAAACTTCAAGTCTAGGTAAAACACCAGACATTTCACCTTGCATAAGTTGCTCTTTTACTTCCGTATTTAACCCGTATGCCCCAGCTTGGTTCGCCACAAAACCACCGCCGCTCATGATAGCAGTCGTTGCCGCAGAACCGATTGCCTCTTTTGCTATCGGTGTGACGCCCACCGTTGCTACAGAGCTAACACCGAACGTGCCCAGGCTCCCCGTCGCCATACCTAACGTAGCTCCAATGCCACCTTCAGCCGACAGTATCGCATGACCTTGAGCCAAGGTTTGCTGCATCGGCATAGAAAGACGTTGATCTCGCCCTGGCAGCTGTGAAATTTGTTCTAACTGATGATGGTAAGCCTCAGCATCACCATTTACGGCCGCTTTGTGCAACTCTCGACCTGTAGAAATCAATAAGCCAACGCCAGGTAATGCCAAGTTAATAACGGCGTTAACACCAGAACCTTTTAGCTTTTCTTTGCCCATCTGTAGCAGTTCAGCAGCGAAGCCATCCATTTTTCCTGGATACTGGGCTTCTAAACTCACCTGCATACGCGGATCTTTGCTGATCGAATCAAACGTATTTTTAAGCTGCTGGTACGTATCGCTGCTCACTTTTATTTCATCCAATAGGCTGACAACTTCTAAGATTTTACGCTCAGTAAGTGGCTCACCGCGATAGCCTGAAGGACTCACTAGGGAGTAAGCCAACAGCGCAACCTCAGGTTTTTCTTGCTTAAGTAGCGCCTGCTTTAAATCAAGGTGAGTTTTGATGTTTTCTTGGAAAAACTTAGTGTATTTGCTTCTCAATACGCCTTCGTGAATAGAAGCAAACTTATGACCTTTGTGGAATGTGGAAGGTTCTTTTACTTCACCTCTTTTACTGATCACTCGGTCATCTTTTTGCGCAGCAACTGCACGAAACTGTTCTAGATCAGGTACTGGGCTTTGGCTGATTTTTTGTGTTGTATTAACCATTTTTCTCTCCTACACACGAAGTGATTGAACATGAGCTTGTTCATGATTAGAGGTGGTTGGAATCGCTTGATCCAACATTGCGAAACGCGCTTGCCACAGCTCGGTCTGTTCAATAACTTCGTGAAACCAAGCGGTAAGGTTCGTCGTATTTAGATGCTCAACGGGTTTACGTCCTGCTAAGACAAGCTGTCGACCATTTGGAGCTAAAGCAAGTGCGAGGTTGCCACTACCAATTCCTTGATAGTTAGCATGAGCAAGAAGCTCTAAACCTTTTAGTCGTTGTTCACCGGATTTTTCTAACCCTCCGAACGTTACAGACAACATCAAATCATCCGTATCTGTCGCGATGAAATACAACATGTAGCGATCATCGACCAGTAGCTGACAACGTTCATTTTCTTCAAAATTCAGTTCGGGCAACTCATTGAGTTGGCAAAACTCCAAGAGCAGTTGTTGAATCGTGTTCATAACTTTTTCCTTTTGTTTCAATAACTCTATTGAACAACGATTGCAGATTGAACGATGTCGGTAATGGCTTTATTTTTGTCACTTTTTCGCCTTCATTGTGAGGTTTTCCGCAGAAATCTCGCTCTAAAATCGAGTTGCCAGAGTAATAAAAAAGAGCAGCTCAGAGCTGCTCTTTCAATAAAGGTTAGATGCTTAGCATGGTGTATTTGCTCACTTCTTTTGCAGATTGACTAACCCAGTTTATGGCTATCAAAAATGACTTCTGTTGGCGGGAACATATTCGAAACAGGTGGTCGTTGTGCATCTCCAAACATTGGTGCACCGAATGCAGATGTCGCCCACGGGTCAACAATTTTCACATCCTTACTCCACGTTGATGGATCTTTTATGTCGCTCCCCTCTTGTCGACCAACCAATACATAAAGGTGTGTACCTGAATGACCCTTTTTAAACGCAACCACTTCTACTTTGGGTTCACTTTCAGGTGTTCCTGACATGCCTTGAATCATCTCAGCGGCGGCAGCAAAGGCAAATGTAGTACAGCAGCCGGCTTTCGCGGTTTGTACTGCCTTAGCAATGTTCTGTAGAGTGCTTAATTGCGGTGCGGTTCCTCTTTGTGCTGCAGCTTGAACTCCGTTTGCGGACATCGTCGCTCTGTGATCTTGCATGATTCGCGCTTGATCCGCGTGAAGCTCTTTTAGTCGTGGCTTTCCTTTTGTTTCATAAAACTGTGACCCCTTAACACCGAACGTATTTAAGTCCGTACAGGCAAAATCACCAAGCTTTTGAAGGTTGGCTTTATGTTCGTTGATAAGCGCGGCACTCGATGAAGCTTTATTGGTTTTGGAAGATGAGGCTGCCGTTTGTGCAGTGGGCCAATTTGAGCTAGGACCAGACGACAATCTCTCAAGATTTTTCAGGCTCCCAAGCGTTAACTTGTTTTCACCGTTCAACACATTTTTCAGCATGAGCTTCGCAACATCTTTAGGAATACCCTGCTTAGTAAGCAGGTTCACTACAATATCTTTCGCTTTATTCTGGTGGCTAATACGCGCGCTGATACTTTTATTTTTTGGTGCGCCCTCTTTAACAAAAATATCTTTACCGTTGTGTGCTCGAACCTCTTTGTCGTCAGCTTGATTTTGTGTCGCCAAATGTGACGTTAACTGACTCAACGAGTGCATTTGCGATGTATTAATATTGACCATGTGTGATGCCTTAAACTTGAATAAATGCGTGTACGTCTGTTTGGCTAAAATCTACAACCGTGTTGTTTTGAAATAACTGTCCCCAAGTATCAACTAATTCGTTCAACTGAATGATTAAGTTAGCAATGTTGGTGAGTTCACTTCCAGTCGCGATAGCAACTTGAAGAACAACGTCTTTGCGTGTTGGATTCACACAAAACTGCACACCACCTGTTTCTCGATACAAAAAGTTGTATTCAAGTAAAACTTGAAGTTTATCTAGCGTAATATCATCTTGTTCTATAAGCAGGTTTTTGGAAATCAATAACTCGCCTTTTTCCTCTACGAGCAGAACATCGACACTGTTGTTTTCAGCAAAATGCAGTGACCACATTTGATCGTCATACGCTGTCACGCGCTCAAGGTTCAGCACTTCTCCTAGCTCAGAGAGAAGCATATTAATCTTTCCTGTATCCATGTTGTGTCCTGTCTAATTTATTATAACTAAGTGACATCGATATATTTATTTCAGCGAAGCCACTTGGGTATAACGGCTCATTTAAATAAGCGAATAAGGATAAAAGAGATTTTATGGCGAGATAGAAACCGACACTTTATTTCAACGTCTCATTTTTATTGCTATTAGCCGTTTTATTGAGAAGAAAAATTAAGGTTAAGCTGGAAAATAAAAGAGCGGCAATCGCCGCTCCAAAAATTAAATAGAAGTAGAAAATCACTTAATACCGTGAAGGCTATTTTCTGCATCCATAACTAAAGGATTGAACGAGTCGTTACGAAGTTCTGCTATCGCGTATAGCATGCGCCCCATGCGACCATTTCCATCGGTAAAGCCATGGTACCCGATAACTCCGGCGAACAAATGTTTACCTAAGTCTTTATCTTCTACAGGGTTCTCTTTCAAAAAGCCTTCAATGTGCTGCTTTAACATGCCCTCACCGCCAATACTTGACGGCAAAGTGCCACCCGAAATATTTGGCCCTCGGTAATCACGCTCAACATTAGGCACCAATCGAGCGTGTAGCTCTTTTAGGTTTTCCATATTCAATAAGTCTTTACCATTAGACGCGTATTCTTTCAGTAAAGACGTAATATTTTCGGCATCGTTTCCTTTAGAGTTAGAAGCATTAATGATCCACGCCGCAGCTCTTTCAACATTATTGGTTACGCCACTTTTGTTAAACGCATCCTCCGCCAGTCCTTCTGCGTATACACCTTGGCTTAGATCGGTGCTTGCTAGACCTTCGATATGACGTTGCGCCGATTTAAGATGCATCACCTCCATATCAAACACCGCTTGCATTTGATTAATGCTACCTGCCGGGTTTTTCTGCGCTGCAGATACACCACCGCCGTAGTCTTTTACTACACGTCCAGCAAGCGACTTCGCTGCACTTTCGCCAATCAGTGATGTGAGGTTTTTACCAGAATCGGTTTCTAACATTGCCTCTGTCATCGCTCGCTCTGCTAACTGGTTTAGCTCAGCAGAGTTCGACTGAACTGATTTACTGTCTAACTTCGCAAAGGCATTTAAGACATCTGATGCGGTTTTTATGCTTCCATCCTTGAAGAACATTTGTCCATGCTCAACAGAAGAAGCAGCTTGTAAACGCTGAGCTTGTCCTTGCTCATTATCAAATACGGTTTTTGTAAGGGCTTTCGCTACCGATTGTGGGCTACCTTCGCGAAACAGTTTTCCTGTCGCTTCAAAAAATCGCGCTACTGCACCATTCGTAGGATTGGCGCGAGTAAATTCTTGGGTCGCTGCGTTGATTTGGTATTCTTTGCCACCAATACTCAGCTTACCTTCGTTAAGTATCTCGTTACGAGCTTGCGGCATGGCGGCCTGCAACGCGCTACCACTTCCAAAACTGATCATGTTTTAAACCCTTAATGTGGAAAAATGAGTGGTATTCGTTTCCGGTACTTCGGTTGTTTTATTGGTTACTTCTTGTGTATTCGCACTTTTTAACCACTCGATGAAATTCGCAAATGACTCATCGAAAAAAGATGCAGTTAGCAGTTGCTGAGGCAGGTGTATGAAACCGATATATCCGGTCTCTTCCTCCCAGCATACCGCTGGAGAGCCTTGCGTTAAGGCATCTTTCATATGTTGATGCAAAATATCAGCACTCGGTTTATTACCTGAAATCAGCCCGATAAGCGTCACACGATCTTCTTGTGCACGAATTGTGATTGCTGTGTTTTGCTCAACGAGTAGATGGCAACAATCATCCTCATCAAAAACCAACGGCTCCAATTGGCAGCGGCTGGCAAAATCTGTCAGTAAAGAAGTTATAAATCCATTAGCCATTCGACTAAATAATCCTATTTTTGTTGTTTTAGAGGCGCTGCTTGGTTGCAACACTTATCAACTAAGCAGCTTTCTTAGGTGTATTCTTAAGGATTTATGGCAGTGAATATTTTAGAAATGGTCGGATTTTTTTTGTTTAAAGGCATTAAAATGAAAAAACTCAGCAAGTGCTGAGTTTTTAAGGTTTATTCATGAATCGTAATTTTACGCTCGCTGAGCTGCTTCACCATAGCTTGCTTTAACGCATGCAGCTGTCCATCAATACTGGCGTCGATGATCCCAACTTCTGTTTCCAAAATGCAGCCTCCATTTTTCAAGCGCGCATCTGCTACCACGTCAACGTAACCGACTTCAGGGAAATCACTTAATACACCAGCCACCTTTTCCCTCACCTCAACAACCTGCTCTGGGTGGACATGTAAAATGACCTGCTTTTGGTTGCTCACCAGTTGCAACGCTTCTCGAACTACACTCACCGTGGTATCGACATCATCGAAGGTATCGATGATCTTACGTACTGCTTCTAACACCACATCTGTCATTTTTTCTTCGACTTGCTGATAGTAGTCATTACAACGTGCTAAAGTTTCAACCATCGTTTGCGCATTTTCAATCTTGGCTTGTGCAAGGCCATCTTGATAACCACGTTGTTTTTCGGTTTCGTAGGCTTGCTGGGCATTAGCAATGATGCTCTCAGCTTTGGAGTTCGCGGCTTCAACTAAGTGTTGCGAATCCAGATAACTGGCATAATCTTTCGCTTTCAGCACCTTTAAGCCAGGTGCCAGCTGCAAATTGTCTGTTTTTATTTCAACAAATGAAACCATTGAGGAATAACCTGTTTTGCGATTTTTTTTGTGAGTCGATACGCCAGATCTCGTTGATCCGCTTCCAACCAGTTAGCTGTTTCCGCGTTTTCGCTAAGTTGCTTTTCCAATTTGAATTGCCAACGAAGAACAACATCTTCTGGTGAGTTAATCAAAATAAACCTCATCCAAAAATATCCTAGCGCCCTCATGCTTGCTTCAACAGACCTTTCATCCAGTAGTTCTGGTAACGCACGCTGCCAGCCTTGCGGCCAACTGGATAACAGCATCGGCCCGTTTTGAATTAAGAACCGAGCGCCTTCCAAACCAAAAACGTTGTTCAAAACCTGTTTCGGATGTTTTAAAACAACGCTTCGCATCGCAACGCAATGCAAAGCTCCACCCACCATCAATACGAGTTGATTCAACGCGTCTGTCGGGAGCAATGCCAAACTATGACAAGGTCTGTTAAAAGCCGTCTCAGGAACGGGAGATAACGTCCACTCATTGATACACCATTGGTTGAACATGGGGTTATCTCTCCAACCTTCGATATTTAGTAACCAAGGCTGCTTTTGCTCTATCCAACTTCTATGGATGTACTGGCAAGGCGCATAGTTAAACTGGTGTTGTACCTGCGCGAGTGGTGTTTCTGGTTTAACCACGCTTCGTGTTCCTACGACACCATGTAAAAGTAGCGATATTCGAGCCGATGAGTGCCGCTACCAAGAACACCAAAATAGCGATAAGATTATTCGCCGTCTCTTTGGTGACCTGAACCGACAAAATGCTTTTAAATTGATTGTTTTGAGTAGCAACTCGAACCTCTGATGAGGGTACCATCACTACGCTGATTCGATCGTAGTTCAACCCCTCAATACTATTGTTCACTAATAATTTGATCTGCGGAACATATGAATCAAGCGCAATATCCGCCGCGTGTTTAATAAATACGGAGGCAGAAGCTGGAGTTGGACGCTCTCCTGGACGCAGATCTTGATCTTCCAAAACAACATGAACACGTGCCACCAGCACACCATCAATCTGAGATAAGGTTGAGGAGAGCTCTTGAGATTTCGCGTACACCAAACGTGCTCGCTCTGCTAATGGTGACGAGATCAAATCGTCTTTGGGAAACACCTCTTTCAGTGTGGAAAACTGCTCTCTTGGATAACCTTTTCGCTTTAGCGCGTCTACCGCGAAGGCGATTTGAGAACTGTCTACCATTAACTTGACGGTGTTGTCTTTGTCAGGCTCTTTTGTTGCAACGACACCTTCGGATAGTAAGATCGACAACATCTCATTACCCTCTTTCTGAGTAACGTTGGTGTATAACTCGGTCTGACAACCTACCAGAAACAACGTGAGCATGATGAAAACTGCTCTCATTTTATTCATCATCACTATTGTGCCTTCAATAAGGTTTCTACGTTTTGTGTGGTTTTACCCACGGTTTTCGCGATCAGCTCTTCTTGAAAAGTAATGCGTGTCAGCGCCCACTGCATTTGCAGTAATTGCGCCGGATCATCA
Organism: Vibrio sp. Vb1166; assembly: GCF_033338695.1. Lineage (NCBI taxonomy): Bacteria > Pseudomonadati > Pseudomonadota > Gammaproteobacteria > Vibrionales > Vibrionaceae > Vibrio > Vibrio sp. Vb1166. The sequence goes on along the minus strand of NZ_JAWOTE010000009.1, from coordinate 72,454 downwards.
CCCACCATCTTCATGTTGTCTTGCAGGTTACTTTTCGCGTTATCGATAGTGTTTTTCAACTCGCTGATGTTTTCTAGCAAACCTCCCTCCAGGCCATTACTTGCCTCGGGAACCGACATGGCTTGCTCAAAACGTTCGCTTAAACCGTCTTCGACTTGCGCATCCTGTAACTTATCAATGTTGGTTTGCATCACCTCGGTGTACTGCGTGTTTATCATATGTACTCCTAAGATAAATCTAACTTGTGACTGTGAGTCATGATGTTTTTCACCATCGCATTTTTTTGGATCATGAAGCTAAGTTCATCACGAACCATGTCCAGTGTTGATGCCATATCAGGTAACGACTTCAACTCTGCCCAGCAATGCCATAAGGCTTGTTCTTTCTGGGCACCCAGTGGAAAATGCTGCGCTAGCATTGCTTTTAGTGCTGTTTTATCAGCAGGTGGTTCGGCAATAAGCTGTCCCGAAAAATTCCCTAGTAACTCCTGCTTCAACACCTTTAACAAATCAGATTGTGGCTGCTCGTTGCCTTTTGCACTCTTCGCCTCATGAAAGGCGTACCACATTGCCTCTCGTTTAACTTGAGGGTCGGAGAACGCTTCATTTAACGATGATAAGACACTTTGTTTACTGACAACCTCTGCGTCTTTTAATGATTCGTACCACGCTTTAATCTCCGCCAGTTTGGCTTCTGTTTTCTCTAGCGTCTCTTTTGGAGAAACATGTGAAACTTGCTCTTGCTTGTCACTTCGCTCCATGAGTGCTTTCATCTTGTCTTCATCGCTCCGCTCATAATGGCGCGACTCCGACTGACGCAAAGATTGGTGTTGAAGACTTAGGTTACTTGAATCAATTATCATCCAAGATTCCTAATGTCCTGAGAAAAGCTCGCAGCAAATGCTTGGCTTTCTTCGCTTCCTTGTGACGCAAGTTCTACCCAGCTTTCCGCTTTGCTCAGTAAACCGGCTTTGGCAGAAGCAAGAGCCGCTAAGCTGATCAGATCTGGATAGGCATTACAAAGTGGTTCGAGTAATTGATGAGCCTCTTCATACAAGCCTTTATTCATGAGGCTCATTGCACGAATCATCGCAACGGTCTCTTCAGAACCTGAGCTTGCTTCAAGGCCATCTGCAATCGTGTTGGCTTCTTGATGACGATGCATACCTGTTGCCATCAGCGCGATTTCAGCCAGCAGTTGGCGCGTTTCTCGTTCCATGCTTTACACCTTCTGGAGAATCGACTGCATCACATCTTTAATCGCACGAGTCGTGGTCGCATTGATATTATAAACAACAGACCATTTGTTGATCGCGTGCTGAAGCTCGGCAAGCTTTGATGGATCATCGGCATTGGTTTCTAGATTCTTGATGGCTGCCGTCACTTCTGTGTTGGCATCTTTCGCTTGTTGTTCTAACTTAGCTTTAACATCATCAAGGTTTACACTGTTACTAGCATCGTAAAATGACATAAGACTTCCTCGTATTTTTTAGTTAGCTTCGTATGATTCAACGACCGCATGGGCGGCAGTGTAAGCTTCATACTGTTTGAGTAGTAATTGGTACTGCTGTGGTGAGCACCCTAAATCCAACTGACGTTTCACCACCGCTTGTGCTTCTAAGAGCTTGCTCTTAATCTTGTGCACTTCCGCACCGTTTGTGTCGTTATTTAAAATTTGTTCAAGATTTGTCATTGTTCGTCTCACCTTCATATCCAAGTTCTATTGTTATCACCCGCCCGCCTTTAACCAACTCAATACCAGCAGGTGTAACACTGGATATTCGGTAGCCCTGAGGCGTTCTTGCACCGACCATATAGCGAACATTATCGGTCAGAATCACATATGGAACCTGGCCAAAGTTAACGCTACGAAACGGGAAATCGATGTTGGTGCCTTTACTCACCTTAGGTATGGATTTCAAAACCAAGTACGGTTTCTCACCATATTGTTCCCGGAAGTCTCGGGTTACACCGTAAAATCGAGTCGTTTCGATATCATCAAGCTCACCACGAACTTCGATGCGATCACCGCTGGTGACCAACTGGACTTTTTTCAGTAGATCCGCATCCGTCAATAACGCTTTTAGCGTATCCATGTAGGCACCCGCTCGCTGCAGTTCAACCTTCCACGCAACAAGACCAGGCACGTCTCGCTCCAAAATTTGTTCAACTTGGTTCCAGCGGCTGGCATCATCGATATAGCCTGTCAGCAGCAGTGTGCCGGTCTCATCGCCATTTTCGACTTTCACTTGGTGATAGCCGAGGTTGCGCAAAATAAATCGAACCCCGCGACGGATTTCTTCCATCGTTCTTAAGTCACTTTTGTAATTGATGCCCAATACATCAATTCGACCAAGCAGATCGAGTTTCTGTGTTCGGTCTTCAACATAGCCCTCTAAGACTGCTTGGCGTGCGGCGGCATTCCATTCCACACGAACGTCGCTAAGTTTGAGCTCGCCTAAGATGTTACGTACCAAAACAATGGGTTCTGCTTCTGTAACAATTTCATTGTTGTTTCCGTTAGCTTGGCTGTACCACATACCGGCAAAAATGACACTCGGGACAAAACTACAAAGCAAAGCGATGAGCGTTGTTTTTTTCCAGCTAGAGCGTTGCACAGCAACCACAGGTGTATTCTGTTGGCTAGATTCGTCGCTGACGTTACTCACAATTAACGCATCTTCCGCGTATCCCAGAGCGAACTTCACAACGCCGACCGAGACAACAGCATGGCGTGACAACTCGATACCATCACCTGCAACAGCGATGTCTTCACTGTTAATATTTGCCTCTTCGCAACCTCGTAAAATGACCGAGTCTTGCTGGCAAACGAGGGTGAAATGGTTCGCTTCGACCCCAGCATCAGACAGTACAAGATCAGCAATAAAGTCGTCACTGCCAAGCACGAGAGCACCTTCAGGTAAGGTGACTTCTACTCCGGTATGCACGCCTGATAAAATACGAATTTTCCATTGCTGCATCGCGGTTAAGACTCCTCTGAAGGGCGCACACACTCACTTTGTGAGTCATCACATTCCAATACTTTCACCCGCCAACCCTTTTGCCCTGTTGGTAATTGGCACTGCGTTAATTGAGACGACTTTTGCTGTGACAATAAGTCTTGTTGATAGCGCTCGGCTTGAACCCTCGATGTGCAGCTATATACTTCCACTACCGATTTAAATTCAGCGCTATTGTTGGAGATGTTGTTAAGCTTGCCGATACTTGGTCGCAAGTCATATTCGTTGCCAATCAACACACTATCGCCAATACCATCCACAACAATTCGAGGTTCTAAAATAAACATTCGTACTGTGCGGCGCTTAGTGTTGGTATTACTTCTAAACAGCGCGCCTAAATATGGGATGTCTCCTAGCAATGGCACTTTACGTAACTGATGGCTCACTTCATCTCGGTACACACCACCGATAAGTAAGCTTTGCCCTTGTTTAACCGTCGCTAAGGTGCTGATTTCAGTTTTACGAACGGAAGGAAGATCATCGACGCCACCATCAGCGATTTTTGCACCGTCTTCGAGATGAAGGCTCAGGTTAATTTCAGGTCGTGCAGCAAATCTATCACCAACGATACGTGGGACAATTCTCAGTAACGTGCCATACGTGACCTCTTCCAGCGCTGCGGTTTCTTTACCAACCAGCTTGACGTAAAAAGTGCTGCTGTTGTTCAGTACCGCTTCGACATTTTCCTGAGTTAACAATGTTGGTCTTGAAACCACTTGAGCACTGCCTTTGGATTCCAATAAACGAATTTGAGCCAGCAAGTAATTTAGGTTGGTTGAATCAAGCAAGGACTTAAAGTTCTGTCCACTGCCGAGCGTCACATCCCCCGAATTCACATCACCTGTTGTTTTGATATCGACAATGCGGTTGTTTCCGACAGACACTCCCGCTCGCCAATCAACGCCTAACTGACTTAAATCGTTGGCACTGATATCGACAATCGATAGCGCGACTTCAATTCTTGATTGCGGCTGGTCTAATTGCGCGACCAGTTTACGATAGAGCGGTAATCGTGCTTGAGTATCACGAACGATAATCGCATTAAGGCCCGGCTCTGCTTCAACTGTTGCACCACCATGAACTGAGGCGGTTTTATTACTTTTTACAGGCTTATCTGAACTGGTAACTTCTTTGCTAGACGCACTCGTCACTTGAGTTTGAACACCAGACACGACCCGTTTTAACACCGATGCGATGCCAGGGACCGTAATTGTCTGATCGCGATATGCAATTTCTCTATCCGTTGCAGAAGCGTACTTCAAAGGAATTATCTCAACGAATAATTCGTCGGTTGAATTCGATTTCTGCAGCAAGCGCGTTTCCAATGCCTCCGCCGTTTGTACCACTAAGTCGACATAACGTGGAGGACCCGCAAGATAGACTAACCCTTTGCTCTCAGCAGCTCTCCAACCATAACGAGAATCCCAAACGCCGGTGGAAATTAACGTACTGCGTAGCTCTCTAGCCGTAAGTAATTCCAATTGAAGTAAACGTGAGCGAGTTTCTGTCGCCTTATAGACATGTAAGACGGCTCCATCGAAATACCACATCAAGTTGTACACTTGCGATAAGTAATCGAGGAATTCCGCCGGATCTTCAGGGGTAAAACGCCCATTCACTCGATCGTTGACTTTGTCACTAACAGAAACCGAGATACGATAATTTGCACCGAAGTTATTCAACAACTCTTTTAATGAGTCGTTATCTGCATAGTAGCGGAACGGTTGTTCGGGCCAGTGTAAGTCTGTTGCTTGCGCGTATCCCAAAGGAACAACACTCACTGCGCATAACAATGCCTTTGTTGCAGCACGCCTAATGTTGGGAAAGATTTTTAGCATCATGGTAACCACACTGTATGGTTGATTGTGTGGTTCACGCGTGCTTGTTCCAGTAATGCAATGTAACGTTCGCATAAATTGACGTGCTTAGAAAGCAAAGCAGAGAACCGTTCCACCGAACAGTCCTCAACCCTTACTTTACTTTGCAAAATCAATTGCTGATCATCATTGGTTGTCAGTACGCCGCCATCCTCACGAATGGTTTTTAATGAGAGCTGCATGCAACGTTGTAACGCTTGTTCTTGTTGATAATCTAGATGCTCTTTAAACTGGAAGGGTAACGTCGCTTCCCATAAAATCCATGACGCATGTTGCTTGATGGTCAGTGATAACTGGTCAACCTCGATGTTGTAAGAACCATTTTCTGAGGCAATAAAATCCCCTACCTTTAGCGCTTCCGCTAAAGATTTCATCATCTTATCTAACATTTAACGCCCTATTTAGATCTGGCTGAGGTGATTGCAAGCCTGGCCGCACTGACCACTTTGAGTATCAAAATAGTAGTGATCGATATCACCAACAGTGTGCATGTTCTTGAACCATTGCCATACTTTCGCAACCGCATTTTGGTCGTTGTAAACCACATCGCATGCATCCCAAACTTCGTTCAGCTCAGGGGCTTCAAGTCGCACTTCCAAACACCAATTTTTCCAATCAGAAATAAATTGTTCGGTTGTAGAGGTGTACTCCGCGAACCCTTTCAGCTCGTCTAAAGACGGTTGCCACTTCTCAATTAACAAACGATGACATTCAATCACTTGCAACTGTTGTTCGCTTAACGTCCCAAGTTGCTTTTTAAGTTGATGCTGCTGGCTCTTAATAAGATCGAGTTGCTGTTGAACAAAGACGGCACTGGTGTCTTCCCCTGATAGCTTCGACCAATATTCCTTCTGAATATCGAGTTGATTGATAAGTTGTTCAACTTTAATCGAAGCATGAAGAGCACTTTGATCGACTTGTCGGTTAATCCACTCGTTGAGTGATAAATGGAAACAAAGCATCAACGTTTTTGGGACAGCCAAATTAAAGCGAAAGCCCAGACGAGAGTTGATGTAGTCCAGCCTTTGTTCGAACGTTGTGATTGTGCTGCTATCACTGAGCTGCGATCCAATTTCCAAAAATAAACGCATGGCAAACCGGTCTATCGAAGCACCAAGTTTTTGATACGTTTTAACTAACTGGCTAGCGCATAGGCTATCGACGACATTTCTATCCAACAAGCGTTGAAGTAAAGATAACTGCTCATAATTTATGACGCCTTCACTCAACAATTGTCGGTGATTGACGTGCACAACATTGAGATCCTGCGTAGGTTTCGAGGCGCTTTCATAACGAGCTCCTCTTTGTAAAACAGTCACTTTCCGCTGTGTCACTATGCTGTCTGGAAAAAGCGAACGGCGTCGCCAATGCTGCTTTTTCATTTATGTTCGTCTCCGCACCCCTTTCGAACAATCCAGAAAGAAAGAGATGTAATAATTTTTAATCGTTCGTTGTTACACGATACATAATAGAATTTACACTGGTGAGTGACTTTCAAAATTAGTCAGAAAATTTTAGTCCCAAGTCATTTCATTTCGCGATAGCCACTTGATCGTCTCCCGAACGTACGCGGCTTGGGGTCGTTCCAAAACGACGACGGTAACTCTGCGTAAAGTAAGACTGACTGGAAAACCCTGCCTCCATCGCCACATCTACGATGCTCATCTTGCTCGTCAACAGCAGTTTATGAGCATGCAGTAGTCGACGCTCACTGATCCAAGCTCTTGGAGAAATGCCATAGTGCTCATTAAAAAGCTCTTTAAAAGTGGTTAAGCTGGCACCAAACTCCTGCGCGTAGTCTGTCAACTTCCATTCTTTTAAGTAATGCTGTTCCATAAATCGACGTAACCGTTCCGACGTACGGTTTGTTTGTTGTGACAGCAACGCATACAGTGATTCTCCTCCTTTGCTGTGTAGCAAGAGAATGAGTAGTTCTTCGTATTTTAGGCACATAATGGCATCAGGGTACGCTTGTTGCTCAAGCGTCTGCATGCTAGAAAGCACTTGTTCAACGAGTATGTTCAAACCAAAAGTAAACAAACCAGAACAAACTTTGTCTACCTTAGGCAGCATCATCAAGAGATCACTGTGTTTTTGCAGCAACTGACTAACGAGTTCATTGTCGTAGGCAATGATCGACGCTTTGTATGCCCCATCTAGCGGAGAGTACTCTAACAAGTAATCCCCTTGGGATAGAAATACCCCATTTTCTGCAGCAACATCGATTGTGCAATCACCTGTTTGAACTCGAAGCTGACCATTGTGAACGACAACAATGTGAGACTGGTCTGAGTGAAATACTTCGTCAGATTTTTCATAGCAGGAAAAACTACGAATTTTTCGTGAACTCGAGTCGACCCTTTCTGAGTTTAGTTGGCCTGACACATCCATTTTCTACCCTTCATTATTTTGAGTTTCTCAGTGCAAATGTTGAGAAACTTTCAAAGCACTACTTTGATTGTTGTGATTTCTAAGTACTGCTGTATGAATTAAAGAAGCAAAGAAAAGAGCATAGAAGTTCTATCACTTACCATACCCCCCGAATAATTAGCGAATAACCCAAGCATTACCTTTACCTAAAGGTAAAAGTTTGACTTAGTAAATTTCTGCTGTCCGTCTTTATTATTTTTATCAGATAGCGTTTATCATTAGCCAAAACTTAAATATCATTTGGTTATTTAAGTTTGGTTGTTTTGTTATACATTAGAATACAATTAAATAGATTTCGGCATCGTTTCGAGAACAAAATTAAATTTCCAAAATCATAAAAATGTATGTTTTATAGCCTAAAACGCCAAGCCAACGTGTTCAAGGAGCGAGATATAATCATAAAAAATACTGTTTTTGCAACAAGTATGAGTCTAAAAAACAACTGACCCGATGACTTCAAAGTCATGTAATTAATGTTTATAAAAGACAACAAATCTTTCACAAAAGGAAAGATATAGTCTTTATTTTTATAAATTAGAAAATTCTAATAAAAATGTAGTACTTAAAATTTTATCTGTTTATTTTTGGAACAAGAATCAAGTTTTCTTGTTTATTTCCCTCTAAAAATAAATAGTTCTTTTCTTTTTCCGCAACGAGCTCACCGTTTGAATAAAGCTTTCCAATAATCTTCATTTTTCCTTCACCAGCTTGAATTGGTGCAATTAAAAACGAATACTGCACAGGCAACTGAACGCCTTGGTAGCTCTGAGATGCCGATTTAAAACATTGATTATCAATAATTTTACATATCTCCACTTCAAGAGAAGTAATCGAAGGTGGAAAGTAGCCGTCGACAGAAACCCAACCATAGACTGATGCCTGACTCTGTGTATCAAAGCCATCCACCCCATTGACGGACACAGTCTGACTGCACCCACTCAGTATGAATAACCCAATAAAACCAGCCCATATAGAATTGTTCATTATGACCCCATAAACGTATTTTATATAATCTAGCTCATTTGAAATTCACACAATTCTTTATGTAAAAATATAAAAGATCAACTTATATTTATACTACAAGCGGACAATAAATCGCATTTTTCAACAACACGTAGTTAACATGGACTGTAATTTCAAAAGCAGTTTCTGTTCTCTTTCATTCCTTCCTTAATTGAAGTTTATTAGAGAAAAATGATATTCATATATATCATTGCCATCGAGATATGCATCTGAACACATTTACTTTTGCCTTTCTATTTCTCTCAACACATTTAAAAGCCAAAATATAATAACAACCGACTAATATTGATAAACATGAAGAGATACATCTAATATTTTCCTTGATAAAATTTCAAAAGGGACTATTCCTATGTCAGCACGCCAAACTATCGATGAGATTTTGCTAAAGTTTGCTCATCAAATAGGCTTGCCTGCACTGCATCTAACGGAAAATGAAGTAAGCTTAGCCTTTGATGATAATCTAAGGGTGCATATCATCTTTCATCCTGAATCGACAACTCTGCAGCTCGAAGCTGAGATTGTTGGCCTTCAAATTGTAAATTCCGATCTTTATCGCTCTTTCTTGGCCTTTAATTATCACTGGCCTGAGCACCAGTTATTTTTTAGTTTAGATAACCACCGACATGTCCTATGTTTAAACCGACTCATTAACATTAGGCGACTGGATTACGAATATTTTGAAACAGCTTTAGCAGAATTGCTGACGCACAGCGAGTCGTGGGAAGCGTTATTGTCTTCTCATGTAACTATTGATAAGGCACCACCGATGCCACAAACTTTAGACTTGAGAGTTTAGGTGTCTTTATGTCCAATGACATCCAATCCACATACACCAATTCATCGGTTCATGACGTTCAACAAGCGCAGCAAAGTGATGCAGTGCCGCAAGGAACGTTTCATGGCCGTAAAGTCACCCTACTCTCCTCATCAGAAAGCAGTCTGATGCGAACAAGCTCTAAAAGAGAGCTTGGTGAATGTTTAAATCAATTTGCCAGTCTCGAATCTTGCAATCGCGTTTTGGACTTTGATCCACAACTCAATATTGACAAGCAAAACGCCGCCGTAGAAAAGCTTATGGAACGAAAAGTGGCGATAATTCAACGTTCCTGATATCACAATATAAGCAGGTTAAACATCTAAGGTAACCTTCAGCCGACAAGCTCACGCTAATACAAAACCCCGAAGATTCGGGGTTTTGATTCATACTGCTTTTTCTCTATTAATTACTTAGTTTCACTAGAAGAAGCCTAACGGGTCGATGCTGTAGCTAATCAGCAAGTTCTTAGTATTCTGGTAGTGATCCAGCATCATCTTGTGCGTTTCGCGCCCGATACCCGATTTTTTGTAACCACCGAACGCTGCGTGTGCAGGGTAAGCGTGGTAACAGTTAATCCAGATTCGACCAGCTTCAATATTACGGCCCATACGATATGCGACGTTCGCATCACGTGTCCAAACACCTGCGCCTAAGCCATATTCGGTGTCGTTTGCGATTTCCAACGCTTCAGCCTCATCTTTAAATTTGGTGATAGCAATCACTGGGCCAAAGATTTCTTCTTGGAAGATTCGCATCTTGTTGTGGCCTTCCAACATGGTTGGCTGAATGTAGTACCCCTGGTTGATAGACTCTGGCTGTTCTGACACTCCACCACCAAAGACCACTTTTGCGCCTTCTTCACGGCCGATTTCCAGGTAACTTAAAATCTTATCAAACTGTTCTTGAGAAGCCTGAGCACCAACTTGAGTATCGGTATCGAGCGGATTACCTTGTTTAATCAGATGTGCGCGTTCCGTCAGTTTCTCTACAAACTTGTCATAAATCGCTTCATGAACCAGTACGCGAGATGGACAGGTACAAACTTCACCTTGGTTGAAGAAACCAAGTAACGTACCTTCGATACACTTATCAAGATACTCATCTTCGTAATCGAAGATATCTGAGAAGTAGATGTTTGGAGATTTACCACCTAACTCAACTGTCGATGGGATCAAGTTGTCTGCTGCACATTTCAGAATGTGGTTGCCAACTTGCGTAGACCCGGTAAACGCGAGTTTCGCAATGCGGTTGCTGGTTGCTAATGCTTGACCCGCTTCAGAACCATATCCGTTTACAACGTTGATGACACCAGGAGGAAGAAGGTCACCGATTTTTTCCATCAGAACCAGAATGGATGTTGGGGTTTGCTCTGCTGGCTTCAATACCACACAGCAACCCGCCGCTAGTGCCGGTGCTAGTTTCCAAGCCGCCATCAACATTGGGAAGTTCCACGGAATTATTTGACCAACCACACCAATCGGTTCTGGGAAGTGGTAGCTTGCGGTGTGCTCATCCAGTTCTGCCGCACTGCCTTCTTGCGAGCGAATACAGCCAGCGAAGTAACGGAAGTGATCCACTACTAAAGGTAAATCTGCCGCCAAGGTTTCGCGAACTGGTTTGCCGTTTTCCCAAGTTTCTGCAACTGCAAGCTCTTCTAGATGCTGCTCAATACGGTCAGCAATTTTCAGCAAGATGTTCGAACGTTCTGTCACGCTGGTTTTGGCCCATTTTGCTCTGATGTTGTGCGCGGCATCCAGTGCTAAATTAATATCTTCCTCGCCAGAGCGAGCAACTTTACAATACGCTTGTCCGTTGATTGGTGAGATATTGTCAAAGTACTCACCACCCGTTGGTTTTACCCATTCCCCACCGATAAAGTTATCGTAATGCGATTTAAAGTTAACAATGGCATTTTCACTACCTGGCTGTGCATAGATCATAACTCTTCCTTTTGTTTCTCGTTCAATGTGTTATTGCAGTGTCGTATCGCACTGTTCACAAAGAGCATTACGCAAGTCACACGCCAACTACACCACACTTGTTGTTAATCAAATGTAAAACTATGATTACCAAGCGATAACAAACCAAGTGAGCGACGTTTGAGCGGATGTATGGTGTGAACACCAATGTTCAAGTGTTCCAAAATGGCACACCCTCACTGTGACAAAATGGTACAGTCATGGAACTTCAACATATTAGCGATAACAATTGGCTTTCAACTTCATGGGTCAGAAGTGAACAAGCGGGTTTAAAACAGCGTCGACGCCCTGAAGATATTCGAGTAACGCCAGCAACGCTCCAAGATAGGCGTCACCAACTCAATTTTTTGCTAGAGGCAGTCACTCAATTTGCGCTCCCTTTGTTTAATCAGCTATTTGCTCATAGCGACAGTCGCTTAATTTTGACGGATTCAGATGGTGTCATCATCGGCAGTTGGGGACAGCCTAGATTTCGTGAAAAGTTAACGGAAATCTCGCTAAGCTCTGGAGCATGCTGGCAAGAAAAGGTCAAAGGCACCAACGCGATTGGTACAGCTTTGGTTGAAGCAAAGCCCGTTTCTGTTATTGGTGATCAGCACTTTATCCAACACCATCGTTTTATTAGCTGTTCGGCTAATCCTATTTTCGATCATCTTGGTAACCTCATTGGCGTATTAGATATTACAAGCGAGCAAAAGAGACATGACTTCTCAACGCAAGTACTAGTACAAAACATGGTCCAGCAAGTGGAGAATCAACTACTTAACTTGATTCCACAAGGGCATATTCGTGTGGATTTAGCGTGCGAAAAAGGTTTACTGAATAGTGGTTGGCAAGGAATTATCATTGCAAATGAAGACGGACAAGTTTTGGCTCACAATCAAGTAGCCTCTCAACTTTTTGCGCAAAAAAGTATCATTGGGCAATCCTTAGACGACATTCTATCCACTCGGGGAAATGAGCACCCTTTCGTTTTCAAAACAAAACCGCTTACCGATAAAGATAGCAAGGTCAAGTCTCGTGCTGTAGCGGCGTCCAATGATCTTCATTATGGCGACTCCGCTGTTGAGCACTGTTGGCAGCAAGCTAATCGCGTCATCGATAAAGACATCAGTTTGTTGATTCTCGGAGAGACTGGTGTTGGCAAAAACGAGTTTGTAAAAGCACTCCATAAAAACAGCCAGAGAAAAACGGGACCGTTGGTTTCCGTTAACTGCGGAGCTTTACCAAAAGACTTGGTTGAATCTGAATTGTTTGGCTACGTAGCCGGTGCCTTTACTGGCGCAAACAGCAAAGGCTATCAGGGAAAAATTCGCCAAGCACACAAAGGGATTTTGTTTCTGGATGAAATCGCAGATTTACCCTTGGAAGCTCAAAGCCGCTTGCTCCATGTATTGCAAGATAAAACCGTGCTTCCCGTGGGTTCAAACCAAAGTATTCAAGTCGATACGCAAATCATTGCAGCCACGCATAAAGATCTGGAACATTTGGTCAGCGAAGGATTGTTCCGCCAAGATTTGTATTATCGCCTTAATGGCTTGATCATTGAGCTACCTCGCTTTGAGGAGCGTGAAGATAAACGACAACTGATTGAGAACATTCATCGGCGTCACGCCGAATCTGAACAACAGCTTTGCCCTCACCTACTTTCTCTGATGCTGTCTTACTCATGGCCAGGAAATTTGCGTGAACTCGATAGTTTAATCAAAGTATCCGCCTTAATGGCGCAAGGTGAAGAAATATTGGAACTCACACACGTCCCAGCCCATCTAAGTAAGAAACTCAGCCAAGCTCAAGAAGGGGCTGCATCCGCTGAACCAACTTCAGAACTGCGTGCAACCGTCGAAGATAAGTTACTCAAAACATATCAAGCCAACCAGGGGAACATTAGCAAAACGTCTCGTATGCTTGGTGTGAGCCGAAATACCATTTACAGAAAGTTGAAAAGCCTTGGCATATTAAGTTAATTCTACGACCTCAGATACAAAAAGAGCACCGTTGCGGTGCTCTTTCTCTTTGAAACCTAGCTTACAGGCCGCCTTGTTGTTGCGCCTGTTTTACTAATGCCTGACGTTGAGTTTCCTTCTCAGAGATCACTTGATTGTCCTTGTGCATTTCCTGTTCCAATTCTGCTGGAATGAAAACAAAGTACTTGTTAAGAGTCATCTTAGAACCTCAATTTGCTGTGTTAATTACCTTCTTGGTCGACGTAAACAAAACCAGAAAAACATGTTTTACTGGATCCTTGTTGCTAGTTTCAAAAAATAAAGGATGTTCATATAATAAACATCCTCCATGTGGGCGCTAATTATAGGCGTAGTTTAAAGGCTTACCTAGCACTCTTTTTCACCTTTTGTGCAATCTGAGTTTCGATCGAAAAACGGATTTAGTTGCCCGTAATTACTAAGGTATTGTTAAAAAGAGAAAAAAGCTTTTACTGTAACTGACGACAGGGATGAGCTTACGAGTGTAGGTTCACTTGCAATTGTGTATCGTAGAGTTCGAATACGATAATAATAACGCTACATGCCCTTAATCTGCGTAGTTAAAAACTTTGAAGTGATAGACAACCGAAGTCATATCTGTGCAACTCAGTTTAACGATTTGTCTACCAGTTCAATATTTCACCTTTTTTGAGAAATCTTTAGCCACTTTTTTGTGTGAAACGCCCCAAAAGAGCAGACAATTAAAAGTGTGGCATATGACCACAATTGTCTATCCCCACTTAGCTTCGGGAGGCGTTTATGAAAAGTAACAAACTTGGCCATGTGATGTCTTTCAGCAGGATGTTTTCCTTCATCGCATTCTTGACGGCCACATTCGCATGGATTCTCAGCATGTACGCCCTATTTACTGTTTCTTTAGTGGCTCTTGTGGTCAGTGCAATTCTCTACCTAAAAGACAGGTTTTATCAAAACAAGAAAACGACCACTGAAAAGAGCGCCTAGGCGCTCTCGAAGTTCCGTAAAAGCAAACACAAAAAAGGATGCCACTTGGGCATCCCTTTATATCTTTATATTTATTCGGTTTACTTAAAACGATTACACGTCGTAAGTTGTAGACGCTGTGTCGCCGCCTGTACCAGTCCAGTTAGTGTGGAAGAATTCACCACGTGGACGGTCAATGCGCTCATAAGTGTGAGCACCGAAGTAGTCACGTTGAGCTTGAAGCAGGTTCGCTGGTAGACGAGCTGTTGTGTAACCGTCTAGGAAAGATAGCGCAGAAATCGTACATGGCATTGGGATACCAGACTCTAGAGATTTCGCTGCTACTTTACGCCATGCTGCTAGGCTGCCTTGTAGGATGTTTTTGAAGTACTCATCAGAACCAAGGAATGCGATGTCTGGGTTCGCTTCGTACGCATCACGGATGTTGCCTAGGAACGCAGAGCGGATGATACAACCACCACGCCACATTAGGGCTACGTTACCGTAGTTTAGGTCCCAACCGTTCTCGTTCGATGCTTCGCGCATTAGCATGAAGCCTTGAGCGTAAGAGATGATCTTAGAAGCTAGTAGCGCTTGACGTAGTGCATCAACCCACTCTTGCTTGTCGCCTTCAACAGGAGTGATTGTCTTACCGAATAGAGATTCAGCTTCAACACGTTGGTCTTTCAGTGCAGATAGACAACGAGAGAATACAGACTCAGAGATAAGTGTTAGTGGAATACCTAGGTCTAGTGCGTTAATACCAGTCCATTTACCAGTACCTTTTTGGCCTGCTGTGTCTAGGATCTTCTCAACGAGAGGCTCACCGTCTTCATCTTTGTAGCCAAGGATGTCAGCCGTGATTTCAACAAGGTAGCTGTCTAGTTCAGTCTTGTTCCAATCAGCGAATACTGCTTGCATCTCGTCAGCAGACATACCAAGACCGTCTTTCATGAACTGGTAAGCTTCTGTGATAAGCTGCATGTCACCGTATTCGATACCGTTGTGTACCATCTTAACGAAGTGACCAGCACCGTCGTTACCAACCCAGTCACAACATGGCTCACCAGCGTCAGTTTTCGCAGCGATACCTTGGAAGATAGGCTTAACCGCTTCCCATGCTTCAGCAGCACCGCCAGGCATGATAGATGGACCGAAGCGCGCACCTTCTTCACCACCAGATACACCAGTACCGATGAAGTGGATACCTTTTTCACGTAGTGCAGCAACACGACGGTTTGTATCTGGGTAGTTAGTGTTACCACCGTCAATAATGATGTCGCCTTTGTCTAGCAGAGGTACTAGCGCTTCGATGAACTTGTCTACAACGTCACCAGCGCGAACCATCAACATTACTTTACGCGGCGTTTCTAGCTTCTCTACTAGTTCTTCTAGAGAGTATGCACCGATGATGTTCGTGCCTTTTGCTGGACCTTCCAGGAACTCGTCTACTTTAGCAGCAGTACGGTTGTGAGCAACCACTTTAAAACCGTGATCGTTCATGTTTAGGATAAGGTTTTGACCCATTACTGCTAGGCCAATTACACCGATATCACCTTTCATTGTTTCTCTCCAATTTTATTTCATCGACGAGCAGCGTCTTAAGCAATTTTTGCTGCCGCGTCTAAATCTAAATACCATTCCGTTAGGCCCGATTTCGCTTGAATTTTAGCCGCAGGGTATGGCAGTGCGTGTGCTGGTGAACTGTTAATTTCTTCAACAATGTCCGCTTTTCCTGCACCAAGCACTAAGTAACTAATGCGTTTCGCTGCTTCTAATACGCGTGCGGTTTTCGACACACGAAGTTGGCCCGATTCAGGATGCGACGCCACAAGAGATAGGTTCGCATCATCATAATTCGTTTGGCCAGGGAACAGAGAAGCTGTATGACCATCTGCACCAACGCCTAATAAGATCCAGTCAAACACAGGTGTGCCCTTTTCACTCGGGATCACCTCTGCCATCTCTTTTGCAAAGCGCTCGGCTTCTGCTTTAGGCTCATCTTCGCCACGGATGCGGTGAATGTTTTCTGCAGGAATATTTACTTGGCTAAACAACAACGTGTTCGCTTCACCGTAGTTGCTTTCTGCATCGTCAGGGGCAACACAACGTTCGTCACCCCACCAAAAGTGGAGGTTTTCCCATTGAATGGAGGTTGCGTAAGCCTCTGAAGCCAGTAGTTTAAACAGCATTTTAGGAGTGCTGCCGCCAGAAAGAGAGATGTGAACAGGTCTGCCCATTTCGCTAAACGCTTTCATATCGTTAGCTAGGCTTTCAACTACCTGTTCTGCTGTTTGGTAGATCTTATGGTTGATCATAGTTCACAGTAATCCGTATCTGTTAAGTTTTTACATGGGAAACGCCAAGCGCGGCCATCACGCTGTAACAAGTCATCTGACTCTTTAGGTCCCCAAGTGCCGCATGCGTACCCGAAGAGGGATTGTGGATCTTGCTTAAAATCTAAGATTGGCTGTACGTATTGCCAGCACGCTTCCACCGCATCACTACGTGCAAATAGCGTAGCATCACCATTCAAAGCATCAAGTAGAAGGCGCTCGTATGCCGTTAGCATTTGCGTTTCTTGCAAGTCAGCGTAATGGAAGTTCATTTTCACTTCCTTCGCTTCAAAGCCTGCGCCTGGCTCTTTCAAGCCAAAGCTCATTTGAATGCCTTCGTCTGGTTGAATACGAATGATCAGCTTGTTTTCTGGTGCGTTTTGACCAAACACAGGATGCGGTGTTTGTTTAAAGTGGATAACCACCTCAGTAACGCGTGTTGGAAGACGCTTACCAGTACGCACGTAAAATGGCACGCCATTCCAACGCCAGTTGTTGATGTACGCTTTCAAACCGATGTAAGTCTCTGTACGAGAATCGTCTGCAACTCCCGGTTCTTCACGGTAGCCGCGTAGGCTTTGCCCACGAACTTCAGACGCCGTGTATTGGCCTAATACTAGATCGTTGCGCAGAGCGTTTTCGTCTAATGGCTTTAGGCATTGAAGCACTTTTACCACTTCATCACGCATCGAGTCTGCATTGATTTGCGCTGGTGGTTCCATACCTACCATTGCTAATACTTGTAGCAAGTGGTTTTGGAACATGTCGCGCACAGCACCAGAGTTGTCGTAGTAACCACCACGCTCCTCTACGCCAAGGAATTCTGCGCCTGTGATTTCAACGTAATCAATGAAGTTACGGTTCCAAAGCGGCTCAAACATCGCATTAGAGAAACGAAGCACAAGTAGGTTTTGTACCGTTTCTTTACCTAAGTAATGGTCAATTCGGTAGATTTGATGCTCTTGGAAGTGCTCGTGAATTTCTTTGTCCAGAATACGCGCCGATTCAAGATCATAGCCGAATGGTTTCTCAATGATCAGGCGTTTCCAGCCATCCTCTTCACTGTTAAGACCATGTGCTGCAAGACTTGCAGGGATCACACTGTATAAACTTGGTGGGGTTGCTAAGTAAAAAAGCGTATTGCGTTGCTCGAATTGATATTCGTCCGCAAGTTGGTCTAAGCGAGAAGATAGCTTACCGTAATCTTGTGTGTCAGAAGTATTAATTGCTTGGTAGTGCAGATGGTTAATAAATGCATCAAGCGTTTCTGGCTCAGTCTTTTCCATTTCCTGAAGCGATTTTTTCAGCTTCGCGCGGTAAGACTCATCACTGTATTCAGTGCGACTTACACCCAGAATGGCAAAATTCTCTGGAAGCTGCTTGTTCGCGTAGAGGTGGTATAAAGCAGGAATGAGCTTACGGTACGTAAGGTCACCTGAAGCACCAAAAATAACGATGCTGCTGTTTTCTGGTATTACCATCATCTTTCCCTTAAAAACGAGGTACTTATTGTGTGCCCGGATACGGCTAGAGAATGAGCCAACCCTATCAATGGCACCTCAAAATAGAAAATTGGTCTTACCTATTACGTTGATAGGTAAAGTCTATGGGCCCAAAGAACCTCAAGAAGTTGCATTTCCGATTCTTGGAAACACGACGTATTGAGGTCATTTAAGTCACTTATGTCTCAAAAGTACACACTGTACTCGCTGGAGGAGAGTCCGACACGGGGCAATATTGTCTACGACTATTTGATTTACATCAACACTTGCCAGTGCAAACGTTTAAATAAGTTGCACAAAACGTCATAAGCGATTGTATTTTATTGATAAAAAAAGTTTCATCTGAACGCTCCAAAATTTAAGCAAAAACTCTAATATGGGCAATAATTACTCATCCTTGCAATCCATTACAGTTTTATCGTGATCTGTGTTACTTACTTTTTATTTCATCACCCTATTGATAATGATACTCAATTAAAGATAATGAAATCACTATTAATGTGAAAGTAGAACGCCATGAAATCAAGCGCCATTAACCCACATCCCATAAACCGAATACAATCGGTGCTTGACTACATTCACACCAACTTAGACAGCACTCTGAGCGTAGATGAAATATCGAAAGCAAGTTGTTGGTCGCGCTGGCAACTGCAACGCGTATTTCAACAACACACTGGCGTATCGGTCGCTCACTACATCAGAGAGCTTAAACTTAGCCTTGCGGCTGAGCGCTTAATCCATACTTCTGACCGCTCGTTAGATATAGCGATAGAAATGGGATTTACATCTGAACACGCATTTAGCCGTGCGTTCAGGAATATGTTTTCAAAAAGCCCCCGCGAATATCGAAAAACGCAACAACTCTCCGGGTTGAGGCAACCTTTGACGCTGCGTAAGACACCAGAAGAAGAGAAAAAACATCAGCGCTTTATTGAAGTTCGAATAGAAACAAAACCGGCTTTTGAACTTGCTGGTTATCATGAACCTATTCACGGATTGTTTTCCGCTACGCCCGATTTCCAATCCAAAGTACCGTCACTTTGGTCACGTCTTTATTCATCTGAAAACCTTAACAATTCGGAAAGTAGTTACTTTGGCGTGATTGATGTGACTCAAGCGTATTCAAACAACCAACAACTTGAGTATTGGGCAGGTTATGAGTGCAGTCCAACAGCAAACGCACCAAGATCAACGAACTCTTCCAACTCGGGGTTAGACCTCTTGGCTGTTCCTGAGCAAACCTACGCCGTCATTACACACATAGGCAAAGCATCAGAGCTCGCCTCAACGCTGGAATGGTTTATTTTACATTGGCTACCCTACTCTAATTATCATGCTATCGATGGTTATGAGTTAGAGCTTTATCCAGAAGGTTATGATGTTGATAGCGAACAAGCACAAATGCAGTATTGGATTCCTGTAGAGCCAAACGACTCGCTATCTTTAAAACCTAAGAACAGAAGAATAAGTTCCAAAGATTAGTGTTTTGCACCAAATTGTTAACTTTTCCTATTTCTTTGAATATAGAATACAAATAACAATCATTATCAATAAATAGAAAAAGTAGTGGAATTTATAAATATGGAAAGTCCGATTCGATTTCATCGTTCAGCGGTTGCTATCGTCGTATCCGCATTGCTCGCTGGCCACGCCAATGCAACTGAGAGCACATCCCAACACGAAACGATTACGGTGCTAGGAGAAACATACCGAAACACCGCAACTAAAACCGTTTTAGAACCGGAGGAAACACCGCAAGCGATCACGGTAATCACTAAAGATGACATGGACCTGCGCGGCGTAAACTCGGTGAGCGAAGCATTGCGTTATGCACCTGGCGTAAATACAGAATTGCGTGGCGGTGCCGTTTCCCGACTTGACCTATTCAATATTCGTGGTTTTATTAACTACACCAACTTTTATGATGGTCTTCCTTTGCTGTACAACGGTTGGAACCTTCAACCGCAGGTCGATTCCGTTGCTCTTGAGCAAATCGAGGTTTTTAAAGGGCCAACGTCTGTTCTTTACGGCAATATTCCACCAGGAGGTATGGTCAACATTATCGCCAAGGCGCCTCAGTCAACACCCTCGCACTCTGTCTCGATTAGTACAGGGACTAACAGCCTAAAAGAACTGACGTTCGACACCACAGGACAAGTTGGTGATTCTAATGTTGATTACCGTATCGTCGGCCTGGCAAAACAGCGAGATGGTCAAGCCGATACGTCTGAAGACGAACGTTACGTACTCGCCCCATCTTTCAATTGGCAAGCGACAGAAAGCACATTAGTGAACGTGAATGTTTACTATCAAAATGATCCATCAGCAGGTATCTACACGACTGTGCCTGCGTCTGGCTCAGTGATTAAAAACCCACTTGGCTCGATGTCACCAAGCACTTATTTAGGGGATGAGGACTGGAACACTTACGAACGCGAAGTTCTGATGATGGGTTACAAAGTCCAACACGACTTTAACAACAATTGGCAATTTCTACAGAATGCCCGCTACATGACCGCCGATGCCTATCAGGAAAACACATATAACGGTGCACTTGAAGCGGATAACCGTACCGTTGGTCGAAATGCCTATTTAACTGATGAAAAATCCAAATCCTTTGTGATTGACAACCAACTATCTGGCTACGTTAAAACAGGAAATTTTGAACATAACTTATTGTTCGGGCTTGATTATCAGTATCTAGATTCAGATGTAAAATACAAAGACACGCTTGGGTATTCGCTAACTCAGGACATTTTTAATCCTGACCACAACAGCATTGATCGTAATGCACTGAATTTCCAATACAAACAAAACTTAGATATCAAAACGAAGCAGATTGGCGTTTATTTCCAAGATCAAGTTCGTTACGACCAACTTGTAATGATTGCAGGTCTTCGTTGGGATAAATACGATTCAAATACAGACGCCGTTAGCGATTATCTAGGAGCAGTATCCAACAGCAAGGAAGAGTTAGACGATACCAACGTATCTTTCCGAGTCGGTGGTTTGTATGAGCTAGACTTTGGTCTCTCGCCATATCTTACTTACTCGGAAAGTTTTGAGCCAATTGCGGGTGCCGACTCTTCTGGTAAAGCATTTGAGCCATCAACCGGTCATCAATGGGAGTTAGGCTTTAAATACGCCCCATTATCTGGTGATATCTCAGGTAACTTAGCACTCTTCCATATTACGAAGAAAAACGCGATCTTGACCGATCCGAATAATCCATATGCACCGAACTATCAAGCGGGCGAAGTGGTATCACAAGGTATTGAACTTGAGGCAAAATGGCAAGCCACAGCACAAGCTGATTTCACTCTAGGCTATACATATACCGATATGGAGATTACCGAGGACAGTTATTACAACCAAGAAGGTAAAACGCCGGTTTGGGTACCTGAGCAAACGGCCTCTCTATGGGCCAATTACTTCTTTGAAGGAAATCTTTCAGGCCTTCGTACCAGTGCTGGCGTTCGCTATGTCGGAGAAGCACAAATTGATGCACAGAATAGTCAAAACGTACCGGACTACACCTTGTTTGATTTAGCAGCAAGTTACGATTTCTCAACGGTATCTGAATCAATGAAAGGGGCTAGCGTCACGCTTTCTGCAAGCAATCTATTCGATAAAGAATACTATTCTTGTTACGACAAAAATAACTGTTGGTTTGGCGCTGAGCGCTCTATCGAAGCGAAGTTAGAATACAACTTCTAACCTCTTAGAGCGGAACAGCAGTAATTTGTAAAGCGATGGTTTCTAAAACAAGCCATCGCTTTTTATTTTGCATAGAGCATCAATGTAAACGCTACCGTGTCACTTTTTTATAGCACCTTTCTGGCCTACCTACCGACCCATAGTTTAAATCAGCCTCTAGTTCACCAGTACTAATAAGAAACTCAAGATAACGTCTAGCGGTTGTTCGACTCACTCCGATTTTTTCACCTGCCTCATCAGCGGTCAGCGCACTTCCATTTGGGAACAACTCTCTGATCTTGTCTAGGGTTACACCATCAATCCCTTTTGGTAATCGGTTCGGCAAGTTGTCTTGATTGGCGTGAGACTGCAGCATTTTATCAACGAGGTTCTGATCCAAACTCTCTACGATGTCTAGTTGTTGGCGTTGGGACACATACTTTTTCAGTGCGGCATCTAAACGTGGAAACATCACTGGTTTTAACAGGTAATCGACAACGCCACCCCTCATCGCCTGTTGTAACGTATCGACATCCCTTGCGGCTGTAATCAAAATGACATCACACGTTTGGTTACTTGCACGCAGTGTATTTAGTATCTCAAGCCCTGTGCCATCGGGAAGATAGACATCCATCAATAGTAAATCTGGCTTAAGAATGTCGAGTTGCATTTCTGCTTCCATTCTCGTGGTCGCAATTCCAACCACTTCCAAACCTGTCAGTTGGCTTAAGTATTTGTGGTGCAGCTCAGCAATAGCCAGATCATCTTCAATGATCATTACGCGAGTCGCCATACTCATAATTGTTCTTCCTTGGGTAAGTACACCGTTATTCTTGTCCCATAATTTGTATTGGGTATCATCTCAACATGGCCGTGATATCGAGTAGCAAGCTGATTGACAAGGTGTAACCCAACACCTCGATTTTGACGAGATTTCGTCGAAACGCCTTTTGTAAATAATGTTTGTGGATCCATTGTTTTTGGGAGGCCACAGCCATGATCTATCACCTCAAGTATCACTTCATTTCCGTAATCGCTAACGGACACATCAATATTTCTGCGTTCTGACGCAACATTTGATTCATCGCGAATTGAAGTTAACGTGGCATCGAAAGCGTTATCAATCAAATTACCCAAAATTGTGACTAGGTCTTCCGAATTTAGCCACTCAGGCAGGGGCTCCAGACGACTGCCTTCCTCAACCACCAGTTGTAAGCCTAACTCGCGAGCACGTTCAGTTTTTCCAAGCAACATACCTGCAATTAGCGGGTCTTTAACGGTATCTCTTAAAAACTCAATCATTGCCTGATAGTGTGCGGTTTCTTGTCCAATTAACTTTTGCACCGCATCAAGTTCACCCATTTGTACTAGCCCACTAATGGTGTTGAGCTTATTTCGATGCTCATGGGTTTGCGAACGTAACAAATCTGCATACTCCTTGGTTTGTGATAGCTGCTCGGTTAGATCATTGATTTCATCCCTTAAACGGAAACTCGATACCGCCCCCACGATTTTTCCATCAACATAAATTGGAGAGCGATTTGCAATCAGGCGCTTATGATTAAGGAATATTTCAATATCATGATCTTCCTGCCCGCTTTCTAACACTGTATATAGATCGCTATCACGCAGCGTATCAGTCAAAGGTTTATTGAGCGCTGATTCTCTATCAATACCGAGAATCTGGCAGGCACTACGATTTATCGAGCGAAGTATCCCTTGGGCATCAATGCTTAACACGCCCTCTTTGATGGTGCTCATCGTCACTTCTAATTCGCCGTACAACCGCCCTATCTCTTCAGGCTCAAAGCCTAAAATGGCGCGCTGAAACTTTCTCGACGCATAATTGGATACAATGGCATTAGCGACGACAACTACGATGACCATTAAAATCAAAAAGGCCAAAAATGGTTCGATGCGGTCTTGCAGTCGGTCGAGCAAATAGCCAACCGAAACCACACCAATGATGTTCCCTTGCTCGTCAAAAATCGCAGCTTTACCACGAACTGAATAACCTAACGAGCCCTGTGCCGTCGAAACATAAGACAATCCCCGTTCTAGCGCTCGACGATTGTCGCCACCTCTCATTGGCTTGCCCAACCGCTCATCAACAGGGTGGATTAAGCGTACTCCCTTATGGTCGCCAATAACGATGAATGCAGCACCTATGGCTTCGGTTAATTCTCGAAAGCGAAGTTGGTATGGCTGGGGGTTTTGGGTTTCGATCATTTCACGAACAACCGCTGAGTCCGCTAAAAAACGGGCAACACCCAGTGCTTTTTCTCCCATTTCTTGCTCTTGATTGATTTTGAGATAAGTGAACCCCGCGGCGACAAGCAATAACAGCTCTATCAACCCCGATAGCGTCATAATAATGAGCATCCGCTTACGAAAGCTGATGGTTTTCCAACTCATTGATACATCCTTGTGATTCACTCTTGAGCGTAACGTTAACACTCAGTTAACAGCATGACGTTGTCGCGGTGATAAATCTGTGAGGAAGGCAAACAAACCGCAGAGTTTACGGTTAATTAATCGACGAGCTGAAACATAAAATTACAACCATTCACCAAATTTAGCATTCCTCTCTGATACTCAATTCCATACATAAATTGCCCTTAAAATCATGATCGCGATCACATCGATTTTAGAGGTTTTTGAGGCGTTTTTAGACTTTACAACGTATAATTTTTAATCAACGAAACCAATGAGAGTTTCGGTTTGAAAGCAGTGAAGCTGGAAGTCTATTAAAAGCTCAACATTGACGTCAGTGGTTTGGACACAAATAAAACAAAATACAAATACTGACTATATGACAAACACTTAGACACCATCTGAAAACTGGAAAACTATAAACAGAGGTGCATTTATAGTTAGAAGGAACACCAAACATGGAACGCGATACCTTTGGAATATGCCTGAATAAGGCGATGCTGTCAGAGAATATGTATTCAACATTTACACACGTCAGGGCTTATGAAAAAAACGGAGGCGGTACTTCTGATCTCAAAGTCCTGTTATCGTTCCCTCAAATGAGTGGAAAAGATCTATTGAATACGATGCGAGGTTCTCGTCAGCTAGAGTGGAGAGCGGAGTTTCACTGTCCATATACGAAATAAATTTGTAACATCTCCCGCGCCCAGCACAAATATAACTGGGCGCATACTACTGCCCAATTTTCCCTCCTACTTAACACGCAGTTACGAATCCTTTATATTAGAGCTAATACTCTACGACAAAGCAGCCATTATGAAAAAAACAGGAAAGGTTTGGATACTGGGCTTACTTAGCAGCTCGATTTCCCTTGCCTGTCATGCGGCACCGATCACTTTTGATACCGCATGGCAGCTATTGCTAGAAAACAACTATTCTCTCAAAGCTCAACGCTCAAACGTCGAGAACTACCAATACCAAGAGAGTGCCACCAGCAATCTCAACTTACCTCAGGTTACTATTGGCGCGAATTACACGCGTTTAGATACCGATATCACGCTTTCGGGAAAACAGATCCTAGACAGCACAGGAGCACACATTAACGTACCTCCTGCTTTTCAGCCTATTTTTGGTGCCTTAGCTAATACCACTTCGACCATAACCGAGCGCGATATTTTCTCTTCGTCTATTCGTGCGATTTGGCCAATTTTTACTGGTGGTCGAATTTCTGCGGCTCAATCAGCAGCAGAAGGCAAAACGGATGAGGCGAAAAGTCAGCTTCTAATGGAACAACAAGCGCGTTTTGAAGATTTATCGAAGTACTACTTTTCTGTCGTACTGGCAAAGGAAGTACTCGCAACGCGGCAAGCGGTTGAAGCAGGGCTAAAAAAGCATCGAGATTTTGCCATTAAGCTTGAAGAGCAAGGACAAATCGCGCACGTTGAGCGCCTGCAAGCCGAGGCTTCTTTAGATAAAGCATCTGTAGAAACACGTAAAGCAGCCAGCGATTTGAGTATCGCTCAGGCTGCATTAGGTAAATTACTCGCACAAGATGATGCCGTAGAGCCCGCTGAATCTTTGTTTATCAACGACAGTCTTCCCCCTCTTACTGCTTTTGTCGATCAAACGTTGCTTACCTATCCGGGGTTAGAACTTCTGAGCGCTAAACACAAACAAGCCTCTAGCTTAATCAAAGCAGAAAAAGGGAAATACTACCCTGAAGTTTATCTTTACGGCGACTACAGCTTGTATGAAGACGATTCTCTCGCAAGCCAAATGAAGCCTGACTGGTTAGTTGGTGTTGGTGTCAGCATTCCACTGATTGAATCATCAGGGCGAAGCGAAAAAGTCAAAGCCGCTCAAAGCGTCGTCTCGCAGGTCGACTCATTAAAGTCCCAAGCCAAACAAGACTTATCGCTGTTAGTCCAAAAGACATACTTGGAGGCTCAGCAAGCCATTGATGAAGTACAAGGGCTCGCATCTAGCATTGAACTCGCTAACGAAAATCTGCGCTTGCGTGAAAAAGCATTTACTCAGGGTCTGTCGTCTTCTCTGGATGTTGTGGATGCACAACTTTATGTCGCGAGTATAGAAACACAACGTTCAGCGGCGCGTTTCCGCTATTTAATATCTTTAACCAAGCTACTCGCATTGAGCAGTGAAATGAACAGCTTCGAACAATATCAAAATACCGCTTATATCCCTGCTTCAACATCCAAAGAGGTGAAATAAATCATGGCAGCTAAATCACTAAAACCCGTTTTACTCTCACTTTGTGCTTTGGGTGTTGCCTCTTGGGTTGGGTATCAATTTTACCAAGCCTATCAACCAGAACCGATCCGCTTACAGGGATTAATTGAAGCCCAGCAATACAGCATTTCCTCAAAAGTCCCAGGGCGTATTGATGAGGTCATGGTACGTAAAGGCGACGATGTAGAGAAAGGTCAGCTTATTTTTACCCTTCATAGTCCTGAAATTGAAGCGAAGTTAGAACAAGCAAAAGCAGGTGAAAAAGCGGCGGACGCCTTAGCTCAAGAAGCTGAGAAAGGCGCACGTGAGCAACAAATCCAAGCAGCAAAAGATCAGTGGATGAAAGCCAAAGCCGCTGCGAATTTAATGGAAAAAACCTACAATCGTGTGAATAACCTTTATAACGATGGCGTGGTTGCAGAACAAAAACGCGATGAAGCTTTAACTCAGTGGCAAGCAGCGAAATACACAGAAAGTGCTGCGTTTCAAATGTACGAAATGGCAAAAGAAGGCGCTAGAAGTGAAACCAAAGTGGCTGCGGCGGAAAAAGCGCGCATGGCATCAGGTGCCGTAGCCGAAGTAGAAGCGTACGCGAAAGATACTCAGATCTACAGCTGGTTTGACGGCGAAGTCTCTCAAGTTCTACTTCAAAGTGGTGAATTAGCACCTCAGGGCTTCCCGGTTGTTACTGTGATAGATACAGAAGATGCCTGGGCGACACTTAATGTGCGTGAAGATTACCTTCAACACTTTAAAAAAGGAGCAACCTTTGATGCCTATTTGCCTGCCTTAAATAAAAATGTTGAGTTCAAAGTAACGCATGTTGCCGTTATGGGTAACTTTGCAACGTGGAGAGCAACCGATGCTTCTCAAGGTTTTGATCTTCGTACCTTTGAAGTAGAAGCTCGTCCAGCTCAACCCGAACCTGAACTGCGTATGGGAATGAGTGTTGTCGTTGAACTTTAATCACAACCACTAGGTTAATGCTATGACGATTAAGATTTCACAGCGGCATATCTTACGACGAGACAAGTGGTTGCTTTCGTGCCTTACTTGGATACCGATTTTGCTCGCGATGATGATTTGGGGAGTGTTCTCTGCGGGCATTGCCCGGGATCTGCCAATCGGTGTGGTTGATCTACAACATTCCCAACTTTCTCGAAAGCTCATTCAATCTTTGGATGCGTCGTCGAGTCTGGCTGTTAACTATCACTACACCAGTGCAAGCGAAGCAAAAAATGCGATGATTGAAGGCGATATCTACGCTTACGCGGTCATCCCATCTAAGTTCGACCAAGACATTCTCCAGCACCGCCAACCTCAACTTTCTGTCTTTTACAACAGTCAGTACATTTTGGTAGCGAAACTGATCAACTCTGCTGTTGCGCAAGCACAAGGCTATTTCGACGCTCAGGTTGAAGTAATGGGCAACTTGGCTAAGGGTAACACCACAACGTTAGCAGCGGCTGGACAGGCTGTACCCGTGTCAACACAAATAACCGCATTATTTAACCGTAACAATAACTACGCACAATTTTTGGTAACGGCTATCGTGCCAGCCATTTGGCAAATATGTATTGTAGTAAGCACTATTTTGATTCTTGCCGCGCACTTTCGCATTTATGGTGGAAAGAATGGCTTTGCATTTTTGGGCGAAAAGCCATACGCCAGGCTCACTACCTTATTAAGTCGGTACATTCCGGTCTTTATGGCGCAAGGTGCGTTGTTCTTGTACTGGTTTTATTCCGTGCTTGATTGGCCAATGGAAGGCAGTTTTGTGGTTATGCTATTAGCACAATTGGCGACGGTTATCGCCTGTATCATTATGGGAGCGTTGTTCTTCTTCTTGTCGATGGATCCTGCACGTGCGATGAGTTTTGCTGGCGCATTTACGGCTCCAAGCTTCGCGTTCATGGGAATTACATTCCCAGTTTCTGACATGAACACGCTCGCTTATGCATGGCGTTCATTATTGCCGATTACCCATTACATTGAAGTACAAGTGAGTCAAGCAAGCTATGGAGCATCGGCCGCGCAATCTTTAAGCTCGCTATGGCCTATGATTGGTTACGTTATGCCTCTGCTCATTACCGCAGCCTTGATGGGTAAACATCGAACAGCTTCATCAACACGCCAAGCGAAGGAGGCGGTATGACATTGTGGCAACTGATTAAAGCGGAACTTAAGGCCGTTCTAACCAATCCAGTCGTTACGTTGACCGTGTTTGGTGGTGTCGTATTTTACTCGTTTTTATACCCTTTGCCTTATGCACAACAAACGCCTCGTGAACAAACAATCGCGATTGTTAATCTAGATGGTAGTCAGACGAGTTTAAAGCTGGAACGTATGGTTGATGCCACCCCACAAGTCAACGTAGTCACTCGACTTCATACGATTGCCGATGCAAAGCAAGCATTTTTACAACGAGAGATCACCGGTTTTTTAGTCATACCAGAACACTTTTACAAAGACCTAATGCTAGGTAAAAGCCCGACTCTGGCCTACGCTGCGGACGCCTCGTATTTTCTCGTGTACGGAACCGTGGTAGAAGGATTGGCCCAAGCGGGAGGCACATTAGGGGCCCAAGTGAAAGTCAGTAAAATGATGATAGATGGTGTGCCCATGAGTATGGCTAGCCATAATTACTCTGCTATTAAGCTTAATATGAAACCGACGTTCAACCCAACCATGGGTTACATCGAATACGTAGTGCCGGCAGTATTTGTTCTGATTTTACAACAAACGTTGATCATGGCGGTTGGATTGCAAACGGGAACACAGCGTCATGGTCGTGGCTATTGGTCACAAGTATCAACGGGATCGCTGCTGCTTGCGAGAACGTTAGTATTTGTGGCAATTTATTATTTACTCGGCGCCTATTATTTTGGTTTTAGCTTCGAACGCTTAAACGTAAACCATATCGCCAATGCGGGCGAATTGCTGGCTATGTTGTTCCCGTTCTTTTTAGGTTGTTGCGGACTAGGCTTCTGGCTAGGTTACTTATTACCTCGGCGTGAACTTGTCACCTTAGTCGTCTTAGTGAGCTCTATGCCGCTCATTTTCTTGGCTGGTTTTATTTGGCCGATTGAAGCCATACCTACTCCCTTACTATGGATTGCTGATTTAAGCCCAAGCACTTGGGCGATAAAAGCTTTCTTAGCGCTAAACCAAATGGGGGCAACCTGGCAACAAGTCGCTCTACATTGGACGGCACTTTGGGCACTCACTGTGCTTTGGGGTAGCGTTGCGTACTGGATTGCTAAGCGAAGTAACAAGCCAGTTGTAACAGAGAGCTTGGGGTGACAGCTGACATTTTCTATTACTATAAAAAAAGCCGGGTAACTAAACCCGGCTGAAAATCTGCGTCCTTGCAGCGGACATATGGTAAAAACACTTTTTGCTCTGGGCTTACCCATTGAGCGAGATTAGATTAAGCCAAAAAGTATGGATTCCATACTCTCATATAGAGGGTCATATCCTTCCAATAGACATTAGTCTTCGCTAGAAAGATAACGTTTTTCAGACACAAAAAAACAAGACTCACATTGAGTCTTGTTGTTGATAGGGATGAGCAGGATACATGTCGCCGCTAAGTCATATCACGGATTATTTTCTCTCGGTATTCTGTAACGACCTTCATGATTGAATTTTTTACATCACCGACTTGCTTAGAGGGTTGGCACCATAGGCCAAAACCAAACTTAAAACCTTCCAATAATTCAGAAGCTTCCACTGGCTCTATATGATTATTAGAAAACTCCGAATGGGCAAACGTTCTGGGGAGAATCGCCCATCCTAAACCTGCTTCAACCATTTTCACTACAAGGGCCAATTGGTCGACCTCTTCATGGTTCGAACTTACGATGACTTTTTCGCCCATTCCCTCTTCAATAAGAGACCGCAGTACAAATTGTTTACTATTCCTCAAGGCTGTCAATACTCGATCTGGTGCCATAGAAGCGAGTTCACCACCTTTCTGGACGAAAGGAACAAATTCAAAATGACCTAAAAACGTCGCATCCAGACTATGTATTGCTCGACTATCATGCACATTGACAATACCGAATTGATAATCACCATTCTGTAAACCCTCTTTAATTTCGTTGCGATTACGAACAAGAAAGTTAACTCGCATCATCGGAAAATCTGCTGCTAATTGAATACGAAGCAATACAAGAAAACGGTGTGGTATAGCGCTTGAATAGGCGATACTAACATTCTCTAACCCACCGTAAGCTAGACTTAATGCGACTTTATCGAAAGTACGTGCTTGTTCGATGGTTTGCTTAGCATAGTGGTAAAGAAGATGACCATCTTCTGTCGGTTCTACCGAGCGCCCCACTCGCTCAAACAGGTTGACCGCCAGTTGGTCTTCAAGATTGGTAATCACCTGCCCTATTGTGGTTCGGTGCTTATTGAGTTTGACCGCCGCCTTACTAAACGAAAGCTGTTCATAAACGGTTACGAACGCGAGAAGTTGTTCAAAACTAAAATTCATAGGTTGTGCTTACTTTTTAGAGTTATCTAATTAAATTACCACAAGATCGTAGAATTGCTACTTGGTAACGGAAACAATCTGCGTTTGAATTCCTTCTCGACGACACAAAAAAACCTACTAGCTTCAGTAGGTTTTCTCTAACTTAGTTGTACTCAACGACACGAGCTAAATAGTTGAATTCTCCTGAGTCACCATGGTAATCACGGTAGACATCGACACTGAAATATTTAGGTTGATCAGCGTAAATGTGGTCAACGACTTTTTGCTCAAGTGACTCCAACGTTTCACCGACCTGAGAGTACACGAACTGCTTGTTCACTTTTTCCAATTTACGTTGTTTCGCTTCTTTGTGTGACACATAGTTGTTGATCTCTTCCCACTTTCCCACGAACTCGACCGCCACGTAACTCGAGTTCTCGTCAATCATAATAAAGGCTGCACCTTCTTCTTTGATTGCAGACAGTTGCTGCATATCACTATCCACTTTTTGCTGGTCAAGATGGGCTCCACTTTGGGCGAATGCAGTCGCGGAAGCGGTAAGCATCATGAGTGTAAGAACGGCTTTTTTCATTGTATCGTTTTCCTGTATTAAGGGAGTTCAGTTACCCAAAGTTGCCCTTGGGTGGCTTTTTTGAATCCATATTCGTAAATCGTCAGCAAGTAGCGGTGATCGAACATATCTTTCGTTACTTTGGCGTATCTGAAATCTTGATCAATGTAGGTAAACTGCATCTCGATATCGTTGATTTCACTGATGTATTTCATTCGATAGAGATCACCACGAGTTTGCGCTAGCGTAAGGCTTGAGACACTTTTCGATACCAAGTCCAAACCTTTGTCTTTTAGTGGACGATACGGCGCTTTTAACGCACCATTGCGAATCACATCCAACTGAGGCGCTTTTTCTAACCCCAAAGCATCTGAGATTTGTTGATAGTTGAAGTTAGACGGATTAAAGAACACCTGCGCTGCGAGACCACCATCTACGTGTAACTCCTCAAGAGTTTCTCCATCATGTTCAACATCGATAAATTGTGGAGGGAAAACACCAGGGATCGATGCGCTCGCAGCAAGCACCTTGTAAATCAGTTCAGATTTGTCCGCTAAATCACTGTTCGCAATCGCACCAATATTCCAAATCACCAGTTCGCCTGAATCAAAATGGGTACTGCCAATAAAGAGGCGTTTACCATTGCGGTGTTGCTGCGCCATCGCCTCGATCATGGGCTCAGGGTAAGCGTCTGCGATGAAATCATAGAGGTTCTCACCATCGGTAAACGCGTCCTTAAACAGGGTATTTAAGAAGTTCTTCTTACCCAAAATATTCTTATCATTGATGTTGAGCATGACTTCTTTCATCTTTGGCATCGCATCACCGCCAATGAAAACAAAAGGAGCGATTAGGGCACCAGCACTGACTCCAGTAATGATGGCATAATCTTTTAGCTCCCCCTTTTCCTGTAGCCCCATCAAAACGCCGGCCCCGTATGCGCCGTTTACGCCACCACCCGATAAGGCCAAAATATTGAGCTGTTCACCCTCTACTTTGATCGGTGTGGTTTGATTGTGCGCTGAGTAGAGAAAATCCGGCGCTTCATTGGCCCACATTCGAAGTGGCTCATTTGGTGTCGAACTCGCGATCTCGACATCTTTATAGTTGCTTTGAGAAACACGAACATCCAGCGTATGGGGTGAACTACAAGCTACTATCAGCAGCGAAAGTGCAACCGTCACACCAGAGGAAATTAAACGATTCATAATCAGTCTCATTTAATGTTCTCTGGCGTATGACCAGAGACTCAGTTTGAAGTTAATTGGGTCAAAATGAAGTCCGTTTCGTTGTGTGGAGTTACTATAGCTAGGCACGGTTAAACCCCATAATCGCGATTGTAGGATGCTATCCATCAAAGCAATTATGCCAAGTTTCTATATGCTAACTTTACGCTTCTCCGTTAATTAGGTACTGCGCTAAGCAATTTTCACGACGTTGAACTCATGCGTCGGTTCGACAAATTCGTATTGGGCATTGATCGTCTGTAGCTCCCATGTGCCATAGCCTTTGGTGATCTCCAATACACCGTAAACGGCGTTATGTGTATGACGAAAGGCTGCGACAGGAGACATCTTCTTCACCAAACAAGAAGTAAAAATCGCAGAAATCAAATCACCGACACCGACGGGTTGCTGGTCAAAATCAATACTTGGACGCTGAGCTAAATAACACGCTTTCGGTGTCGCTAAGATCATACTGAAGGCGTCATCTGTTAGTGCATGCAGGCGTTTCACCAATACCATTTTCGGTCCCAGCTCTAGGGTTTTTTTACATGCAGTGACCGCATCATAAAGAGAGTTAATTTTCACACCTGTTAACTCGCTCAGTTCAAACTGGTTAGGAACAATCACATCAGCGATTGGCAACAAGCTATGGCTTATCGCTTCTTTGACACCGTCTGCCACAATGCAACCTTTGTCTGGATCACCCATAACTGGGTCACACACATAAAGTGCACTATGGTTACGCGATTTGACTAAACTTACCGCTTCGGCCACCGCTCGACATTGCTCTGTGCTTCCTTGATAACCGGACAGTATCGCGCCACATTCGCCTAACTTCTCAATGTTATCTAAGCCTCTCATTAGAGAATGAATTTCATCTGCCCCAAACTTCTGTCCAGTCCAACCTTGCTGGTACTGAGTGTGATTTGAAAACTGAACCGTGTGAATTGGCCAGACTTCGAGGCCCATTCTCTGCATCGGGAAGACGGCAGAACTGTTTCCTGCGTGGCCATAAACCACATGAGATTGAATAGAAATAATGCTTTTCATAAGTCACTCTTAATTGAGAAGTTTGTTAGCTTGGCGACTAAATAAACACAATGCCGCGCACTGTGCTTATTTGGTCGGAATAGCCTCGACAACGCCGAGGCTTATTCTTAATCAGGCTGGATTCATTAGCCTTTGAATTCAGCAAAGTACTCATCCAACACTTTGCGTGTTGCACGACCGATAAGCTCGTATTCGTGGTGAGTAAGGTTTGCTAGCGAAACTCGAACTGATGCATGCACTACATCGAAGCCTTGGCCTGGAAGTAGGATAACGGCGGTTTCATGTGCAAGGCGGAACAGGAAGTCTTTGCCCTTCTCGCTCGCTTTGAACCATTCAACGAATGCTGGTCCGTACAATTTGCCGCCCAGAGTGTCGAGCTCAAGCAGTGTGTAGTAGTCCACACGATCTTTGTTTTCTTCAATTTCTACACCCATGTTTTTGTACAGAGTTTTGTAACGCTCGCGGATGATGCGTTTACATGCTTCTTTGTAGTTTTGTTCCGAGTCCATCAAGCAGTTCAAAGAGAACAGCGCCATTTGAACTTGTTGAGGAAGAGACAAACCTGCTGTGTGGTTAAGCGCTACGCTGCGGCTGTCTGCTACGATACGGTCAATAAACTTAATCTCACGAGGTTCCGGAGTCAGTGTTTTGTAACGATCGTCCAACTCAAGTTGACGCGCTTCAGGAAGGCTGCGCATTGCATCGTCAAACACGTTGTTGTGTTGAATCGCAATCGAGCCTAAACGCCAGCCTGTTGCACCGAAGTACTTCGAGAACGAGTAAACACAAAGCGTGTTGTATGGCAGTTTCGCAAACAGTGAGACAAAGTCATCCGCAAATGTGCCGTATACATCGTCAGTCACAATGAACAGGTCGCTACGTTCGTTGTTCACGAAGTTCGATAGGTTATCCAGAGTTTCATCCGAGAACTTCACAGACGCTGGGTTTGCTGGGTTCACAACACAAAGCAGTTTGATGTCTGTATCTGCAAGCTTTTCGATTTCAGACATCGGCAGCTGCCATGTTGTCTCATCCAAACGTAGTTCAACGATTTCCAGTTCGTATTCACTCAGTTCTGGAATTTCTAGGTACGGCGTAAAGATTGGAGTGATTAGCGCGACCTTGTCACCTTTCTTCAACAGACCGTTGTTGAACATAGTTTGGAACGTGTACGTCATAGACGCTGTGCCGCCTTCCGTTGCAAACAGATCGAAGTCTGTTGTCATTGGCATCGGGCCGTACATCTCTTCTGCAATGTACTGCTTCACAACGGTTTCGATGTTCGTCAACATACGTGGTGGCACTGGGTAGTTACATGCAAGGTATGCGTTAACCAGTTCATTCAAGAAAGCTTGCTTCTCTAGACCCAAACGGTCTTTTGCGTAGCTCAGCGACTTTTCTAAGAACTGCACACCTTGGTCTTTCTTATTGTCGCTTGCAAACGTGTCAAAGCGTTCAACAATGCCCACACCATCTGGAATGCCACCGAAACCACCATCTAGGTATGAATAAGTGCGCTCGGCTTCCAATATTGCGAACTCACCCAAACGAATGAACGCTTTACGCGGTAGTGTCGCAAGAAAATTAGGATTACCACGACCTGCATCTAATAAAGCGCGGTCAGGAACAGTTTGTGCCACTTCAATAAGTTTATCTTTTAATTCAAATGGGCTTAAATCTGCAAATTTTGAAAAATCAATTGTTGTGTTTTGCGTAGTCATAATATTTGCCTGAATTTATTATTTAGTGAAATTTGGATAATACTTTCCCTACCGCCTATTTAATTAGGCGATAAGAATGTTCGAATTTATTTAAATTACATGCCTGCGTTTAAAGTAATTATTCCGACAATAATTGGCCCCCATAGGGTAAGCAGTACATTCGCGACTGCATAAGTCACGGTGAATGAGAATACTGGTGTTGCATTACCTGTTTTTTCCATTAAAGCCGCGAATGCTGGGTTTGCACTTCGTCCACCTGTAACACAGCCAAGTGCTTCAACTGGATTCTTAATCTTCAATACAAAATATGAGAAGAAGAACGAAATAATCTGAGGGATAATCGTTACACCCATGCCAAGGAACAACAGAGACATACCGTGTTCTTTGATGGTGTCGACCGCTTGAGGACCAGCCTCAAGGCCAACAATGCCTACAAATGCTGCCAAACCGAAATCTCGAATAAAGTTCGCGGCACCCACAGGAAACTGAGCAACATGCGGATTGCGGCTACGCAACCAACCGACAATCAAACCTGAGATCAAACAACCTGCACCAGAACCGATAGTGACGGGAATACCAGCAATCTTAAAACTGATTAGACCAATTAATAGGCCAACCACCATGCCCATACCAAGCACGACTAAGTCAGTCACGTTTGCTGAGCCCATTCGCTGACCAATGTTTTTCTCAACGCGATTGATGTCTTTTGCGGTACCAGTAAGCTGGATGACGTCGTTTTTCTTCACCACAAGATCCGGCGTCATTTCAATTGAGTTGCCTTCACGAATATAGTCTGTCACATAAATACCGCGCATAGAGCCTTGGTTCGAAGCCTCTTTAATCTCTTGCAGCGACTTACCAATCAGTTTGCGGTTGTCTGCGATCAGTTGACGGTTTTCTTCAATAACTTCATAGCCTTCTGGAAGTGCAATCTCGTTGTCAGCCAAACCATCTTGCAGCTGATGTACTGCATTACGGCGACCTGTTACAACAATGACATCCCCTTCTTTCAGTGCTGTGAATTTGTCCACGTCTAGCACTTTGCCATCGCGTTGAATCAATTCAATACAAGCAGCCAGAGCGTGTTGGTTTAACTGGGCTAAGGTTTTGCCTGCTAGCCCACCATCTTTGCTCACTTTAAATGCTCGTGTAACCAGCGCTGTGACAGCGTTGAACTCACCCGGCGCTAAATCACGCTTACCATTTGAGTTTTTCTCTTCTAGAGCAATCGCTTCTGCTCGGATATCCCACTTCATCAGTGTTGGGAATACCCATGTCACCATCAGAATTGGACCAAGCGAACCAAAGATGTACGTAACTGCGTAGCCTACTGCGACGTTGGTCTGCATTAGGTGCTTCGTTTCTTCTGTCACACCACCAAGACGTGCGATCGCATCACCCGCTGTACCGATGATTGCCGATTGAGTCAAACCACCAGCTGCAAGACCAGCTGCCGTACCTCTGTCTAGATCAAACATCCAAGCTGCTGCTAGTACACAAAGCAGGCCAGAAACCGTCATAACCACGGCAGAAAGTAGAATGTTGATGGTTCTAAAGTTCAGTGCTTTGAAGAACTGCGCACCACCTTGATACCCTACAGCGTAAATAAAGAGCGCAAAGAAAATGCTTTTTACGCCGGGATCAATATGAACACCAAATTGCCCAATAATTACACCCATTAATAATGTTCCGGCAACACCGCCAAGAACAAATCGACCAATGGTAATTTTACCAACCATATAACCGAGAGAGAGCGTAATAAAGAGAGCAACAAATGGTGCCATGTCAAAAAGGTTAGAAATAATTTCCATGACAATTTTACTCTTACTAATAAATATAGAACTCAAATAATCTAACGAATAATCTGTCATTCATATTTGTTGGATTATTTAATTTAAAAAGCATCTCGTTTGCTTCGAAGCGAATATTAGAAACAAAACCTCACAACTCGTAATCCCATTTGAAGGACGAAACCATCACTTCGCATATTAAAAAGCAACCATTGAACAATAATTGTCGAAAATTTAACAACTTAGTGGTCTGAAATGAACATAAAATAAATTGAAAAATAAATTTATTTTTATTTTCACTGTCCAAAAAGCTACTTTTCTGCGCTATTCCCTCTATATAGCGCATGACACCTTTCTCTTGATGGATTAGATCCTACAAAAGCGATTATCACTGATGCCACCACTTGCCTTATCTTTACATTCATCAAGTTAATAGAGAAAAACACCATGAACTCAATGCCACATGAACTTGTGTGGGGCGAAGTTTACTTCCCTCCCTTGTTGCTGGTTATTGCATTGGCTTACATGCTCACCATTTTGGTCGGAACCGTTGCTACAAAACTGGGACTCCACAAATACGTTGCATTTCCCGCACTCGCAGAGCTAAGCCTAATTGTGATTTTTACTGGCGTTATTGGTCGATTCATTACGATATTTTGAGGCAAATTCCGTGATAAAACGTTATCTCATCACACTGCTATTACTGTGTTCCGCTGGCACCGTGATTTTCAGCTACTACCAATCATACTCTGACAACCCTTGGACTAGAGATGGCCAAGTTAGCGCGCACATCGTTTCTATAACCCCCCGCGTAACAGGACAAATCATCCAAGTCTACGTTGAAGACAATTCGCAAGTGAAACAAGGCGATTTGCTGTTTGAGATTGACCCAAGCATCTATAAAGCGGCGTACCACAAAGCGCTAGCAGCTCAAAAGCAAGCCATTGCATTACTAGCAAAGGCCAAAAATGAAGAGCAGCGCGCACTTAAGTTAGAAAAGCGCACACCTGGCGCTGTACCTGTACTGACATTGAACAACCTAGACAATGCGGTGGAGACAGCCGTTGCCAACGTAGAACTCGCGAAAGCCAATGTTGAAGAAGCCAAGCTAAACCTTGATTACACAAAAGTTTATGCGCCAACGAATGGTTATATCACTAATTTGAACTTACGTGTCGGCTCTCAAGTCGTCGCTAACTCCCCAGTCGTGGCTTTGATTGATGAAGACAGCTTTTGGATCGAAGGATATTTCAAAGAAACGGATTTAGTTGGCGTTGATCCACAAGATAAAGCCTACGTGACCTTAATGATGCACAATGAAGCTGTGCTGGAAGGAAAAATCAAAAGCATTGGCTACGGCATTGCGAAGCAAGATGGTAGTACTGGTAACGATCTTTTGCCCAATGTGAACCCTAACTTTCAGTGGATACGCTTAGCTCAACGCATTCCAATTAAAGTGAAATTAGATCACTTACCGAAAGATTTTCAACTACGTGTTGGTATGACGGCCTCTATCAAAATCATCAAACAATAATGCGGTGGAATGTATGTTTAATGCCTCAACCAAAGAAGCAATCAAAGCTGCGCTGTCTATCGTTATCGCGATCTGCCTTGCCTTATGGTTTCAATGGGAGAAACCGTATTGGGCAGCGATCGCAGTCGCGGTAATGGCATTAAATGAAAGCTTCGCTCACTCAATAAACAAAGGTCATAATCGCTTATTAGGAACCCTCCTTGGCATCGGTTATGCCTTTTTCCTCATCACGACGTTTTCTCAAGATCGCTTTTTGTTTCTCACCTTCTTCACCTTGTTTTTAGGTGCGTGCATTTTTATGTCGAGCGACGAAAAGTATGGTTATGTGTTCTCTATCGGTTTTGCTGTGTGCTCCATCATCGCATGTATGGGAGGATTTGATAGTCAAGCAACGTTCCACTTCGCTGTTCTTCGCATGCAAGAGACGATTCTTGGTGTGATCACGTTTTCTGTTGTGTACCGATTAGTCTGGCCAGTCAGTACAGAACAAAACTTCATTCAACGTTTTGAGACCAGCAGAGAGGCGATGCTTAACGCTATGAAATCGCCCAATGATATAGATATTGAAGCTCTTGAGACCAACAGCGCCAACATAGAAAAGTTATTCCAACTGGTCGGCTTACCACTTACTGGCAGCTACCACTTGAAAGAACATCGTCAGCTATGGCGTGCGCGTTTAAATGAGATGGCACAAATCCAAGACCGATTGCTAGAACAAGCAGATAAATCGCAAAGTCGTGAGATCGATTGGCCAACGCTAACGCAGCAACTTCAAAGCTTTGATATTAAAAATCCAAGTACGTCTCTCATCGGTCACGTTGCTTGTGTCATGCAAAGAGAGAAAAACACAGTTTGGCATCACGAGCATCGAACGTTTATCCAGCATTTGAATGAAGACGGCAGAAAGGTATTGCAAGGTGTATCCATGTTCGTCACTTCTTTGTTGATCTGGATTTATCTGCCCGTACCCGGAGGTTTCATTTTTCCGATGCTAGCTGGCGTGTTCTCTTCAATCGTTCCTACTATGCCACCAAGCATTATTAAAGATGCATTTTTTGGTGTGATAGGCACTGGCACGGTGATTCTATTGCAATACATTTTCCTAATGCCAATGATGACCGAGCTTTGGCAGCTTGGGCTATTCTACTTCATCAACATCATCGTAATTTGGAAGGTATTTTCCACACCAAAGCTGATGGTACACAGAATTCTAGGTATTAACTTATTGGTTGTCTTGACATCAGGAGCGCTCAATTTAACCCCAGCATATCGAATTGAAACGCCCTTGCTGATGCTGGCAAACATTATGATCATTTTGATGATTGCCAAGTTGTTTACTGATCTGTTTCGTGTTCGCGTCACGGCCTAAGCGTCACCTCCGTACTTGAAACTAAAGCCCTGCATTGCTTCTGCTATGCGGGGCTGTTTGTTTGTGAGCTAGCCATTATTTCTTCGTAACCCATAAAGCGAGGATAGTATCCATCAAAAGCGATTAACGGAATCTCTCTTCACCTCATAAAATCCTCTCATTGATTCACGAAATGCAATCGAAAACCATGCATTCACAACATCAATCACAGCAAACATATCTATCTAACTGAACAAGAAGTTCAGTGACACATTAACTGTCTGAGTCTCGAAGGTTTGAGACTATTCAGAGTGGAAACTGTCATGAGTTTTTTTGAATTACGCGCCGGCAAGACGTCTTCTCTTACTGTGCTCGCGAGCGCACTAATGCTTACTACCCCCACTTTTGGCTTCGCCGCTGAAGAGACGACGACCTACAACGAAGTAATCGAGCAAGGCCGAGCACTGTTCGACAAATACGGTATCAGTCATGATTTACCAAAACTGGCCATCAGCTCTCTAGTTCAAGGCGAGCATTTGGTCGAGCATGCCCACCGAAGTGTTAGAATCGGTGATAGCGTTCGCGATTCGTCCGTCTACTTGGTTAAGAACACCGATAACAAAGGCAACATTGATCTGCGTATCAAGTACAACCCTGAACAACTCGATGAAAATGAAAAAGTACTTGATGAGATCGAAGCTTTCACACGAACAGAATACCGCCTTCGAAACTACGCGGAGAGTTTTGATCCGTCATCAGTAAGAGCCAAAGAGGATCAGAATGGTAATGTGATCATCAGTTTTAATTACTCAAAATACGGTCTTCCTCAAGATATCGCCTACTTTCGCTTTTTAAGCGTTGATATTGAGTTGGTTAATGGTGAACCGAAACGTATGGTCATTACCAACGATAAACCGTTCACACATCACAACTACCAAGTGGATTCTTACGATCAAGAGATCCTCTTCCAGAAGTTAACATCAGGCAAAATTGCGATTGCCAGTAAAAACACCAAGATAGTTGGTTCAAAGAAAAATAAACCCCTCGAAATGATGAGCAGCGTAAAACCGGTAGCGATTTATGAAGATAAGCTTGGCGTGCAAGTACTAGACGAAAAACGCTTGAATGAGGTCTCTGATCCACGCATGCAAGAAGCCAGTGTTAAGCTAGACCGCGTTTTTCCTTTAATGGGTGATATGGTTCGTCGTCGAGGTATCGATTTGCCTCTGCCGTTTGGTGTGTCGCTAGCGTATCGAAATCAAGATATGAATATTCCATTTAATGATTTCACGATTGAAGGCATCGGCCTTAATGAACTGTTTGATCCAGAAGACAGTGTCGGCATCGTCAGTGCTGAGAGCATGACGCTTCGTGGCGATGTAAACATCCTGCCATTTTGGAATGTATTTGGTTACATCGGAAAAGTTAATGTCGATGCCAATGTTGATGCTGCCTACACGGGTGAAGGTGGCCAGTACATAAAAGATAAGCTGAACGATAAACTGCCAGGATTAGGTGATAAGTTTTGCGATGGTTTATCTGCACTTTGTAGTCGCGGACGCTTAGACGTGCCGCTGCATTTGGAATATGACCTTCGTGGTATAGGTACAACCCTTTCGGTTGGCTATAAAGAATTCTTTGCTTCTGTCACTGGTACCTATTCGCAAACTCGCTTAAAGGGCTTAGATGATTGGGGCGATGGTATTGTTACTGTACAGCCGATGTTGGGTTATCAACTTGTCGATTATCGCACGCAGTTCTTTGTCGGAGCAGAATATCAAGGACTGGACGCTCGAATGGACGGGCATGTAAAAAGTGGTGATATCGAATTCGATTACGACATTGGTGTAGATCTTAATCAATGGGCGTTTTTGACTGGTTTCAATAAGCAAATCGGCAAAAACTACAACCTGACCTTTCTCTATAACAAAGGGGAAACTCGAGAGTCAGTAACCTTAAATCTTGGTTACCGTTTCTAGCTCTCATAAAGAGCCCGCCCCTAGACGATGGTAGGACTGCATCCTACAAAGGCGATTACTGAAGCTGTCGCCGATGTCCTACCATTTGAGCCATCAATACAACAAGCCATCCAACCATTCACGGATTAATGCCAAAGCGTCAGGACGTCGCTTGTTAGATGCCGTTTAACATTTTAGGTGTACGCACCAAATGACTTTTTGGACATAACAATGACTTTACTCAATCGCTCAACTTTAGCCATTACTATCACTCTTGCCTTAGCAGCTTGCAGTGATGACTCTGGTAAACCTAGCGTTCCTAACGGCCCGAAGCCACTACAACCCTTACCACCAGAGCAAATCGCTTTGGAAATTGGCGATGCAACCATTCAAGCGACCAAAGAGTCCCTTGTCATCACGCCTCTTGACGAGGATGAAAAGCTAGCAGC
The DNA here is from genome assembly GCF_033338695.1 of Vibrio sp. Vb1166. NCBI lineage: Bacteria > Pseudomonadati > Pseudomonadota > Gammaproteobacteria > Vibrionales > Vibrionaceae > Vibrio > Vibrio sp. Vb1166. Next base: position 30,041 of record NZ_JAWOTE010000009.1, on the reverse strand, counting down.
GGTAGAGGCGTTCAAAGGTATCCAATTTGCGCAAGCAGACCGCTTTCAGCACAGCATTGTAGCCCCACTTGAAGGCGATGTTGATGCGACTCAGTTCGGTGATGCGTGTCCGCAATTAAAAACCACGACTCAAACGCAGTCAGAAAATTGTTTGAACCTAAACATTTGGCGACCAGCCGGGACAGAAGCGTACGCAAATTTGCCAGTTTATGTCTTTATTCACGGCGGAGACTTTGAATACGGCGCGGGCTCAGAACCGCTGATTCATGGTGATATGGTGGTTGCACAAGGTGCCGACGATGGTAACTCGTTTATTGCTGTTACTTTTAACTATCGTTTGGGCTTGTTGGGCAGTGTTTGGATCGATGGTTTGGACAACCCTGAAGGTGGTAACTTTGGTCTAGGCGATCAAAAACACGCGCTTGAATGGGTTCAACAAAACATAGAGGCATTCGGCGGCAATCCGCAAAACGTGACACTCATGGGTCAAGGTGCGGGTGCCATGTCGGTGGGAATTTTACAGCAATCAAAAGGCGATGCTGCAATTGCAGGTGAGCACTTTCAACGTGCCATCATGCAAAGCAACGCTTACGGCTTTGAATATAAAAGTTACGATGTAGCCAAGAGCCAAAGGCCAGAGCAAAGCGTTGAAGATCTTGCGTTACTACCACTTGAAGAGGTCATGAAGGTACAGAGCGAGATGCTTGCTCCTATTCAACGTCTTAAGAACTGGGTACTGACCGCCGCGAATATTCCGGTTATCAGTCCAACACGCGACAACAGCCCATTAGCTACGTTGATGCCATTTGCGCCTTACATCGAGCATCGCCCACCAGCGTTTCTAGTGAAAGAAGTACCGGGCTATCACTTTACTGAGCAAGCGATTGAGAGTGAATGGAGCGTACCGACGGTAATTGGCTCAAACAGTGCAGAAAGCAATACTCTGGGCATGCTGCCGAGCCTGACATTTTTGATCCCAACTATCTTTGATATTTTGAGCCAAGAAGCGCCAGAAATCATCGAAAGTGGTGACGAAACCTTAATCGTCGAATACATGGTGGAATGGCTAGAATCGGAAGCGAACTTGAACCGTATACGCGCTGAATATCGTTCATTACTCAGCGATTCAGCTTCGATTGAACTCGATCTTTATGACTTATTGGAACTGCTACCTAGCACCGCTTATGAGGCGATGACTAAGTTGTTCTTCGGTTTGGGGAACTCCGATTCAACCACGGAGTTACTTGCTCTGGCTGACTTCTTCCCTAACGATGAAAGCGAACTGAATGGCGCGGTCAAAAACATGCAGCAATTCAAAACCACGTTGCATGATTTGCTCTTCACGGGTCCAAACCGTCATAAAGTTTCAACTGAAGAAGCAACAGGAGCAACGCCAAGCTTCTACTACTTTGACTACAAACCTGGATTCAACGTATGGACTTACAACACAAAAGGTGAAAATGGCGATCTCGACGTGGGTGATTTACTCAAAAGCATCAGTTGTATTGTGGGTGCTTGTAATGCATCAGAATTACCATTTGTGTTTAATAAGGCATTAAAGCTTGATGGTTCAAGTGTTCGCCCAGGTAGCAAAGACAAAGCGATGATGAACGAGCTCTCTCGTATGTGGTTTAGCGAGCGTTTATTTGAAGACTTCCAATACAACAGCGCGACTGATCGAGTACTGCTGATCGATAACGATGGCGGTATTCAATCCACGCAAGACTGGGACAATGCTCATCACTCAGGCATCGATCCAAAACTGCGCCAAGGTCGCCTCAATGGTCTCGAGGAACTTGGGCTGATTCTGAGTCACATGTAACGTTATCTTCAGTCACTAAAAACTCGTTACCGAATACCTAAAAGCCAGTTCGCTGGCTTTTTTCATCCTTATTCCTTGAACATAATTAGGAAGGTTTACTCATGTTTCCTAACGCCATTCGTGCTCTGCTACTCTTTATCTTCGGCGCGCTGTTGGTTGGTTGTGCCCAGCCCTACCCTCAAGTAGAACCGGATTTTGAAGCCAATTGGCAAACTACTCAGCATCAAGCCGAAGTTTACTTAATTCCTACCGCTCCAGAAGCCTTTGCTCGTCGTGTTGAGCTGGTAAGAAATGCTCAGCAAAGCATCGATATGACTTACTTTTCTTGGGAGAGTGACACACTTGGTTTGATGCTACTCAATGAACTCAAACAAGCAGCAGATCGAGGTGTGCAAGTTCGACTCACTCTCGATGATCTATTGGTTTTTAACGAGAAATGGCTTGCTGATCTCAGCGCTCACGACAACATTCAAATCCGTTTATTCAATCCGTTTGATTCACGTAAGTCAGGTTGGATTGGTCGCGCCGTCAACTTCTCTACTCATCAACAACGTTTGGACAATCGTCTACACGAGAAGTACTTCAACGTCGACCATCAATGGATGATTCTAGGTGGACGTAACATTGGCGACGACTATTTTGGTTACAGCCGTAAAGCCAACTTCTTTGATATGGACGTCTTGTTCAAAGGCAGCATTATTCGAGCGTTCGACCAGAACTACCAACAGCTTTGGGACAGCGAGCATGTTACCCCAATAGAAAACATCGTTAACGTTACCCCAAACTATTCCGCGTTTACTAAAGCGCTTAATAAAGGTGAGAAAGACAAAAGCATCATTCTGGCGGAAGTTGAAAAACAGGTTAAACACCTGACCAGTCCCGACTTCATCACTGCGCAAGTCACCCCCGTTTTCGACTCATTAAACAAGTTAGAAAACAACAAACCCTACTTTAGAAAACGTGCAGAACACCAAGTTTGGCAACAAATAGCCACTGAGTCTAAAGCCGTGATATCAACGCCTTACGTGGTACCAAATGATGGTGAATTTGCCTTTATTGATACCTTGATGGAGCAAAAAGCGGACATCACGTTAATGACGAACTCGTCTGCATCTAATGATTCTGGCTTTATTCCGGCTTATTACGAGAAGCACCGCCAAACCCTGTTGGATAAGGGCGTTTATATACTTGAGTACAAAAACCAAGCGAAAAATGACGACCATTACTTCCACGCGGATACTTATTATCACAACAAGACGGTGATACTCGATGATCGGCTGACTTATATCGGCTCATCAAACTTCGACCCAAGATCGGATTTCCTCAATGTGGAATTTGGTGTGTTGGTCCAAAGCGAAGCCTTTGCAGAACATGTCATGCACTACTTAACTCGACAACAAGATGAACTGTTTTGGCGAGTATCTCGAGATGGACAAGGCCAAACTCAGTGGCAATCAATGAATGAGATCCATACTAAGAATCCAAACTATGGTGGATGGCATAAGGCACCTAACTGGATATTCAAGAAACTGAATGGTGAGTTCGAACTCTAAACAATCAAGGCTTAAAAAGGCTCTCTATCTGCAAGGATGAGAGCCTTTTTAATGCCCGCTAAAACTGCGTGCCTAGCGAAAAGTGAACGCGGAATTGGTCTCCTTGAGGAGCATCTAAACCATAAGCAAAGTCCACTTTGACGGGCGCGTATTTTGAATTCCATATCAAACTCAACCCTGTACCGCTTTTCCAATCCACCCTATCGTTGAAGGCATCACCAACATCATAAAATGCCCCAAGCCACAGTTGGCGGTAGACCTGATATTGATATTCCAACCCAGCAGTAAACATGTAACGAGCACCGGTTAAATCGCCATTTTCGTCTCTCGGAGAGATGGATTCATAACCATAACCCCGAAGATTGCCATCACCTCCCGCAAAGAAACGTAATGATGATGGAATATCGCTCAAAGTGTCAGCGACATTAATGCCAACATTAGAACGAAAGTGAAACTTGTGTTTTTCACTAATGTCCCAAGACAGAACACTATTGCCCTCAATACGCAGCAAACGAGAATCGGAGAAAAAATTGGGATCCGAATATTCCAATGAGTAAACGTGACGGTGCTTTACTTCTAATTGATCGTTCTTGCGATCAAGCAGTGAAAATGTCACCCCCGGTAATAACAACTGTGATTCGTTATTCTCCGACGCTTGTTGATAACTTTCTTGCAAATAACGAACGTGCATGGTGCTTTGCCAATCACTGTCTAACTGCCAGTGTTTTTCAAACGATAAATCATTAGAAAAACTCGATGTGTCTCGATAGTCGACATGCTTAGATTCAAACTGAATCCCGTAGTAATCCGTTAGAACATTTTGGGTGGGAATTTTATAACCTAGTAATAGCGATTGTTCCGGTTTGGAAGCGTACGCTTGTGCCTCAAAACTGTGTCCACGTGCGTTATACCAAGGCTTGGTCCAGTTCAGCGAAGCGCGTAATCCCAAGTCTGTCGAATATCCTCCACCGACTTGCACAATATTGCGTGAATTCGGCTCTGCGAGCACTTCTATCGGCAACTTATAGCCATCGAATACCTCCTCGAAATCCGCTTTCACAATCACACTGCGAAACCAATCAGTACTGGAGAGATCGGCCTGATATTGACTCAATTTCAAAGTGTCAAAATCGTCGCCCCTTTCAAATGTTCTCATCGCTTCTATTCGTGCCGTTTCGATACCCGACGTAAGGACAGACAGCTCTCCAAATTGGTAACGAGAACCACTAGAGAAATGCAGATTCACATGGGCTTGATTCACACTTGGAATGACTTCCAAAGACGATTCGATAAAACGTCCATCCAAGTAACCTTTTTGCTGAGCCAATGAAATCAAGTTTCGCTTTAGCGTATCGTACTCAGAATGAAGCAACGGCTGCCCTTGTTTAAGTTGAGCTTGATTAATTAGTTCGATGAAATCCTGATCATTACTGGCCTCTCCCGACACAGCAATATTAGATTTTTTGACCAACATCACCTCCCCAGCGTCAACCTCAAGCGTGATGAGATCATTCTCTGATCTCTGAACATTGAGCTCGGAATGATAGTAGCCATAAGGGTTTAACGCATTATTAACCATCTGCGTTAGTCGATTTGAGGTAATGTTTGAAACAGAGAGTTTCGTTAGTGGTGTAAGGTGACTTTCAAGATTTTTCTCTAATATTGGTGTTAGCCCTTTGATTTTAAATTGCGCTCCGAGTGCATGATGTAAAGGCATAGAAGCTAAAACTGATATACCTATTATTTGTTTAATGAGAGGAGACACACCGCTACCTAGTTTAGCAATACACTCGACAAGGTTAATGATGGAATGGCATATCTGTTAATCGCGTTTGTAGGATTGCTCCCTACGAAATCCTCTCGAAAATTCACGTTTCACAAGTAGATTCTTTGAACAATAAGTGGGCTCAAGCTAGGAGGTGGCAAATCATGCGGTCTGAAATAGGTATACTGTTTGCCAAAAATACAAAACCCAACGCTGAATGGATCTCATCAAGCGTTGGGTTACATTGATAATGTGTTTTTTAATCTAAAAAGCGGTCTGTTTGTAAAACTAGATCGAAGAACAGTTTCCTTTTTCTGCCATGTCGACTTTTAGTACTTCGGCTTTACCTTTGCTTTCGTCTACGAGTTCTACGCCCGCACCACCAACAAATACACCCATTTTAATGTATTGATTAACGAAATAATTACGGCCCTCTTCCGTTAAGATAGTTAAGTGATTTTCAGAAAACTCAGACTCTGTACTTACTTGATGTTCTTTATTGCCTTCGACCTCATGGTAGAAGAATACACCAGGAGCGGTTTCACCAATACATTCCCCATCGACGTAAACATACTTTTTAAGCGCTGCTCCGACAAAAGCATCTTCTCGGTAAATGTAAATCCCTGCGTTCCCCTTTTGAGGTGCTTCAAATGATTTCATTTGATTTGATACTGTCGAATCAACAGTAGGAACAGAAGCACAACCTGACAAACCCAAAAGGAATGCGGAACACAGAATTACTTTATTTTTCATGTTATTAACCTAGCTACGATAAAATCGCGCCAACCATACTATAAATAAATACGTTCACTTATTGGTATTTTTGAAATTTGTGATTCAACCTATGCAATAGCACTCATTTAACGTATGGATTGAGCAAACATTAGCCATATAATAATCACGAGAATAAAATGCCCTGTATCTAACGATCACTAAATGCCACTTTACTCGCTAGACTGATAAGTAGAATACCTGAAACACCTTCAAGAGTTCTTGAATAACGCTGAGAGTGTGGACGACTAAATACCCAATTACCCACAGAGGCGTACAAAACGTTACATGTCGTCGCAAGTACGCTGAACAGCAAGCCAAGTACTAATAATTGCATTGATGTTGAGCTTGCAGACGTATCAATAAATTGAGGCAGAAACGAGAGAAAGAATAGCGCTACTTTTGGATTCAAGACGCTGACGATAACCCCCTGAACAAACACATTTTTATTATTATCAACATTTTTGTTTTCAACGATTTTACTTTCTCCACGCCACATAGACAGTAATGACTGAACACCTAAATAAACTAGGTAAGCGGCCCCTAACCATTTAACAACGCTAAAAGCCAAAGATGAACTCAGAATTATTGCTGACAAACCTAAACATGCCGCTAGTGTATGAAAAAAGTAACCAACACCAAGCCCCAGAGCCGCTTTCAGCCCAGCAGATAATTTACCTTTCATTGTATTGGAAACAATATAAATTACATCAGGTCCAGGAATCATGTTGATAGCGAGACAAGCGACAACAAATAATAATAGTGAGTTTGAATCCATTCTTTTCTCCAAATTAACGTCTTGCGGGATAACATTTCATCGAACTACAAGTAATGCAACGTCCAGGTTTCAATTGGTTATATTTAGTATTAACAACACGTTACTAATACTACAGCACTGCGCGAAGAGCACAATCATGAACAGTGATACGAATTAAATTATGGGCCTTTGTTAGCCCTTTGAATGATAATATTTAGCATCGTTTGGTTGTAAGCTTTTTCTAGCCAGCAGCTCTTATGGAAGTTAACAAATCGGCTACTTAGTATACTTAATAGACCGTCAAATCATATAGATTATCTATTCTTATTTCTTCAAGCCTTTTGTGCTTCATTTTCCTGCCTCACTAAGCAGCAACTTAATGCTTGCCACACCAAAAAATAACGCGAACACGCCTTCAAAAACTGCTTTGGATCTGAGATAGGTTTGCCTGACCTTTTTATACGCGAAAAGAAAAGCATAGCCAAAGAAAACTAAAGCACTAACCAGCCCCACAACAAAAATGACCGACAACAATTCCAACGGACTGGCCGTAGGAGGAACTCCTATCGAATAAAGCGCACCGAAAAACAGAATAGCTTTTGGGTTAGTTAAGTGAATTAACACTCCGGTTAAGTAGTTACCCTTCTCTGTCGTTACGTATGTTTTGGGTAACTTTAGCTGCTCGATGTTGCAGGCAGAATGTACGGACTTTAAAGCCAAAAATAAAAGATAAAATGCCCCACAATATCTAAGAATTTCAAAAAGCCAAACATTGCTATAGAGTATGGTTGCGAGACCAAAAGCAGCTGAGGTTGACCAAAATAAAGACCCCGTTAAAACACCTGCAGCCAAATACCCTCCAAAGCGTCGACCGTGGTTCATTGACGTGCCTGCTATCGCAAGAGTTGCTGGTCCGGGGCTAGCGATGGCAGCGATAGCTGATACGACAATCAGTGAATAATTTATCTCTTCCATTTTTACTCTAAGCCTCCAAATGGAGTTTTATCAACACTTATCGCAGAATAGTCTATTGAACGTACATCAGAAGCGTAATACTGATTAAAACACCAAGTATCACGAATCGAGTTGAGATTATTTGGTATTTTACTGCTCCAAAATAACATCAAATCCGCCATAAATGAGACGCTTTCCATCAAAGGGCATTGGGTTATTGTCTGGACTCATTCGAGGATCACCCATGATCCGCAGCCACCCTGAGTCTCGAACTTCTTTTGAAGGCCAGACTACCCACGAAAACACAACGGTTTCGTTGCTTTCAGCGTTAACTGCCATGGGAAATGATGTGATCTCACCATCTGGTACTTCACTCCCCCACGTCTCAACAACCTTTAAGGCCCCAAACTCCCTGAACATTTCTGCTGCTATTTTTGCGTGTGCGATATACTTTTCTTTATTCGCTGTCGGCACTGCAGCGACAAACCCATCAATGTATGACATAAGTAAACTCCTTTCATTGGAGTTATAACCATAGCTCAATAAAAAGAATGCACATGATGCCAAACCATAGAAGCAGGTAAGTAATACAACTTGAGAGCTACATTCCTAGCTTGGACTTTATATGCATATTTGAAAGGTATGTGTTTGGATCAAGCTTGGTTAGCATATTTATAATCTCCAAAACACTCGAATACTCAATACGTTCCTCTTCAGCATGCCCGATCCCACCTATTGTAAAGTGAGTAAAGCGGTAATCACGATAAACGTTTTGCAGCTGGCTAGAAATATCTTTGAGTAATCTTTTACTGAGGGCGAATGCAGGGTATTCACTACTTTCTGAAAGCTCTGCTGTAGAGCCAATAGATACAATATTGCATTTATCGTTAAGTGAACCTAAAGCGTTAAGCTCATTGACTAAATTAAGATACCCAATCGGACCAACATTCATAAACTCAATCAGTTCGTTTGTTGTCAATTCTGAAGACTCTCCCCACATCGACGCCAAATAAACTATGATGTCAAACTCTACACCTTTGAAGCACGTATAATCTGGTTTTTTACCGGGATCAACGTCAATACAAACAGAGGCGACTCCCCCCTCAACTAGCTTTGATCTAGAAATCGCATAAATTTCTGTACCCTGTAAGTTCGTAGCCAAGAACCTTCCTAGCCCTTTACTACCTCCAACGATTAAAATCTGCATAACCCTATTCCTTGATTAAGGTTGTCTTTCATATTGTCCGTCAAACTGTTCATTAGGCATCACTTTAACGTTTCTATTGCCCTACTTAGTTCTATCTTCAATTTCATCGAATGGTTCAACTGAAATACGCTCTGCAATTTCACTCATCTTCTTCATTTTTTCTGGGTTACTAGTTCCCCAAAACCGCTCCCAGTCTTCACGTGTTCGCCACTTGGCAATAGTTAAAACCTTTTCCGGTACATCGTAAGAACGAAGCATAAAACTACCAAGCGCCCCATCTACTGACTCATGAATTGAATCTGTCGTCGAACGCCATATATTTTGAAACTCATCCATTTTTTCACTTGGCACACGCCATTCATACACAACTCTAAACATAACACTTCCATTAAAATTTCTAGATTTAATACGGCAAAGTATCAAGAACACTAAGCCAGGTTAATAGATGAATAAAGCAACATAGTAGAGCGTAGAGCAATCTAAAAAACAAAGCGTAAACGCTCTAAATCACTCCGATTCGATTAGTCATGCACACATTCAAAGATTTCGTATTGCCGTTTAACATTGGCTGTTACTTTTCCCCAATGTGAGGCTTGAACTCTTTCCTGATGTTGTTTAAAAGAGGCTTTGTCGACGAACTCCTCATAGACATCAAAACGAAACGGATTAGTCGAGCTTTGAGTCACAAGAAAAGTAAGGCAGCCCGACTCTTCTAACGTGAGCCTTTTGTGAATTATTAACTCATGTTTTACTAATTCTAAATCCTTTTCCGGAACTAAAATAAAGCCTTTCAATGTTACTTTCGACATATCATCCTCTCACCCCTGTAACCTTTCGTTCAGAAGTAGCCAACACGCCCTCAATCTCAACCTTCATATCGCAAATGTGAATCTCACCATGAATTAAATGCCACGTGTTAGGAATCTATTTCTAATGCCCTATCGACTTACGAGCATAAGGTTATCTCTACCCTTTCTTTGCCTTTACCGATGTTCTTGCGTTTTAATTGAATTTGGCCGACTTCTGATGTGCGCTTTAAGTGAGTGCCACCGCAAGGCACTTGCGCAAACCCATCCACTCTCCAATACCTTCTTTCACTCTCTTGATCGGAAAAGTCACTAATAATAACTGAATCAGAGTTAATCAAATCTTGCACATCAGTTTCAATTTCTTTCAATAGCGGGCCAATACTTTCAGACCACTCGAAATCTATGCGACTCTTATTTTCAGAAATATGCGCGCCTATCTTAACAATGCCTTCCCGACGCTGATAAAACATCTCGAGCACCACTTCAGCCGCAAAGTGTAGCTTCATTAAGGCGTATCTACGCTTCCAATCAATATTCGTAGTTACAATGTCACCAAGAGTAAAATTTGGAGAGGATTCCAATGTGTAAATAAGTCGAACACCTAACTTTTGAGCAATCAAAACCGGAATACCATTAATCGTTCCTTTATCACTCTCTTGGCCTCCAGACTCTGCAAAGAAGATAGTCTGGTCCAATTCAACCTTATTTCCGTCTACATTGGTCACTCTTGAGTTAAGTTCTGTTTGGTAGGGATTAACCCAAAACAATTTCTCGCTCATGCTGCTATCCTTGCAGTAAGTCCTATCCGTGATAGTACATTCTGTGACCACCAAGTCAATTCAAGAAACCTCGCCGTCAAGTGTAAGGCTGTGTATTGAGTACGAGCAGGCTAGATCTATTAGATGCTTTTAAGGCCGGGTACTAAACGCTGTCCAGGGGTTTAGCTAACAACCCGTAAATTGCTGAATCTGAGACTACTCCATTCACTTCCCAACGCTGCCTTAGGAAACCTTCTTTTATAAAACCTAACCGTTCCAAGACTTTACCTGAAGAAGTATTGTCTGGATCTATCTCAGCCTCGATTCGACGTAGATTCAGTGTTTTGAATGCGTGTTCGATTAATGCAGTTCCCGCCTCTAATACAATGCCTTTACCCCAGAAATTACGACTCACGCCAAAGCCAATTTCTGCGCGCCTAGACTCTTTCACGTGATTAAACAGCATTATCTTACCCAGAAGTTGGCCATTGCTCTTTAGGAAGATGCCTAGTGTCACTTCTGTATTGCTATTCATGGCCTGTGTACTCTTGGCTATAAATGTCCGCGCTTCTTCAATTGAAACCCAAGGGCCAGTGTTCCAATATTTCATGACCTCATGGTCTGAGAAGATGTCAAACAATTCGCTTGCATCATCTTCAACTAGCTCTCTTAGAATTAATCGTTCCGTTTCAATCTTTGTTACTAACATTTTGGAGCCAGCCTTTTGGTTTGTTATTGGTGACGAAAATACAATAAAAATGTGAGACACGTAATACAAATGATTTCGTATGAGACTTTTAAACAAGCTCAACGCACGGTAAAAGCGCCACGTGTCACGATTCTATATTGAAGAAAATTTTAGACATTCAAGTGCGTCAACAAGTAACCGCTGAACGCATCAAAGCTTGGAGTGAGTTGATCATAAGTCCTAAACTCAGGCTCAAAATAGTCCATATACTTTATTATCGCTTAGTGACGATTTCCTTCAGTACTCTGGCTGGGTTGCCACCAACAACGACATTGTCTCCAAAACTCTTTGTAACGACTGCGCCAGAGGCTACCACCACGTTGTTCCCAAGTGTTACGCCAGGGTTGATTACGGCATGGCCACCTATCCAACAATTGTCACCAATGTTTATGGGCTTTGCTAGCTCTAAACCACTGTTCCTCTCGATAGGATCTAAGGGATGAGTCGCAGTATAAATTCCAACTTGAGGCCCAAGTAAACAGTTATCACCAAACTTAACTTCCGCAACATCCAAAATCACACAACCAAAATTAGCGTAGAAATTATCTCCAACGTGAATGTTGGATCCGTAGTCGCAATTGAAAGAAGATTCAACATGAATATCGTCACCTGTTGTGCCGAACAAGCGCTTAGTTATTTGAACTCGCTTTTGTTTATGCTCAACAGACGTGGCATTCAATTTTTCAGTTAGTAACCTAGCGCTCAACCTTAACTTTAATAACTCTTCATCACTTGGGTCATAAAGCTCACCTGCTAACATTTTCTCTTTTTCTGACATAAAACTTGGACTCCAATACCAATTTTCTTACAACGCTACATTAAGTATGTGAGTAACGCTACCACCTAAACGAGGTTATTTCACCACGAAAACAAAGCCCAACTTGAACCCAAGTCCTCAGCGCTATCAATTTTTCAACAAGTTAGTGAACTACCACCACCGTTCTCACTAACTTATCACCGAGCCGTTGCCTCTTTTTACCAAGAATGAAAATTGAGTCAATAAAACCGAAGAATGGAGTAATAACATTTCGAAAGAGCGACTGAAAAATATTGCACTTTTTACCCGTTCTTGCACTTATAACTGCAATGCCCAAAAGTTTTTTTCCCACACTTTGACCATTTGGTAAACAATCAGAAAAAAGGTAATACGATACAGTCGCAGTTACTGCTGTAGCGCGCACAAGCTCTTTTCAATACCGATTTCTAAGCCGACCCATAAAACGAGAGTAAAAATGCTAAAGCTGACAAAAAGATCAATCATTTGTCCAACACACCTAACTCCCGGACTAGCCAAAACGTAATTTTCTAGAGTAAATTTTTCTGCATTTTTCATTTTAAAATTTGGACTAACAATTGTTTATTTGTGAACTAACGCTATTGAGACAGTAACATCCCCACTAAACCTAATCCATACTTCCGTAAAGCAAGGTCGAACCTGATTTTTCTATCTTTTCAATATATTACCACGCTTGTTCTAAAGGCTAGATTGGTAATATTTCAACATCTCTTCTTGATTAAGCGCTTTACTTTCTAACTTTTGTTGATCTTTAAAGATTTGAGCTAATGAAGGGAGAATTGAGCGATTTACTTTATAGTCATCAGACCAAAGTTTCCCTCTCATCACCGCTTTCGCACAATGAAAGTACATACTCTCTATGACTATTTTGATAACAACCTTAGGATCTTTACTTCCATCGGGGCAAGCAGATATCAAGTTGGCGTCGGTGTGAATACTTGCGATTCCTTTAATACGGAGCACTTCATCAATACCATTTACCATCAATAACAACCCTACCTTGGGGTTACTAATGATATTTTTTAGACTATCGATACGATTGTTCCCCGAGCTATCAGGGAGCAACAATGTTGATTCATCTAAAACTTTTACGAAGCCAGGCTCCCCTCCTTTAGGAGAAAGATCGATATACCCTTGTGAATCAGCGGTACTTAGAACTGCAAAATGGCAGTTATTAATTAATGTAATCGCATGAACATCCAGCACAGGCAGAGCTTTATTTTTAGCTCTCGCACTTGGCTCTGCGTAAATTTCTTTTAACTGCTCTATTGTTTTAATTTCACTCATTCAATGTTATTCCTTCACTATCGTATAATGCTTTGCTTGTAAGCAAGCAGTAACTCTGACTTCTTGTATAGGCACTCGACATAACTCATCGTAAAAATACTACGAGTACAAATTATCTCTTTAATGCCTTGTTATCTAAAGATTTAAAGTTTTTCACTAAACTCCCCACACTGCTTACACTTATAACCATGCTTGTAAAAAAACAGTGGAAAACCCAGTAAAATAAAAACTAAGAAAGCTGGGCGTTTACCTTTTGTAAATACAAATAGATCTTTACTACCACATTTAGGGCAAACGTCTTTTTCTTCATCAACGTCAACTTCATTTCCCAATGATTCTGAGAAATCGCTACTAAGTATTTGTTTCGCATCTTCTGCATCACTTTCGGCCACCATCAGACGGACGCCGCCTATTGCATTTGAATAAAGCCACTGAGTATTTACCGTGTGCTCGTCAGCGATGTAACTTTCTATTCCGACACTATCTAGGCTTGCTCTCGCAATATGAGCTTCATGAGGAAAAGAAAACCTTGCTACTACAATCACATATTGCTCCTTGTGGGAAAGCGCTCCCGTAAGGTATAAGAAACGCTAATTGGAAATGCCATGTATGGTACGCTAGCCTGAGCCGTTTGTTGTACCTAATCACCCAACCACAACTATTGAAACTACATCGACATCAAAACCATATGAAAAAATAACGGCAAACAAACAGCCATATGAGCCATATCGGTGCTTGATACGTTTTTCAACTTTATCACGAGCACGACCATAACCCACACTGTAGCGGACGCTAAGCCTAGATAATTATCTAAGTCATTGTAATATTCATACTTATCAAGGAAAGATAGAAAATTACTCTCTTTAGTTTCCACCGCCTTTCTAAGCACCTCATTTGCAATTGAGCAATAGTATTTCGAGAAACTCAGGAGAGTGAACTGAACGAGTGTTGCTACTATTAAAAATATCTTCATATTTACATCACCGCATAATGCCCCGCTAAGAGATGAGTAATTCAATACAGAAGCCACTAAAAATCATCTTCATCACTCAACGTATTGCGCCGTAAAAATACCACACGTTGCGAATCAACTTTGAGCAGTTTGTTATAACTCTGATTTCGCATTAATGTATAGCTTATGAACATCGTCTGAATTAGAAAAGTCTATACAGTAGGCCAATTTGATCACGTTACCATTTTTTGATTTGTAAATAGCCATATCATATTTTTCCAATAGCTCGCTAACCCCAAAGAATGACTCCAAAGGAAGCTCGGAAAAGTCTCTGTAGCCTTGCATCGCCGTTATCGCATCTTTCGCAACAGCTGATCCTTTGTAATTAGTCGCAATGCAAGATGAGAGAGCGAAGTTTTTAAACAGCTGCTCATCGCTTTGAATACTTAGTGGATTCGCGGCCTCTCCTACACTACAAAGAGCAATACTTATGATGGTTACTAGTACTCTACATTTCATAAATTAAACCTTATGCTTCCTAAGAGTTACAGCACATTATTAAGGAGTGAGTATCACAATACAAAACTGCCCCACATCACTTAAATCAACTCATAGTGAAAATGCCATGTGTAACCACTCTTGTTGTGAACCAATTATTAGCCCACTACAGACTAATACATATACCCTAACCAATCTATATGACCAACAGCCCAAGTTTTGCCGCTGATAGGTTTAACATATAAATCATCTAGTTGCTCTACAGCGACACCGTAATTTTTATGTTCGTGAACTCGCAACCAAGAACTTAGAGAGTTAAGGCGCATATAACCATTAGCCACATAAAAACGCTCCAAATCGGAGACTAAAATGATGAAGTCGACATCTTTAGTGGACGCATACTCGCTGAGTTGAGACAACATTTTTGTGCCAATACCTTGTCTTTGAACTGTGCTCTCGACACAAAAGTCACTCACACCTAATACTTTACAAATTTCATCACCAACGCGAACAACTCTGTAGTCTAATCCCATGTAACCAACTAACTGATCACCTTCGTAATTCAGAACTCTCATATGCGGGAGTTGCTTATAGTAAGAGCGAGTAACTTGATGTTCAGGAAACGACTGGTTTCTAAGAGCTTCAATTGCATTATGCTGCGCTTTAGATAACTCGATTTCTGGGTAAATATCCATATTTGACCTTTGAGTATTAATGACCTTTTGGAGGTGAGCAACGCAATACCGAGCCTTCCGCATACCGATTTAATCACTGAGCGCCACGCACAGTTAAAATGCCACGTGTTGCGAATCACTCATAAACAGTTTGTTATGTAGCTATGTTCGCAAGGACACAAACCAAGAATGCAGGCACCCCAACTATAAGCAGTTTGATGCAAAAGGCTGTATTTTCCGAGAACCGCCCATCATCGATTTCGTCTGCAACACTACGGTCAACCATTGGGTCTGTAACACTATCAACTTTAACAAAGCTCAGCTACGGCTGGTTCCGCATGGGACAGGATAAGTTTATTGAAACGATAGATAGATAGATAAATATAGCATTATCTGCTAGAACAAACCGCGCATCTTGTGCTTGATGGTGCAACCTACCATAGGTCAGAAATGGTGAGAAATGCGGTAAAGTGCTCAATATAGAACTTCATCACTTGCTGAGCGAACCAAATTCCTTGTTGTGTGCCCAATAGGGGCCATAAATTATCTTGCACTTGTTGAGTGTGCATTGGTGTATTCCTTAAAAATTTTTTTATTATCGTTGTGGCTATTGGTTTGTTTTTTACACACGAATGTCATGCCAATTCGCTTCGATATAATCAATGCAGTCTTGCTTTAATGACGGACCAAATGTGCTTTTCCAGCCAGAAGGGATCCCTTTGAATTTAGGCCATAAGCTATATTGATTGTTGTGATTAATCAGGACAAAGAACTGGTTTTCAGGTTCGTCAAAAGGATTAATGTATTTCTCAGACATAGTTAACTCCAATAATAGAAAAATCAGGATTCAAAATTAAAAACATACGACAACCCATCAATGAGGCCTCCGCGCCAACATAGGCGTTCATGCCCACCATCAAAGGTGCGGAACGATAACCGATGGTTTTGTTGCTTAAGTTGCTGGTATAGGTCTTGGCTCAAGTCCACCATGATGTCCTCTCCTAACCCAACCTCCATAAACACACTTAGCTTTATGTTAGAACCAAGACCAGAGTGAACTAATTGACTCATTTGAGTTAGAGGTTCACTTGTTTGAAAGGGAGAATATTCACTAGATGGCTTCACTAATGAAAAATCAGGCCACCAAAATGAACCCGATTGACAAACAACCGCACCAAAACGATCCGGATGGTTCAATCCGGCATACATCGCACTCAAACCACCAAGGCTTTGCCCAACAACAGCCGTACGATTTGCGTCATTAGTAATTGGGAAATAATGACTAACCAACGGCAGTAGTTCTTGAGTGATAGCCTGCCAAAACAAAGGGTTGCAACTGAGCTCTTCGCTACGCAGCGCTCCATATCAATCTTTGTCTCTTTTTCGGTATAAAAACCACATGGTATTTACAATCCCAACGGGTATGAGACAGACTCTTATAGCCTCGCATAGGTTGTTTCCTCTTTACTTTTGGTCGAGAAAAGAAGTTACACCGTTGTCATGGTCAAACCTATGCGAGTCACCCCAGCTTAGCTGGGGATTTACCAGTATTTAATTAGTTAGTGTTTCAGGTGATGTTCACCAATCACACACCATGTAATGTAATGTGTATCATCCATCATTGAATAGCGGACTTTAATATTCACCTCACTGTTCAAATATTCATCGAGAATAAGGCTTGTCGCAAAAGTCAGTTCTTGTCTATCGCAATCAATCTGCTCAAGAACGACTGAATCAAAATCTAAAATCTGTTGAACGGTAGGGAAAATCGCTTTA
Organism: Vibrio sp. Vb1166; assembly: GCF_033338695.1. Taxonomy (NCBI): domain Bacteria; kingdom Pseudomonadati; phylum Pseudomonadota; class Gammaproteobacteria; order Vibrionales; family Vibrionaceae; genus Vibrio; species Vibrio sp. Vb1166. Next base: position 12,914 of record NZ_JAWOTE010000009.1, on the reverse strand, counting down.
TAGATAGCCTCTTTTGCGGAAAATATTAGCGTTAGAAACTGACAAATATCATCAAAGTGAGCAGCGTGATGCCGTTCATTAAGCGAGACAATTTGTGATGATAGTTGATTCGCCCACTGACGAGACATCACTTTCTCAATGTCTACCCCTACCCCAACGACATCTTCACTACAGTGAGCAACAGATGCGACAGCATGTCCCACACAATGGGAAATAGACCCAACAATATTTTCAGGCCAAACAGGTTCATTCCCACGACCAATACCAATACTGCCGGCAGCTTCATGACCTAAATGGGTTAACGCTTGGTGCGCACACGCTCGTCCTGCCAAGAATTCACAACGGCGCTTAAGTGCCGCTTTACAAAAATTACTTGGTAAATGGATACCTTGCAACTCTATATTCGATATAAAATCAGGGCTGTAATCCACGCTTAGGTAGAGGGAAACCAAGTTATCAGACCACGGAAAAAGCTTCATAAAACTTACAAAAATTATTTTATAATGAGAATTATTATCTTATATCGATGATCGTTTTGAAAGCTGTTGTCACTTATCTTTGTTCACAAACTCTTTCAGCGTATCAGCCTGCCCAGACATCTTGGCAAACTCAGATAATGTTACCGATCTTTATTGGGACGGTCAGAATAGGTCTGTTGAAAAAGGGGTTTAGCGATTGATAGCTCACCTTTAATTAATGCCCCCATCGATTCGGTGTTACCACGTTCGTCACGAGCACATGCATCAGCACCATTTTGAATCAATAACGCCACCGCTTTAGATTGACCACTATGTACGCCCCGTAGGTTGATCCATTTGTACGCATGAACATCAAAATCATACATAGTTCGGCGACTGATACAAGAATATTGGGACAAACCAATGGGAACTCTGCCAATCTAAAAACAGAATCGATGAAGCCTTGTAGGCTAAAGGTAAGGAAAAGACGCGCTTTACAATGAGAGCGGTCGTGATAGCAAGGTCACTAAACAATCCGGGGCGACCACGTCTATTCTGTCTGGGTTGCTTCCACTCAGCTATCGCCTCTTCGTCAATCCAAAACGTGAGTGAACCTCAGTTAGCCAAGGAGTTATTGTACTTGCTCTAGTTAATAGTTTTGTAGCGAGGCTTAGGCATGAAATCAAAGTCTGTGAATGAATCTCCCTGATCTGATCGTAAGATTTTGGTTTAGTCCATTCGATTTCCGCAACAAAGCCAGTGCATAATTTAAATATACAATTTCGCTCTTATTTACTACCACCAGTATTGACAAGTTACAAAATGTTTCACACTATCTACCCCGGAATCGAAATGAGAACCATTATCAATTCTAATAAAACATCATTACATTTTTGTCTTTTGGTTTATTTGGATATTAGTCATGCAACCTTTACACAACACCATCAACGCAGCGTCAGCCATACAACTCCCTACACTACACACTGTGTTATCTAAATCTGGAGTAGATGAGCGCTTAGAGCGTTTTATAGAGACTCAACGTGACGAGATCAAAGATATTCTATCGGGAAAAGATCAGCGTATGCTTGTGATCATTGGCCCGTGTTCAATCCATGACCCTAATGCAGCTTTGGAATACGCGAATAGATTAGCCAAAGTTCAAAAACAATTTAGTCAAACGTTAAAAATTGTCATGCGAACGTATTTCGAAAAGCCGAGAACACGAAAAGGTTGGAAAGGTTTTATCGTCGACCCAGAGTTAACAGGCGATTTCAATTTAGAGCAAGGTATCTATCAAAGCCGCTCATTATTGAAATCGATACTAGAGCTAGGCGTCCCTACTGCAACAGAATTTCTCGATACAAACATTGCTCCATATATTGCTGACCTTGTTTGCTGGGGGGCGATTGGAGCACGTACAACAGAGTCACAACCTCATCGACAACTTGCATCAGCACTTCATTGTGCTATTGGCTTTAAAAATGGAACAGACGGAAACACCTCCATATCCATTGACGCAATACATGCGGCAGGAGACTCTCACTTACTGGTGACTTTCGGTTCCAATGGGCATCCAATCGTACTCCAGACACCAGGCAACCCCCATTGTCATGTCATTCTTCGTGGAGGATTGGCTCCAAACTATTTTAGTCCAAATGTTCGTAGTACTGCTTATGACCTTGAGTACAACAAGTTAGCACCTAGCCTCATTATCGACTGCAGTCATGGCAACAGTGGTAAGATTGCAAAAAACCAACTCAATGTTATCAATAACATTTGCGATCAATTGACCGCAGGTGAAACGAGCATTTCAGGTGTGATGTGTGAAAGCTTTTTGCAAGGTGGTAACCAAACATTGAATTCAGAAGAGTTGTGTTACGGCAAGTCGATTACCGACGAGTGTTTGAACTGGGATGATTCCGTAAGCTTCTTATCTAAACTCGATGAAGCTGTTAAGATTGCTTACCAAAACGAATACCTTCATTCTGAGATCGCTTAACTATTTAGCCGGGCATAACGCCCGGCTTCATTAGTTGTCTAACGTAGCCCCTCCGTCCACACGAAGATCATGCATTGTGATCTGTTTAGCACCATCAGACATCAGAAAGAGAACTGCTTTAGCTATGTCTTCTGGTTCTGCCATTTGCCCCAATGGAATCCCCAGCCGATATTGCTCTAAGTTGCCTTTTATGACTTCATTCTCGCCGTAGTTGACGTTCCATAGCTGGGTCTGCATGTCTGTTCTCGTTGAACCAGGGCTAACAAGATTGCAGCGAATGCCCTTTTCAGCAAGTTCCAAACCAACGCACTTCACTAGCATATGTAAGGCTGATTTTGTTGCTGCATATGCCCCTATATTCAACCTAGGTGTATTTGCCGAATTTGAGCCAATTACGACAATGTTTCCCTGCTGTCTATCTTTCATGCTGTTTGAAATCGCTTGGATTAACGCCAAAGCACCAAAGGTATTTACATCAAACATTTGTTTGATCTCATCCAAAGACATATCGTTCACGGCACCCAGATGCAATATTCCAGCACAACTCACTAAATGGTCAAACTGAAACTCACGATCGAGTTGGCAAACTTTGTCATTCACCTCATCGTGTTTTAATAAATCCAATTCGAAACAACATAACCTAGATTCATCAAAGCGAGCTCGAAGAGCTTCAATACTTTGATTCAAAAACGAAATATCCTTATCTGTCGCTACCACTCGATAGCCATTTTCTAACAGATGTTCCAACACAGCATAACCAATACCTTTACCTGATCCAGTGAGGAGTACCGTTTCAAAAGTACTATTCATTTACCTTACCCCAACATTCAAGTGGTAGCAGAAATCTGACGTCATTTATCGCTCCTTATTAAAATGCAATTAATTATCGTTTGATGTTGATAATCATTCTCACCTATACTCTAGCACTACATTTGCATGTGAAACAATTTGTAAATATGAGTAACGTAATATTTAGAGGTTAGGTTTATGAAACGTGAAGTTGTTGGATTCTCCAAAATGACTGATGAGATTTTGGATGCGCGATTAGATGAGTCCCCTTTCTTCTTTGCTTCCCCCCATAGTTCGATGCTAGGCGTCGGTATTGAACAACAACTTGAGCAAGCCATTCCATTTTCACAACTGGCAGTTCAAGCCAATGAAATGTTGGAAAAAGCAAAGTCTGAATACAACGACAACCCTGTCTTGTTTGCCAGCGTTCCTTTTGATGAAAATACGCCAACAAGATTTGTTATCCCAGAGAAGCTTTATGTTTCCAGTAGCCACAGAGCAAGAGGACAAGATAAACAAAGTTCAAATAAAGCGACCATAGTGTCTGCTCCAACCGGAAACGATTATAAACAAGGGGTATCTACTCTCTTGAATTTGTTTGATACCACAGAGCTATCAAAGGTCGTACTTTCACGCTCACTCAGGCTGGCAACAGATCACACAATCGACCAAACAGTGCTACTGCGTAACTTATTGTCCATCAATGCCAATGGTTACACCTTTGCTTCAGACATTGGAAGTGGGGTTAAGTTGATGGGAGCCAGTCCGGAACTACTACTGGCCAAAAAAGGCGGTCACGTGATTTCTAACCCGTTAGCGGGCTCTCGTCCCAAATCTCAAAACACTCAAGAAAACCTTCATTTACGTGCTTCCTTGTTAGATACCCAAAAGGATCTGAATGAACATAGTTTTGTTGTCGAAGAAATTGAAAAAGTCTTGAGTCGTTATTGCCACAACCTGTTTACTCCCATGGTGCCTTCAGTGATTGAAACGGAAACAATGCTGCACTTGTCGACCGTATTGGAAGGTCAGGCAGACGATCCAACAACGAGTGCACTGCAAATCGCGGCCGAGCTCCACCCTACTCCAGCGGTTTGTGGGTTCCCAAGAAATTCGGCTTATCAAGCCATTAAGCAGATAGAGAACTTTGACCGTGGCTACTTTACCGGCATGGTTGGTTGGTGTGATGCAAGGGGTAATGGTGAGTGGGTGGTAACCATTCGCTGCGCAGAAGTAAGCCAGCACGAAATGTGCGTGTTTGCGGGTGCAGGTATCGTCATGGACTCTTCTCCTCAAAGTGAGCTAGATGAAACAGGAGCGAAGATGGGAACAATTTTACGTGCTGCTGGTATTCAAATTGACGAATTGCTTACGGTATAGAACGCATGACGAACATACAGCACACGTTAGATTTTACACCATGGCCACAAGAGTCCGCTCGGTACTATCGGGCAAAGGGATATTGGCAAGATAAAACATTATTCGACCATTTGCTGGACTCGGTTAAGACTCATCCAGATGCTTTAGCCATCATCAGTGGTGAATGCTCATACACCTTTCAACAGTTGCATGACAAAGTCACCCAGCTCGCCGCAGGATTCATTACATTAGGCCTGAAATCGGGTGACAATGTTGTCATGCAAATCAGCAATCGAGCGGAGTTTTATATCTGCTTCTTTGCACTAACCATGCAAGGGATAAAGCCAGTTGTTGCACTGCCAGCTCACCGAACTCTTGAGCTCAGCTATTTTTGTCGTCACGCACAAGCAAAAGCGTATATTTTCTCTGATGACACGCCGGGTTTTGATGCCCAAAAGACGGCCTTAACTTTGCAGGATGAATGTGCATCATTGTCATACCTCATTCACACAGACCAATCGGTAGATTCTCAAATTACCGAATTAAGCACGCTTCATGAAGCGCAAGGTATTGCTCAAAACAGCAATGCTAACCATGTAGCTTTCTTCCAGCTGTCTGGTGGCACTACAGGCACTCCAAAGCTGATCCCAAGAACACACAATGACTACGCATATAGCGTTATCGCAAGTAATGCAATATGTAACTTCAGTGAACAAACACGCTATCTGTGCGTATTGCCAGCAGCACATAACTTCCCATTAAGTTCCCCGGGTGCGTTAGGCGTTTTCTTTGCTGGAGGCTGTGTGGTATTGGCACAAGATAGCTCACCACAAAATGCGTTCAAGCTGATTGAACAACATAGGATCACCGTCTCCGCTCTTGTACCACCACTCGCGTTACTTTGGATGAAACATGCAGAGACTGCCGATGACGATATTTCTAGCCTTAAATTTGTGCAAGTTGGTGGCGCCAAGTTCAGTGAAACCACAGCCAGAGAGCTACCTAATAAGCTAAACTGCCAATTACAACAAGTCTTTGGAATGGCGGAAGGTTTGGTCAACTATACACGTTTAGATGACCCGATTGATGTCATCGTAAAAACACAAGGGCGGCCAATGTCGCCAGACGATGAAGTGCTCGTGGTTGATGACGAAGGCAAACCCGTCCCTGTTGGTGAAGAAGGTGCACTATTAACCCGAGGCCCATATACGATCCAAGGTTATTTCCGCGCCAAAGAACACAATCAACGTTCATTTAACGCAGAACGATTTTACGCCACGGGAGATCTCGTTCGGCTAACCTCTGACGGCAACATCATTGTTACTGGACGTGATAAAGACCAAATCAACCGAGGAGGAGAAAAAATCGCCGCAGAAGAAGTAGAAAACCTGATACTTCAACATGACAGCGTACATGATGTCGCTTTAGTCGCCATACCTGATGAGTTTCTGGGCGAGCGCAGCTGTGCGATTATTGTTCCTGAAAGCAACCAGAAACCAAAGCCTGTTGAACTAAAACGCTTCTTGCACAGTCAAGGACTTGCTCAATTCAAGATTCCTGACCAAATCCATTTTGCTGAAGCCTTACCGAAAACTCCGGTAGGCAAAATAAACAAGAAAGTGTTAAGAGAACAATTCTCTTCATAATAAAAAAACCGATTTCATCAGAAATCGGTTTTTACTTTAGCTCTAAGCGGCAACTTCCAAATTCGATTCAATCATTTGCCACCATTCTCTTAAGGTGGTTTTTTGCATGATGTCCGAAAAGGCAATATCAATGCCCTGCTTTCTCCAAGCTTCAAATAACGTCATTGCTCTTATGGAGTCTAGGCCTAAAAACATTAGGTTCTCATCAACATCAACTTCTTCAAGATCCATATCTAGAATCTCTGCGACATCAACACGCATGGAAGCTAGGCTCAGCTCTGACTTCAGTTGCCCACCCTGTGCTATTTCATTGATAACCTGCGACATTGATTTAATGCAACCCGCTCTGCCTGCAACGTATTTCAACGCGTACTGATGATCTTCCAAAGAAAAGTCTGCAATCGCATCCCCGACAATGAAGGGCTTAACGTCTAGCATAAATGCATCAAGCGCAGTGGACAAAATACCGATATGACCGTAGACCCCGACAATAATCAGTTGGTCACGCCCCGCTTCTCTCATCCAATCTAACAGAGGCGTCTTCTTAAACGCGCTATAGCGCCATTTTTTATACTGAATATCACCTTGTTCTGGAGCAACTTCTGCAATGATTTCTGTTTCTTGCGTGAGCCCCGTTCCCCAGAAATCCGTTAGTAAAGCACGTTCCTTAGGATCTTGATTCGCAGGTTGCGCTGTATAAACCACGGGAATATCCGCATGACGAGCAGCCTGCGCAACGTTTTGTACATTGCGAAGTAAGTGTGGGATAGGTTGCTTGGCTTTATCAAAGAAGTTAATAAAGTAATCCTGCATGTCGTGAACCAATAACACCGCTTTGTCTGGCTCAATACTCCAGTTGACTTTGTTATCAGGGAAAGTATCAACTTCTGGTATTTCGTAGCCAGCAATCTTGGGAATCGCCATTTTTTATAATCCTTAGTAAGTTATTTCCTATATAGGAATTGGTTGACGTTGTTTATGAACAAAGAAACAAATGGTAACAATTATCATTTAACCAATAGTAAGCAGCAGCAAAGACAAAATCAATTGATAATGATAGTAGTTCGCAATAAAGTAGCTGCCTTCTACCAATAATGAAGTCATACGCGTTCGTTATAGAGCGATTAACCACGGGAACTAATGATGAGACACCACTATGCGAGAATTTTTATAGGGCTGCTTTTTCTAACCTTATTGTCGGCATGCAATGATGCTGCAATTTCAGACCAGACGTCTAAGCCATTAACTGTTTCAGACGGTTGGCCAAAGAAAATAACGTCAAGCTATGGTGACATCACACTGACATCACCACCCAAGCGCATCGTTTCCACCAGTGTTTCGATCACAGGAACACTTTTGGCTATTGATGCTCCAGTAATTGCTTCGGGAGGGACGCTTTCCAACAGTCCTGTCGCAGATAAAGACGGGTATTTTTATCAATGGCGCTCCGTTGCCAATCAAAGAAACGTTAAACCACTATATCAAGGCCTAGCTAATGCAGAAGCCGTCGCCAAAGAACGACCAGATTTGATTATTGTGTCCGCAACGGGTGGTGACTCTGCAATAAAAATGTATGACCAGTTCTCAGCTATCGCTCCGACTCTGGTTATTAATTACGACGATAAAAGCTGGCAAGAGCTTGCCCGACTATTGGCATCCTTTACTGATCGGAAAACACAAGCGGAAAACGCAATTCAACGCTTCAATCAGAGGGTTGTCGAAGTCAAAGAGCGCATTAAACTGCCACCTCAACCAACTACTGCCATGGTGTATTATGGCGATGGTCGTGGCGCTAATTTTTGGACAGTAAACTCCGCCCAAGGACAAGTTTTGCAAACCTTAGGGTTTGAGTTAAGTGAGATCCCAGAACCACTCACAGACAATCATCAAATGGGACAACGAAAAGATATTGTTCCAGTCAATGGTGAGAATTTTGCCGATGCGATAACAGGTCAATCCATACTTTTGTTCGCCGCAGAAGCACCTGTGATTCAGCAATTACGAGAAAATAAGTTCATCGCCCATTTGAAAGCGGTTCGAGATCACCATGTTTACGCAATGGGTAATGATTCATTTAGACTTGATTATTACAGCTCCATGAATTTACTTGAGAACATTGAAACACTTTTCAGTGCTCAATAGAAAACAAACCGCCCATATAGGGCGGTTTATTCTAACTTGTCGCTGTGGCTTCTTTTGCTGAACCGGTTGGCTCTGGTGGCGGAGCCAAAGCAGGATCAAATAGCTTTGCTCGGCGCAGCGGGCGGAACAGAATAACCATTAACATCCCTACCCCTGTCGCCCCCAATCCAAATGAAAATATCGACATTGCTGGCGCCATAACCTTACCCAAAGCACCTAATCCAATAGCACCCATTGAGTCTCCAGTTACGTCTTGCGCTGTCCATAAACTGCTTACACGGCCTAATAAATGATCCGGGGTATGTCCTTGGACAATAGAATATTGAATAAGCGAAGCCACAGAACCTAAGTATCCGTATATCACCAATATACTAAGGAATAACCAATAGTTTCCTGCCAATCCCATGGCCACAATGGCTAAAAATGTTCCCATAGTTGCATAGATCATAACCATTCCCGGCCGTTGAGATTGCTTTACCCAACCTGACGTCAATGCACCGACCATTGCGCCTAATGGGATCGCTGAGTACATCAATCCGGCATTCGCTGCATTTCCGGTAAATGTCTCAAGAGCCAACGCGGGAAACATAACTCTAACCGCTGTTGCGAGTGTTTCTAAGGTGCCAAAAACAACCACACACCCCACTACCTTGTTCGAAAAGAGAAACTTTACGCCTTCATACAATGACAACAACGGATTTTCTGGTGCGTCATGACTCGGTTTCATGGAAGGAAGTCTGAACAACGGGAATAAGGTGCACAAGGTACCAACTGAAGCAGCAAGGTAGTTCCAGCTGACATCACCAAACGAGATGAGCAACCCACCAATCGCTGGTGACAAAACCATTCCCATGCGAACAGTAAGCATGCTCAGTGCCGCCGCTGAGGGCAAATTCTCTCGCCCAACAATAACGGGCAACGAAGCCATCAAGGCCGTCATTCCCATCGCGCCAAAAAAGCCATCCCACACAGAAAGTACATAAAGTGCAACCAAGGAAGATTCCGCCAATAGGCTGTTTAAGGCTAACGCCCCAAATCCAATGCCACACGTTGTTCTGGCGAATAGAATGAGTTTGCGTCGGTCGTATTTATCTGCCAAAACGCCCCCGATGAGCAACCCGACAAACATGCCGATGCCATCTAATGCCATGATCATTCCGACTTGAAGGGTTGAGCCAGTCATTTGATGTATCTGTATTGGTACAGCGACGGTCATCATGCCAAGAGCAAGAATCGACATCATCCTTGCAATAAATACCATTCTAAAATTCGGGTTTTCTTTAAGTAAGCTGAAATCCAGCATAATTTTGGGCATTTTCATTATTTCTTACGTCAAATATTGTGAGTCGTGAAATCAACACGTTGAAAGAGGATGCTTATTGCTTGAACATTCTACGCATCAAGTTACAATAATGGCAATGATAATTATTTACAATTGTATTTATGAGTGTTCATAAGTTGCCTTTAATCTCTTCTCTCTTACCAAGTAAAACGGCACTCCCCCAAACGCCAGACTCCCGTAAAAAACGTACTTATCGCCACTCTTTAACGTTATTTTCTTTATGTGCTTTACTGCTGTTCACATGCATCTTAAGCTTGGTGATCGGTGCCAAAAGTATATCGCCAAGCATTGTGTTTGAAAGCTTGCGAGGCACAGTAACATCAACAGCAAGCCAAATAATCGTCGAAGCAAGAGTCCCACGAACCCTCGTTGGGTTGCCGGTCGGAGCGGCGTTAGCTGTGGCAGGTGCGTTAATACAATCTTTGACACGCAATCCCCTTGCAGACCCCGGTATCCTTGGTGTGAATGCTGGTAGCAGCTTTTTCGTGCTTATTGGTGTCGCAATTTTCGGTAACCATTTGATGAGTGAACACCTGTGGTTCGCTTTTCTCGGTGCTCTCACTACGAGTTTGTTTGTCTATTTCATAGGAACATATAAAGAAGCCCGAGTGAATCCATTAAAAATTACGCTTGCCGGTGTGGCTCTAGGTGCACTTCTTGCGGGAGTGTCGTCATCGGTTACGCTTTTAAACCCTCAAGCCTTTGACGAAATGCGTTTCTGGGACGCTGGCTCGTTAGATATCAGAAACCTCTCTTTGACCTTTACGGCCATCGCTCCCATTACATTTGCATTGATCGTCGCGTTATTGATTGCCCCAGGGTTGGACAATTTAGCCCTTGGTGAAGATGTTGCGCAAGGACTGGGTACGAATGTCAAACAGACGCAAGCTTTAGCCCTGCTGGTGATCGCTATTTTATGTGGCAGTGCCACAGCGCTTGCTGGTCCAATTGGCTTTGTTGGCTTGATGATCCCACACGTAGCTCGAAAGCTGGCTTCTTCAAGCCAACGCTGGTTAACGCTTTATGCAATGGTTCTTGGTCCTCTCCTTTTGATTAGCGCCGATATCATTGGCCGTGTTATCGCTGTCAATGAAGTCCGAGTCTCTATTGTGACAGCATTTGTCGGGGCCCCAGCCCTAATCTACCTCGCTCGTAAACTGAACTCCTTTGGTAAACTCTAATGCAACCATCAGGCACTTACCTACTTGGCCGCAAAAGCGGCCGTTTCAATTTTCTAATATCCAAACGAACTGTCGCTTGGTGCATTTTGCTTACAATAGCCACAACAATCATTGCCACCTTCGCTTTATCTCAAGGAGAGCTAAGAACAAGCCTGACCGATCTTGTTGAGGTCGCATTCGGCACAGCTGAACAATTCACTTCAATTGTGATTCTTGAATGGCGACTACCGAGGTTATTTGCATCGCTTGTTTTTGGCGCAGCGCTCGGAGTCAGTGGTGCACTTTTTCAATCACTCATCCGTAATCCATTAGGAAGCCCTGACATTATTGGCTTTAACACTGGCGCGTACACAGGTGCACTAGTCGTCATCATTGTATTTGGGGGAAGCTATTTTGAGGTTGCATTTGGTGCAATCACAGGCGGCTTAATTGCAGCAACGGCTGTATACCTGCTGGCATACAAACAAGGAATCCAAGGATTTAGATTAATCATCATTGGTATTGGCATCAGCGCCATGTTAAGCGCTTTTAATAGCTGGCTGATGCTCACAAGCAAGTTGGAGACAGCGATGACAGCCGCCATATGGGGTGCTGGTACACTGAATGGGCTGGGATGGAATAAAATTTTGCCATCATTTGTTTTTATTGCTGTCGCTTTTGTCATATCTGCAACACTTGTCAGAAAGTTAAACATTTTAGAAATGGGTGATGACAATGCCGCAATGCTTGGCGTAAGTGGTGAACGCACTCGGCGGTTAGCGATGCTATCTGGCGTTATTTTGACAGCAGCAGTCACCGCCGCTACGGGCCCGATTTCATTCATCGCTTTAGTCGCTCCACAACTTGCTAGAAAGCTAACCAAAGATGGCTCGGTGGGACTGATGGCCTCAGCATTGATGGGAGCGATGTTACTCACTCTGTCCGATTTCACTGCCGTTAATTTATTTGCACCAAACCAATTACCCGTCGGCGTAATAACCATAAGTATTGGAGGTATCTACTTGCTGTATTTGCTTATTCGCCAATCAGAGAGATCATAATTTGACTAACGCAACACAACATAAAATAAACTCGCGCTATCGATTGCAGGCGGAACAAGTCACACTCGCCTACCAAGATAACGTCATATCTCAATCTTTGTCAGTTGGCATCCCAGACAATAAATTCACTGTCATCTTAGGACCAAACGGCTGCGGTAAATCAACATTACTACGCGGATTAAGCAATCTGCTCATGCCCAAATCTGGATCTGTTTTGTTAGATGGCAAAAATCTCTGCCACTTTCCTCGTCAAGAACTGGCAAAGCAGCTGGGACTACTGCCCCAATCTGCAATTGCGCCATCTGGCTTAACTGTTCACGATCTCATATGTCGAGGGCGCTTCCCTCATCAATCATTTTTGAAACGCTGGACACAAGCTGACGAACAGGCCGTACAACAAGCGATAGAGGCAACTCAGGTTGAGCCATTACTAGGGCAAAACGTTGAAGCATTGTCCGGAGGACAGCGGCAACGTGTTTGGGTTGCCATGGTTCTGGCGCAAAAAACACCTTATTTACTGTTAGATGAACCGACAACTTATTTAGACATTGCACATCAAATTGAACTATTGGATCTATTTAGAAAACTGAATCGGCAAAACAGTTCAACCATCGTTGCGGTGCTGCACGATCTCAATCATGCATGTCGTTATGCTGATCACTTAATCGTGATGAATTCAGGACAAGTCGTTGCAGAAGGAACACCCAATACGGTGATCACAGAAACACTGATCCAACACGTATATGGGTTACGTTGTTTAATAATGCCCGACCCTCTAACCAAGACGCCAATGATCATTCCTCGAGATTCTAGAGTCGATTAGCGTTTCTGACGATATCATGCGTTTCACATAAAGAATTTACACCAGTAAATTACCACCTTCTAAAGAAGGTGGCTTTGTGTGAGCCCCCTAAAAGGGGGCCTTTGTTTAGTCCAGCGCCAATTGCTGCTGCTCTAC
>NZ_JAWOTE010000008.1:0-167369 GCF_033338695.1 Vibrio sp. Vb1166 | reverse complement strand
CGTTTCAACCACGCAATCAGCAACTTGGACAACATTAACGAGAACGTGAATGCGTCGAAGAGCCGTATCAAAGATACAGATTTCGCGAAAGAAACGACGGCAATGACCAAATCACAAATTCTATCGCAAGCGTCAAGCTCAATCCTTGCGCAAGCGAAACAAGCGCCTAACTCAGCGCTAAGTCTGCTAGGTTAATCAATTTAACAAAGCAAGAAACCAAAGCCAGGCTCATCCCTGGCTTTTTGCTTATTGGCTATAACGATTCAGATGTGTCCTGACAGTATGTTCGATAAGGCATTCATATCGATTAGATGATCTCTTTAAATTCCAATGTTTCTGCGATGGTGGCGCAGAGACACCTGAGTCAAGCAGCTGCGCAAAATGTTGAGTCACAACGCAACCTAACTTCGGGGTTTCGAATCAACTCGGCGAGCGATGATGCGGCAGGTTTACAGATATCGAATACTCTCCATGTACAAACGAGAGGGCTTGATGTCGCCTTAAGAAATGCGCACGACGCTTTTTCTGTTGCTCAAACAGCGGAGGGAGCATTGCACGAAAGCAGTGACATATTGCAACGCTTACGCTCTCTGGGGCTTCAAGCAGCAAACGGCAGTTATGACTCAAGTGATCGGCAAAGTATTCAATATGAGGTCGTAGCGCTGCAAGATGAGCTTGATCGTGTCGCGATCACGACAACATTTGCGGATAAAAACCTGTTTGATGGATCTTACGGTTCACAAAGTTTCCATATTGGCGCGAACGCTAATTCAATCTCTTTGACGTTACGTAACATGCGTAGCCATATCCCAGAGATGGGAGGGCAGCATTATGTTGGTGATGCGGTCGATAAAGATTGGCGAGTCACTAAAGATAACCAAACCCTAAAAGTCGAATACCAAGACAGTAAAGGGCAAACCCAAACGGAATCCATTGGACTCAAATTGGGTGACCGTATAGAACAGGTCGCCACTTACATCAATGCTCAACAATCGATAGTGAATGCTTCAGTAACGGAAAACAACGAACTGCAATTCTTCGCTTCTACGATGAAGGCGCCAGAGGGTGTGGTTCTCGATGGGAGTTTAGCGGATGAGCTTGATGTGAGCGCTGGTCAATTAGTCACAATGGATGACATCGATATGTCGACGGCAGGTAAGGCGCAGCTTTCAATTGGGGTGATTGATGCAGCAATTAAGTATGTTGATTCGCACCGGAGTGAAATTGGCAGCTTTCAGAACCGTGTAAACGGCTCGATGGATAACTTAAATACTGTGAATCGGAGTGTTACAGAATCCAAGAGTCGAATAAGAGATACAGACTTCGCAAGAGAATCTACGGAAATGGTGCGTTCTCAAGTGCTCCAAGATGCGACAACTGCATTACTCGCTCAAGCGAAGCAAAGGCCGAGCTCAGCACTAGGCTTGCTCAGTTGAACGTGTTTCATTGATGTAAGTCGATTAGAAACAAAATTTCAGGGAATAAAAAACGCTGCCAATGGCAGCGTTTTTTCGTGTTCGATTAAGTAAAAATTACTTAGTTACACGTAGAACTGGAGTTTCACCAACAGTTACAGAACCAGAAAGCTTGTTTAGCTCTTTGATTTCGTCCATGTTAGAGATAACAACTGGAGTTAGCGTTGACTTCGCTTTCTCTTCTAGAAGAGCTAGATCGAATTCAATTACAGTGTCGCCAGCTTTAACAGTTTGACCTTCTTCAGCGATACGCGTGAAGCCTTCGCCTTTTAGTTCAACTGTGTCGATACCGAAGTGAACGAAAAGCTCAACACCGTCGTCAGACTCGATAGAGAACGCATGGTTAGTTTCGAAGATCTTACCGATAGTACCGTTTACAGGAGCTACCATTTTGTTGCCTGCTGGCTTGATAGCAATACCGTCACCAACGATTTTCTCAGCGAAAACAACATCTGGCACGTCTTCGATGTTTACAATCTCACCAGAAAGTGGCGCGATGATTTCGATAGCACCAGCGTCAGCGCTGTCATCAGATACAAGCTTCTTAAGTTTGTCAAACAGACCCATTGTGTCATGCTCCTAAGGTTTGGTTTTATTCTGTCGAATTATAGTATACCAATATAGCTCATTAGACGACTTTTTTCGCCGTCTAATGGCCATTAAGTATTGAATTACTTGGTACTACCGATTACTGAGCTTTCTCAGCAATAAACTTTTCTACCACGGCTTCGATTTCTTCTGCTGTCGGTAGAGAAAGGGCTTCTTCAGCCATTGCTTTCACTTCTGCGAAGTTAGAGTTACGAACAACTTTCTTCACTTTAGGGATTGAAATGCCGCTCATTGAGAACTCGTCCAGACCCATACCTAGAAGTAGAAGTGTTGCACGCTCGTCACCTGCAAGTTCACCACACATACCAGTCCATTTACCTTCTGCGTGAGAAGCGTCGATAACTTGCTTGATCACTGTAAGTACAGCTGGTGATAGTGGGTTGTATAGGTGAGAAATCATCTCGTTACCACGGTCAACCGCTAGCGTGTACTGAGTTAGGTCGTTTGTACCGATAGAGAAGAAAGACACTTCCTTCGCTAAGTGGTGTGCGATCGCAGCAGCAGCAGGAGTTTCAACCATAACACCGATTTCGATGTTTTCGTCGAACGCGTGGCCTTCAGCGCGTAGCTCTTCTTTGTACTCTTCGATCGCTTTCTTAAGCTCACGGATTTCTTCGACAGAGATGATCATTGGGAACATGATACGCAGTTTGCCGTGTGCAGAAGCACGTAGGATGCCACGTAGCTGATCACGAAGGATTTCACGACGATCTAGACTGATACGTACAGCACGCCAACCTAGGAATGGGTTCATCTCTTTTGGAAGATCCATGTATGGGAGATCTTTATCGCCGCCGATATCCATAGTACGGATGATCACAGCTTGACCGTTCATTGCTTCCGCAACTTCTTTGTACGCTTGGTACTGTTCTTCTTCAGTTGGTAGCGCAGTACGGTCCATAAATAGGAATTCAGTACGGTACAGACCAACACCTTCACCGCCGTTACGAAGGATACCGTCACAGTCTTTCACTGTACCGATGTTACCGCAAACTTCTACACGGTGACCGTCAGTCGTTTCTGCGTGTAGGTCTTTCAGTTTCGCTAGCTCTTCTTTTTCAGCTAGGAATGCTGCTTTAACCGCTTTCGCTTCTTCTAGCTCAGCTTCTGATGGGTTAACAACAATCTTGTTGTTCATTGCGTCAAGAATCAGCATGTCGCCATTCTTAACTTTCTTCGTGATGTCGTTAGTACCAACGATAGCTGGAAGCTCAAGTGAGCGAGCCATGATTGAAGTGTGAGATGTACGACCGCCGATATCACAAGCAAAACCAAGCACGTAGTCTAGGTTGATTTGTGCAGTTTCAGATGGCGTTAGGTCGTAAGCAACAAGAATTACTTCTTCGTTGATATCGCTAAGCGAAACAATGTTGATGCCTAGTGCGTTCTTAACAAAACGAGAACCGATATCGCGGATGTCAGTTGCACGCTCTTTTAAGTATTCGTCGTCTAGAGACTCAAGAGCACATGCTTGCTCTTCGATCACTGAGTGGATAGCGTGATCAGCAGTCATCTTGTCGTTTTTGATAAGTGCTAGGATTTCCTCTTCTAGCTCTTCGTCTTCAAGAAGCATGATGTGACCTTCAAAGATCGCTTCTTTTTCTTCGCCAAACGTTTCAAGCGCTTTTTGCTTGATAGTTTCTAGCTGAGCTGCAGATTTGTTACGAGCGTCAAAGAAACGCTGAACTTCAGCTTCTACTTGATCGTCAGAAATAGTGTTTGTGTTTAGGACAATTTCATCTTCTTGAAGTAGTAGTGCTTTACCGATTGCAATACCAGGAGATGCTAGGATGCCTGAAATCATAGCCTTACCTTAAGTTTGGTCAACTTTATAAAACGGGAGAATAATGGGTGCGCTAACGAATAGTTTTAGCTTAGTTTTGAGCCTATTTCCAACGAAGCCATTTTGCTTTCACAAAATGGCTTCTGGAGTAGGAGACCGGATTAGTGTAGTTGGTCCATTAGAGCAACTAGGTGGTCAACTGCTTGCTGAGCTTGTGGGCCTTCAGCAGAAATAGTAACTTGAGTACCTTTTACTAGGCCTAGTGTTTGTAGTTTGAACAGGCTCTTAGCGCTAGCGCTTTTACCGTTAGAAGTCACAGTGATGTCTGCGTCGAATGCTTTTGCTTCTTTAACAAACTGTGCAGCTGGACGAGTGTGAAGGCCGTTTTCTGCTGTGATTTCTACTTGCTTCTCGTACATGTGATATACCCCAATAAATGTATTTTTTTGTTAGTTTGTGACCAGATTTTAGCTTAACTGCTTTACATCTTGTGCGCTAGCACGGGAAGAGTTCAAAGCGCGTCAGTTCTGATACTAGTCAAAAGTTTGGTAACTACGCAACTGTTTGCGTGCGTAATCACTTTGAAACCTTTTTGTGTTCTGCTTCTTTATTTTGAAGCTAGAAATAAAACACCCTGATATTACCAAAGGTAGGGCAGGGATCAACAAAAAAGCCCCTAAACGGGGCTTTTTTAAACTAAAAATTGATTTGAACACATATTATTGTTGGTTCTCTTTTTCGGTAAAGATACCTGCAAAGAGTGCTGTACTTAGGTAACGCTCACCGGAACTTGGCAAGACAGTTACAATTGTTTTTCCTTCAAATTCAGGTAGTTCCGCAAGTCGGTTCGCTGCAACAACCGCTGCGCCAGATGAGATACCAGCTAGGATACCTTCCTCTTCCATTAGGCGACGAGCCATCTCAATCGCTTCTTCTGAGGTAACTTGCTCAACACGGTCAATAATGTCTAAATCGAGGTTACCAGGGATGAAACCAGCACCGATACCTTGAATTTTGTGTGGGGCAGGTTGGATTTCTTCGCCAGCAAGTGCTTGTGCAATAACCGGAGACTCTGCTGGCTCAACTGCAACAGAAGTGATGGCTTTGCCTTTTTCACCTTTGATGTAACGGCTTGTACCTGTGATAGTACCGCCCGTACCAACACCAGCAACGAATACGTCGATTTCACCGTCTGTCGCTTCCCAAATCTCAGGGCCCGTAGTCTTTTCGTGGATTTCTGGGTTCGCTGGGTTGTCAAATTGTTGAAGAAGTAGGTACTTCTCAGGGTTGCTTGCTACGATTTCTTCTGCTTTAGCAATCGCCCCTTTCATGCCTTTCGCCGCTTCAGTCAGCTCAAGGTTCGCGCCTAGTGCTTTTAGTAGCTTACGGCGTTCTAGGCTCATTGATTCAGGCATGGTCAATGTTAGCTTGTAACCGCGAGCAGCCGCTACGAATGCTAGAGCAACACCTGTGTTACCACTGGTAGGTTCTACAAGCTCTACACCTGGCTTAAGAAGGCCCGCTTTCTCTGCTTCCCAAATCATGTTTGCACCGATACGGCACTTAACACTGAAGCTAGGGTTACGCGCTTCAATTTTCGCGAGAACTTTGCCTTTACTTACTTTGTTTAGACGAACGAGAGGTGTATTACCAATAGTAAGAGAGTTATCTTCGTAGATTTTGCTCATAGTGATGTTCCTTCATTACACGTTGTGTGAATATGGATAGAAGAATATGCGGTATGAAAAAAAGGGAAAAGGATTAAAAAGTTATATCTTATTAGGTTGGCCCAGAACTTGATAAAATAAAAGGGAAAAGCTGGCGCTGATCCCTTTCCTTAATCTCTAATCGACTATCGTTGGTGCTTAAACTCCGCGACCCACATAGCGGTTGCACCACATATTGCTACAGGCATGACAATGAGGTTCAAAATTGGGATCGTCGTAAACACAGACACCAATACCCCAAAGCCATAGGCCTTACCTTGCTTTTGTTTCAATTTGTAACGCATGTCGTTAAATGGGATTTTATGGTTATCAAACGGGTAGTCACAATATTGAATCGCGAGCATCCAGGCGGTAAAGATAAACCATAAAAATGGGCCTACTGTTTGTCCAAGGGCAGGGATGAGCAATAACAGGAATAGGCCTATTGCTTTAGGTAAAATGTAAAGGAGCTTTCTCCACTCACGAGCTAAAACGCGAGGAACATCTTTCAGGACGGCAGTGAAACCATCATCATTTACCTTTTGTCCCGTTAAGTACTCTTCCACTTTTTCAGCCAAGAGGCCATTGAATGGCGCGGCGATAAAGTTCGCGAGCGTGCTGAAAAAATAGGAGAAGGTAGCGAGTATCGTCAGAGCGAGTAAAGGCCAAAGAATGTAAGTTAACCAGGATAAAAACTCAGGCAGCTGCCCAATCCAGCCTTCTATCCATATATTAAGGTTTGAAAATAGATAGAAGATGGCACCACCTACAAGCAAGATATTTGCAAGTAGAGGTAAGATGACAAAGCGCCTGATTTTAGGGGCAAGTGCCAATTGTATCCCGTATAGAAAATAACCGAACCCGGTTCTCTGCTGATTGTTTTGCTTCATGTCTATTTTGGCTTCGTGTAAATGAAAACTCATTGTACCTGTGAGGACTTTTCTTTCAATGCCCTGACAAATGACGTCTTGTTAAGTGGAATCGTGGCAAGAATCACAACAAAAAACGGAACTTCTTGCATTAAGTTGTTCTAAATCTACATATAGTTTTGGTAAAGTAAACGTATCATTCAGATTTATTGCACTTGGGTTGCTGCTCAAGGAACTGCGAGTAGTAAAAACAAGTATATTGAGAGTAAATAATGCAGGAATTGCGATTCGTACTCATTGTTGTTGGCGCATTAGCCATCGCGGCATTACTGTTTCATGGTTTATGGAGCAGTAAAAAAGAAGGCAAAGCAAAGTTTGGTAACAAGCCACTTGGTAAGCTGGATGTTGACCAAGAAGACAAAAATGATCTTGTTGAGAAAGAACGAGACTTCGCTCCCGCTCCTGAAGATGACTTTGAGATCATTCGCAAAGATCGCAAAGAACCAGATTTTGGGATGGCGAGCTCTTTCGACAACAAGTTTGAATCTGACCCGTTATTCGGTGGTCCATCTGAAGTCAAACAGACGCAGCAGGAGCCGGATGACATCCCTTCATTTGTTGCAGAAAAAGATAAAGAAGAGGACGTTGAGCCTGTTGTTCAAGCAACAGTAGCTGAAGAGCCATTCCAGCCTGCTGTGGAAGAAGACGTTATTCCCGCCGCGTTTGATATTACGGAGAAAGAACAGCAAGTCGAAACGGTTAGTGAGCCTGTCGTTGCAGAGCCTAAGGAAGAGCCAAAGCCAGAACCTGAAATGCAAGTGATTGTATTGAATGTGCACTGTGCTGGTGAAGAGCCATTTGTTGGTACTGCTTTATTTGAAAGTATGCAACAAAACGGTCTAATTTATGGCGAGATGGATATTTTCCATCGTCATGTTGACTTGTCCGGTAACGGCAAAGTGCTGTTTAGCGTCGCTAATATGATGCACCCTGGTACGTTTGAGCATGCTGATCCTGCTGAGTTTACAACGAAGGGTATTTCATTCTTCATGACATTGCCTTGTTATGGCGAGGCTGAACAGAACTTCAACTTAATGCTCCGAACTGCGCAGCAAATTGCTGATGACTTAGGTGGTAACGTACTTGATGACCAGCGCAACTTAATGACGCCAGATCGTTTAGCATCTTATCGACGTCAAATAGTTGAGTTTAATGCCGCTAACGCATAATCTTAACAGCAAATAATAATAGGGCTCCGGATGGAGCCCTTTTTCTTGGATTTCCCAACCTCACCGATTGAAAATACACGGGGCTTTACTATGTCTGAATCAGTACTTCAGCGACTAGAAGAACTAAAAGAGTCGTTGCATTACCACGCTGTGCGTTACTACGTGGAAGATAACCCAGAGATCCCTGATGCCGAGTACGACCGTTTAATGCGAGAGTTACTGGATATTGAAGCTGAGAACCCTGACTTAATAACCGTAGACTCGCCAAGCCAACGTGTCGGTGGACAACCTCTCTCTGCGTTTAGCCAAGTGACACATGAAGTACCGATGCTTTCGCTTGATAACGCGTTTGATGATAGTGAACTTGATAGTTTCCACAAGCGCGCACAAGAGCGCGTGGGCAGCCAGAGTGTGAAAGAATACTGTTGTGAGCCTAAATTGGATGGACTCGCCGTAAGTTTGTTATATGAGAGTGGCGTATTAGTTCAGGCGGCCACTCGAGGCGATGGTACTACGGGTGAAAACATCACAGAGAATGTGCGTACGATTAAAGCCATTCCTTTAAAACTCAGAGGTAATGACTGGCCAAATCGTCTTGAAGTTCGTGGTGAAGTCTTTATGCCGAAAGCTGGGTTTGAAAAGCTCAATGAATTAGCAAGGAAGAAAGGCGAGAAAATCTTTGTTAATCCACGTAACGCTGCGGCAGGTAGCTTACGACAATTGGATTCACGTATTACGGCTTCTCGTCCGCTTAGCTTCTATGCATACAGTGTAGGCGTGGTGCAAGGCGCAGAATTGGCAGCAAGTCATTACGAACGCTTTTTGCAAATCAAATCTTGGGGACTGCCAATGTGTCCGGAAACTAAGCGAGTTGAAAGCTTGGCGGATGTAAAAGCTTACTACCAAGATATATTGCAGCGTCGTGATGCCCTCCCTTATGAGATCGATGGTGTCGTTATTAAAATTGACGATATTGCCGTGCAAGAGCGTCTGGGGTTTGTTGCTCGCGCTCCACGTTGGGCGATTGCCTACAAGTTCCCAGCACAGGAAGAAATGACGACACTGAATGAAGTGGAGTTCCAAGTCGGTCGCACTGGTGCGATTACACCTGTTGCTAAACTAGAGCCTGTATTTGTTGGCGGGGTAACGGTAAGTAATGCGACGCTTCATAACGCAGATGAGATAGAACGTCTGCAGGTCAAGATTGGTGATCACGTTGTGATCCGCCGTGCTGGCGATGTTATTCCGCAAGTCGTATCTGTCATCAAAGAGCGTCGACCAGAAACAGCTCGAGATATTGTTTTCCCAACTCAGTGTCCTGTTTGTGGTTCGCATGTTGAGCGGATCGAAGGAGAAGCGGTAACACGTTGTATGGGGGGCTTAGTTTGCCAAGCCCAACGCAAACAAGCGCTAAAACACTTTGTTTCTCGTAAAGCGTTAGACGTTGACGGTTTAGGCGATAAAGTGATCGAGCAGCTTGTTGATCGTGAGATGGTGAAAACTCCTGCTGACTTATTTAAGTTATCAGCGGGGATTTTAACCGTACTAGATCGCATGGGGCCAAAGTCTGCGCAGAATATTGTGAATGCGTTAGAAAAATCCAAAGAAACAACTTTACCTCGGTTTTTGTATTCACTGGGGATCCGTGAAGTTGGCGAGGCAACCGCAGCAAACTTAGCAATGCACTTTAAAACGTTGGGAGCGATCCAAAATGCTACCGAAGAGCAGTTGATTGAAGTGCAAGACATCGGTGCTGTGGTTGCTCAACATATTACGACTTTCTTTAGTGAAGAACAGAACCAAGCGGTGGTTAAAGATTTGCTTGAACAAGGAATTCATTGGCCAGAGATTAATACTACTGAGCAGGTGGGGGAATTACCATTAGAAGGTAAAACAGTAGTATTAACGGGAACACTTTCTCAACTGGGGCGTACAGAAGCCAAAGAAGCCCTCCAAGCACTGGGGGCTAAAGTGACGGGTAGTGTTTCTAAGAAAACCGATATTTTGTTTGCTGGTGAAAATGCAGGTTCGAAGCTCGCAAAGGCACAAGAACTGGGTATCGAAATTAAAACAGAACAAGACTTACTCGAACTGATGAATTAAGTCTCCTCAAAAAAGCTAAAAAATAACTAAAAGCCCCGTATGCTAAGCATGCGGGGCTTTTTCTTGTTCATAATTAAGTGTTTTTTTATTGAGTAATTGATGCCTTTGTTCTTTTCAGTGATCAAGATCGAACCTTGGGTTATTGGTTTTTTTGGCTTTTTTAGTCTGCGAGTGACTTCAAGTTGATACTTTCAAGTTCAATTTAAGTGTTTGATTTTAAATAACAATTTGTTGTGTTGTGTTGCTGTTGTTAAAAATAAGATCTGGATCAATAAGTTATATGGAACTTTGGAGTGGCTCATATTTTTTTAGAAAAAAAATAAGTTCCATTTGGATGTTTTTAGTTGCGAAGTTAGTCTTAATCACGTGGATACACGGTGTGTATGCAGGAACTAAAAAAAGCCAAATTAGAAATAATGAGGTTTGATCAGGAATTTACTTCTCTCCTTCGGCGGCCAACTAAAGGTGAGATAGAAAAATACAGCTATATCCATTTTTAGGAGTTTTTCCATGGACAAATTTTTTAAGGTTTCAGCGTTAACCGCAGCAATGTTTGGTGTTGTTGCTGTCGCTCCAGCTACAGCGTCTACTGAAAGTGCAGCAGGTGGCGAGTACGTAGAGAAAGTGAACGAATTTATGCAAGACTCAAGTCTGAATGCATTATTCATAGTTGATACTCGTTCACGAACTCGTACAACAGGTAAGCCCGGCGGTGAAAATGGTGACCGTTGGAGTCGTCTAAACTACTCTTCTTACAACGCAATTTTAGACTTCACTTCTGGCTACCACGATGGTTGGGTGGGCGCAGATGTTGCGGCTTACTACTCTGGCGATCTTTACAACGATAGTCTTTACAATTCAAACGAAGGCTACCTATGTAACGAAATCTCAACTTGTAACAACCTAGACTGGGGTGCAGGTGATGGTCAGCAGCTTAAAGTTTACAAAGCAGCGCTGAAATTCAAAGCAAACGAAAACTTTAATGCTCGTTTTGGTATGTTACAGGCTGGTGGTAACGGTACAATCGGTAACGTTTGGAGCTTTGTACCTGGTACTTACCGTGGTTTCGAACTGAACGCTAAACTTGGTGATTTCAACCTAAGCTACTTTGGCGCAGACCAATTTACAGCACCTTGGCTGCTTCACGAAGATGATTACGCACCAGCGCTTTGGTCTGACACTTCATGGAGCTACCTACACTCTCTAGGCCTAAACGGTAACCTAACTGACAGCTTGTTTATGCAACTTGGTTTGGGTCAAGCTACTGGCGTTCAATATGCAAATGGTGTTGACTGGGGTGCAGGTCAAGTAACTAGCTACCACAACGAAACTGACAACACTTCTTACAAGGCTTACTTGAAGTACACTGTTAGTGACCGTACAACTCTAGCATTTGATTTCTACGGTGTTGACGATGATGTGAAATACGATGGTCTAGGTTTCCACACTGGTCTATCTTTGAATCAATCTTTCGGCAAGCTAGCTTGGATGTCTGAGTTGCGCTACACAGACACAGATAACCGTGCGGACTTCGTTCCTCGTACTATTCATACATATGGTATGAACAATGGTACTTGGTCTCAGTGGTGGGACGCGCTATCTGACTGGAACAAAGCGGGTGAGCTAGCATGGTACAACCGTCTATCTTACAACCAAGGTAACGGCTGGAACTACTACCTAGGCTTTGGTTACGGTACTGGCGCTGACTCTGCAGCAAGCGGAGCATCAGGTGACTGGGATTACGAAAGCGAATACGCAGTTAACGCAACAGTATCTTACTCACTACAAAGTGGCGCGCTTAAAGGTTCTACCATTCGTTTACACGGTACAATCCTAGAACGTGATGAGTACGCAGGTGCTGGCGATGCGGATGAAACAGACTTACGTCTACAAGTTCTTATCCCTTACAGCTTCCACTAATACTTAGTGAAATAATAAAAGGAGCCGCTAGGCTCCTTTTCTATTTCACTTCTCGGCCGTCGTATATTTTGCAATATAACGGTGGCAACATATGTACATTACCGTTTGGCAACTCACACTTTATCTCTGGGCCTATCGTACGACCACCGGATGCACCATTAGCATGAGTGGTTAACGGAATTATGGCAAAAGATATTACTAATAGACCAGATAAAAATCTCATAATCATCACCTCAATATAAACTTTAAATATCTACGTACTTGTATAAACCGTGACTACGCAGAAAGGTAAGGTTGAAAAGGGCTCTTATATCAAACTAAGCTCTTACTTCTTTACTATTCCCATTCCCCACCTCTAAATCGACACATTTCACTTGGAATATTCGTAACGTCGCCACTTGGCATCTTACATTCGACTATAGGTCCCAAATTAGTTGTACCGCCGTTTCCGTTGTTGTAGGCAAAGGAAGAAAAAGAAAAAATACCGCACATCATTAAAAAGAGAAGCTTATTCATAGTACATCCTCTTACTTACCAAATAAAAAGCACTCAACTTAAATGCTTATGCGTTAAGTATGTATCCGAGGATAAAAAGATCAAAAAATAATTCAATAAAGTTTTATTTTTTAAAATAAATTTAGATCGATAATTTACCTAGATATATTTCTATCTTATTGATTGTCGTGTGTTGAATAATTAAATAATAGGAAATGGTAGGTAGGGTATTAATAATATTACTAATACTTATTTTTTTCTCGATTTTAATTAAGGTAATGAAATGAAAGCAGTTGTTTAGATTAAAGTAATGGAGCATGATTTGCCCCATTACTTTGGCATAAATTAATTTGAATCAGGCTCAATGATTAAAATAATACCTTCAACATCGGTGATTCTTACGCGGGTACCGGCTGGAAGTGCTTGATCCGATTGTGCGGACCATGTGGTATCGGCTACCTTGATGCGATTGAGCCCGACGGAAAAGTCTTCTTCAAGGATAAGAGTACGCCCAATTAACTGCTTGTACTTTTGGTTCAGATCTCTTTCTTGGTCTTCTTGCTTGTCTTTAGACCATTGTCGTCGCCACCAAAGCCAGGTGGTGATTAAGCTGAAGCTTGCAAAGCAAAGCCATTGCAATTGCCAGCTCATTGGCAAAACGGTCATGAGTGCTCCAACGATAAGTGCAGACATCCCGAGCCAGAGAAAATACCCTGCGGTACCAAGTAGCTCAACTGCTAAAAGAGCAAAGCCAAACGCTAGCCAATGCCAGAAAGAGATACCTTCCAACAAACTAAAAAAGTCCATAAATTATTCTTTATCTTGCTGTTTAAACATTTCTGCTATCCCTGCAACCGAGCCCATTAGTCCGGTTGCTTCTAATGGAAGCATAATGATTTTACCATTTTCGGCTTGACCAATGCTTTTGATCGCTTCGGTATAACCCTGTGCAATGAAGTAATTGACGGCTTGCATGTCACCTTTTGCAATGGCTTCGGAAACCATGTAAGTCGCTTTTGCTTCTGCTTGCGCGGCACGCTCACGTGCTTCTGCATGGAGAATAGCAGACTGCTTTTCGCCTTCAGCTTTTAATATCTCTGATTGTTTATGACCTTCGGCCTTTAATATCTCAGCTTGGCGAACCCCTTCTGCTTCAAGAATTTCCGCACGCTTATTACGCTCGGCTTTCATTTGCGCATTCATTGCAGCGGTCAGATCGGCTGGTGGCTGGACATCTTTAATCTCAATTCGTGTGACTTTTACGCCCCAAGGGTTTGTTGCTTGGTCAACAATCGCCAACAGCTTAGAGTTGATCATGTCGCGTTGGCTCAGCATTTCGTCCAGTTCCATTGAACCTAAAACGGTACGAATGTTGGTAAGGGTCAAGTTTCTAATAGCGTGTTCTAAATCGTTGACTTCATAAGCCGCTTTGGCAGCATCGATCACTTGAACAAATCCGACAGCGTCAATAACCACGTTAGCGTTATCTTTTGAAATGACCTCTTGCGCAGGAATATCGAGAACGCGCTCCATCATATTTACTTTTTGACCAACTTTATCAACGAATGGAATGATCAAGTTTAAACCCGGCTTTAATGTGTGGGTGTAGCGTCCGAAGCGTTCAACTGTCCAGTTGTTTCCTTGCGGAACCGTTTTAATGGCTGAAGATAAGATAACGACAGCAAGAACGACGAAAATACCGATGGTGATCAGTGAATCAATTGGCATGAGTTATTCCCTTAAGTGCATAATGTTCGATCCATTTTTACCTATTTATAGACAATAGACAATTGAAGTTCTGAGACCTTTGAGAGGTTATTGGTTTTTTATATGACAAAGGCCGGAAACACCGGCCTTTGTCATGGCATGGTTTTACTCTCGCTATTTTGCGGGGTATTCAATCCAACTTGAACCATCAAGAGAAACATAATACTTCCCTTGTACTTCAATCACAGTAGAGCCTGAGTTCTGCGCGACAACTCGTGTTTCTGGTAGGTTCTCTGTCAATATTGAAGGGCTAAACGTCTTACTTTGATAAATGTTTTTATCCAGGATATTCGAAACGAGCTGCGACAATGCCAGATAGCTAGATGGCTCGCTTACGTGTTCGGTGTCGCCCTGACGCTGAATTCCTTCTCCGAAGATTTTAATTCCTACCGGTGTATGAATGATTGTCGGTGCAGGAATTTCTCGCATACCTGAAATTTGCATGCGGTCTCCTCGCATACCACCACCATGTTCTGGTACCAAAGCGACAACGATGTTGCGTTTTGAGGACTTTAAGGTTTTAAAGAACGCGTGGAGGTCATCAAGCAAATTCTTAAGGCGCATTTTGTAGCTAGCAATAGATGTGCTTGAGTTCGCATTGATGATCCTGTTGCCATCATGTAGTGAAATTGAGTTGTAGAGTGCCACGACTTTGTCATCACTACTGTTAAGTCTTTGCTGCCACCAGTTATCCAATACTTGCTTATCGCGGAAGATCGAAGAGCCATCAAAAGATTTTTGGTAAGGAGTTAAGTCTTCTTGAGACATAAGAGCCGCTTGTAAGTCGCCGTCTTTTTTGATCAATTCAAGGAAGCTATCAAAGACACCATTGTGGTTCATCAGTAAATTTTCTGTGAAGCCTAGTTCTTTCAAACTTTCGAACAAGTAGCACTGCTTTGATGGTGCTGGCTGGAACAGTTGACTGTGTTCTTGTTGACCACAATTGGCTCGTAGCAGACGAATGACAGCAGGCCCACTGTATGACGTAGCGGAGCTAAAATTGTCGAACATGATGTCAAACTCTTTGAACAGAGGATGATCAGCCAGTCCTGCAATTTCGATGTCATCCCACGCGACCGAACAAATACTCAAGAACAGCAAATCAAAAGGAGCATCCATTGCGCTGTTGGTATCGAATGTTACATGTCGGGAAGCTTCTTTAGAAAAGAAATCTGCAGTTAACGTGTTGAGACTGGCATCATTAATTTCCGTTATTTGAGGTTGTTTGCTAGCAGTAACCTCGGTTGTTGGCTGTTGTTGGGCTACTTCTGCAGCCACTGTTGTCTGAGGTTCAGTCGTCATAGGAATACTTATATAGATCATCGCAATAACCACAAAGACTGAAACCCTAACAAACTTGCTCAAAATAAAGTACGCACCACACAAAGCGAGCAATCCGAGTATTGCTTGGAATGATAAAAATCGTCCCAAAAGCTCGACCAGATAACTCGATTCAAACTGCATTAACTGTCCCGCTTGAGCCCAAAGACGGTTTAGAGGAGGTAGGTAAGAATCGTAATGCAAGAGCCACGCTGCGGCGACAAATGAAACGATATGGCGCACCGCATTTAGGCTTTTCATCGAGATAGGAAGCAGGATGAAGATCAACAGCGCAAAGTTTTCCATTGGATGGAAATCGATGATTCCTTGAAAATAGAGCGCTGTTTTTGCGATAAAGTAAATGTTCCACCAGCCCAATCCTATAGTGAGGGGGGTAGAGTCATGAGAATGCGATGTCATTACTTAAGCTTCTTGGTGTTAGTGGCTGATGTATCTAGCTCAAAATAGCGCGAGCGTTTTAAGTGTTTGTGGTAAAAGCGTCGGGTAGCGTTTACTAGGTCACGTAGAAAGTATCCTAGGAGTAGGCCAATACCTGAACTGATACACACGGTCAGTAAAAAATCGTTAATATTCATGAACGTTCCTTGAGATCAATGGTTTTTTTCACAGCAAACAAAGGAGGAACATCAGTAATGGAGTTAGTGGCGGTATGGAATATTTTCCTCTCTGTCGCCAGAGCTGAAACGTCGTCGGATATGACGGCTTCATCTTGAACGATGAATTTTAACTCTGTTTCGATATCTAATTGAGTATCAAACGTGTGAGTTGAATGAAATAAGTCTCTCACTGGGAACTCAAATATATTGTTGAGTGCAATATCAATATCGCTATGTCGAATAGCACTGAATAAGACATATAGAGCTTTGTTGCAGGCTGTCACAACGTCGCCATCTCTTCGAATATGGCAAAGACGTAAACATTCCTCTGCCGTCATACCTGGTAATAAGTTCAGCTTGATAAGCGCAAAGTTCACATTTGAGTGTGTTGAGTGGGAAATGACGTCAATACAGTATTGGCTAAAGTCCTGGTTTTGTAAGTAGCCTTTGCTACCAAACTTAAGGTCATACTTTAAGAGCGCCTCTAAACTGTCAGGAATTGGGCGTGTAAGCATCTGGCCTTGAATTGCTTCAACCTGAGTCATAAAGCGCATTGGGGGGATTTGCGCGTGAGAAATGAAGTTTGCCCCCGAGCGAAGTAAGAACTTTTCATCTGCATATCTCAGACATTGTTGGGTCTCCCTGACAATAATCTTTAGCTGACGGCCATACGCGGACCTTAAACGGTAGCAATCTAACGCGATCTGTTGAACTTCGCTTTGGTTATCACAGCTGAAAACAATAGTTGAAGAGCGAGGGTTGTCTAGCATCGCTATGAGTCCTTGATTGCTCTCTGCCACACGCATCCCTTTTGGGGCTTTCACGCTTTCTCTGAAAGCTCTTCTGCTGACATAGATTCTATCGCTATCCGATTTGTCTTCTGGCATGACATGAGATTGATGCGTTTCGTAAGACGTTGCTTTTAGTGTTTTATCTTTAGTTTTAGTGAGAATGTATTCGTGTTGGGTAATTACACCGTGTTTATTGGACCAAAAATCCACAAGATAGCAGTAGCGAGCGTCATCTAATGATGTCATGGTCGCCAAACCTGCAATGTGTCTATTATGAGAAATAAGAATGGGCTTTAATAGTGAAGTCGTCAGATGCCCATATATATAAACACTAATAGTGATTTTTTTATTATTTGCCAGCTCATTTAAGCTTTGTAGAAAGACACTTATAAAATCATCATTAGTTGATGATAGTAGCGAGTCTGGAACAACTAATAGACATGTAGAAAACTTCTTTATGTTCGTTTGGTGAATGTCTTTAGCAAGATTTATAGCTTTGGGTGTTTTTTTTGTGAATTTATGACTAAGAAAAAAACACTGTTCAAGGTGGGTTTTAGATAAGTCATTGAATTTCATTAAGGCTTCATCATTCAATGTGGACAAAAAAGTTTCTTTGTCTGTAAAGCTTGTAAGTGAAGTGTTGTCATTTTCCGGTAGTGTACTGAACAAATAATCAATAAGCATCTGTTTATGAGTAAATAAGTTTACATAAACAGAGTTTATCTCTCGTTCGTTTTTAATAGCAGATGATTCAGAGAGTGATGACATAAAGAGCCTTAAATCAATAACTTAATGTGTTTTGTGAAGCTCACAATCCGTTGTATGCTAATCGTTACAATTTTGATTTTCTTAGTGACAAGAAAATGACGCTAAGATATTAAACGAAATTGATCAGAAATTAAAATAGTTATAGCATGTGCTTCACATGATGTTTATGAGTTTAAAATCAATAGTCTCTAAGTCTATGATTCTCATTTAAAATATTTAAATTTCTTATGTGTATTAAATGGATGGTAACAATTCATTATTGTAATCCTTTTTTCTGAAGTTAAATATTATTTAGGCCTTTGTTATTTATATGGGCTATAAATAAACTTATTCACATTCATCATCGTTCTATAAATATGAGACGCATAGGTCGATGCGTCAATTTTTTAACAATGGAATTTATACTGAAAATGATAGTGGCGGGATTGCTGTTATCTCAGTTTAAGCTCCGTTACATTGTGAAAAATTCTATGACTGAGTCTGCAAAAGATATTAATTCGATCTACTCTTCTTATAACTTAACTCAATACACGTATATTGAAACAACAGAAAACGAGTCTTACGTACAAGTTAAAAATAAGTGGCAAGTCTTCAAAGCCAACGGTGCTCGTAATGTTCTATCTTTGGTACGTAATACGCAGAAAAATTCAGAAACGGAAGCGATATGAAGCGCCTTCTATTTGTTAGTTTAAAAGGCGGCTGTGGCTCAACGACCGTCGCTGCGAATTTGGCACAAGCGTTAGTTAAGATAAATAAACAGGTACTGGCCATTGAGGTGGTGCCTAATAGTTTACTGCAAGCTCATCTTGGCTTGCCGAGGGAAGAGCAAGGAGGCTGGGCGAAACAACTTCTTTTAGATAAGCCTTGGACCCAGGCTGGTTATGAAAGCCCACAAGGTGCACTTTTTTTACCGTTTGGCCATCTGAATTCTGAGCAGTTAAAAGCGTTTTTTAATGAGCGTTCTCACTATCTATCAATGCTAGGTGAAATGACGTTGCAAGTGAGCGAAAACCGTGGTGAGCAGTGGCTGCTTTTTCACGCCGACTTAGCAGAGCTTACTGATCCTGAAGTGCGATCTTTTGTCGACTCAATGGATATGATTGTGGTGGTGGTAACGGCAGACGCCCTGAGTTATCTCACTCTTCAATCTTGGCTACAACATGAAGAGCTATCGAGATTGCTTCGCTCTGATAAATTACGTTTTTTGGTGAATAAATATCAGCCAGAAACCGAAATTGGTCGTGATTTCATGTTGGTGCTGAAAAAGGAACTTAGCGAATCCTTGATTCCTGTTTCGATTCATCGAGATACGGCATTGCTTGAATGTGTGGCAAACCTGACGACCGTTCAACACTATTCGCCATCGAGCCAAGCCGCAAAAGATTTTCAGTCTTTTGCTTTTTGGTGTGTATCAGCGTTATCAAGCGCTCAGGACCAAAGCTAATTTATGCGAAGTCTTAATCTGATTTTCCAACGTTGGGTAGTGGACCAATTCAGACTGCAGAAGAACGCTTACGAGCAAGCCTGGAATTGTAAAACAAACTGGGTTGGTGAGTGTGCTTTGTCTTTTTGGTTTTCATTGAGTTTTGTATTTTTAAAGCCGGTTATTTCGGGTGTTCCCTCATGGAAACTGCCTTTGGTTTACTATCCAAACGTTAATTTTGCTGCGCCAAGATGGTTTGAACCTGTACGTTTTATTATCCAAAGCGTGTGGTTGCTTTGCTTCAGGCAAAACGTAAATGTAAATACAGCATGGTCCAAAAAAACCAGCAGCTTAGCGATGACTTTAGCCGAGCAAATTCGCAATGCGTTCTACTTGCCATTTGAATTGGTTGCAAAAGGCGTCCGCTGGTTAGAACAGACAGCGAACAACATCAAAGATCCACAAGTTCGAGAGCGTATTAAAGCAAGTAAGTCAGCGATGGCGTTGAACTACACCTTGTTGTTTTTCGTGGTGTTAATCGCTTTGCTTTGTTTTACGGTGCCATTTGGTTATCAGGCTCAGACTGTCTTTGTGCTGTTACTCTGGGCATTAGCGATGATGGTCCGTCGCATGCCGGGTCGTTTTCCTACCATGCTTTTGATCATCTTGTCGGTTACGGCCTCATGTCGATACTTGTGGTGGCGTTATTCGTCTACCCTGAACTGGGACGATCCTGTTGCTTTGTTTCTAGGGGGCGTTTTACTTCTAGCTGAGACGTATTCTTGGATTGTGCTGATGCTTGGCTATTTCCAAAATATCTGGCCATTGAATCGCAAACCAGTATCGATGCCACCGGATCAGTCAACTTGGCCAACCATTGACTTGATGATCCCTACTTACAACGAAGATCTCGATGTTGTGAAAGCGACGGTTTATGCCTCGTTAGGTGTCGATTGGCCGAAAGACAAACTTAACATCCACATTCTGGATGACGGCAAGCGTGATAGCTTCCGAGATTTCGCCAAAAGTGTAGGGGTGAACTACATCCGCCGCCCAACGAATGAACATGCGAAAGCCGGTAACATTAACTATGCGTTGAAGCAGACCAGCGGTGAGTTTGTTGCGATTTTTGACTGTGACCATATTCCTACACGAGCATTTTTTCAGCTCACAATGGGGATGTTCCTGAAAGATCCAAAGTTGGCGCTTATTCAGACGCCGCACCATTTTTTCTCACCGGATCCTTTTGAGCGTAACTTATCGAACTTTCGTAACGTGCCAAACGAAGGCAACTTGTTTTACGGCCTGATTCAAGATGGTAACGACTTATGGGATGCGACTTTCTTCTGTGGCTCGTGCGCTATTTTACGTCGAGAGCCTTTAGAGGAAGTCGGTGGTATTGCAGTCGAAACCGTGACGGAAGATGCGCACACGTCTCTGCGCATGCACCGTTTAGGCTATCGTTCTGCATATCTTAAGCAGCCGATTTCTGCTGGTTTGGCGACAGAAACATTGTCTGCACACGTTGGGCAACGCATTCGTTGGGCTCGCGGGATGGCGCAGATATTTAGGGTCGATAATCCATTGACTGGAAAGGGGCTTAAGCTCTCTCAACGGCTTTGTTACGTCAATGCCATGCTGCACTTTCTATCTGGTATCCCGAGGATTGTATTCCTGATCGCACCCTTGGCTTATTTGTTGCTGCATTCCTACGTGATTTATGCGCCAGCGCTGGCGATCATTTTGTACGTATTACCCCACATGATTCACGCCAGCATGACCAACTCTCGTATGCAGGGTGACTACCGTTATTCGTTTTGGGGTGAGGTATACGAAACCGTGCTTGCTTGGTATATCGCAAGGCCAACAACGGTGGCTTTGTTTGCGCCCCATAAAGGGACATTCAACGTAACGGCAAAAGGCGGTTTGGTTGAAAAGTCTCACTACGATTGGGTGATCTCTCGACCATATTTGGTTTTGGTTGCACTCAACATTTTGGGCTTCGCTGTAGGGATTTACCGAATGGGGTGGGGGCCTCAAAATGAAATCGGTACAGTTATCGTGAATCTCGTATGGACGATGTACAACCTGTTGATTTTAGGTGCTGCCGTTGCGGTTGCAGTAGAAGCTAAACAAGTGCGAAAAGATCACCGAGTAGAGGTGGCGATTCCTGTCGCGGTTAGGCTTAATTCTGGGCATTTAATACAAGCGCAGATGAAGGATTTCTCTTTGGGGGGCGTGCGCATAGAAATTGACGGGGTCGATGAACCAACCTGTGCTTACTTACTCGGTCAAACCTTAGAAGTGATCCTCAATCGAGGTGGCCAAGAATTCGTGTTCCCTATGACGGTTGCCTATGCTCATAAGGGGATATTTGGTTTACAACTCAACGAATTGTCTCATCAACAACAAATCCAATACGTCCAATGTACATTTGCACGTGCAGATACATGGGCGAAATGGCAACAAGGTTATCAATCAGATAAACCTCTATCGAGTATGCAGGCTGTACTGCAAGTCGGCTTTAATGGATACAAACGCTTGCTGCAACATTGTCCTAAGTTTGTTCAGGTCAGTGTGGATGCACTTTTATTTTGTATCGAATTTATTTGGTCACTAAGACCTCGTTATGTCCCAATCAGGACCTCAAGTCATGCTAAATAATAAAAAACTAACAGCGTTGACAACGGCTATCACTCTCATGTGTATGTCGTGCAGTCTCGCGGCACAAGAAGTAAGTCAGCAACAAGCAATGCCTTTGGCACAGCAAGATGCTGAAGATTCGACCGTGTTTAAGCGCGTCATCCCATTTAGTCAATTAGGTTACAGTGGTTCAATTGCTATCCAAGGTAGTGAGGCCAGTGCTTATATTGGTTTCGGTTCGCGACTCGATGAGGTGGTATCTAAAGCAACGTTGCACTTTGATATCACACCTTCGCCAGCGTTGCTCTCTTTGGTTTCTCACGTCAAAGTGTATTTGAACAACGAACTTATGGGAGTAGCGTCAATCGTCGATGGCCAGCAAGGCAAAAAGTTGAGCTTATCTATGCCGCTGGACACTCGTTACTTTAGTAATTACAACCAAATTCGCTTTGAGTTAATAGGGAATACTCAGAAAGACTGTGCTAACCCCAATGACTCGAGCATTTGGGCTGAGATTAGCCAAAGTAGTCGAATTGAGATGCTTGCTCAAAAGACAGTGCTGGAAAGTGACTTGAGTTTGTTACCGGCTCCTTTTTTTGATGTCCGTGATTTCAGCCAGTTAAATCTGCCTGTCGTGATGGGTAGCAAATACGATTTAGATGATGTCAAGGCTGCCGGTGTCTTGAGCTCTTACTTTGGTGCTCTTGCGGGTTGGCGTGGTGCTCAATTCCCTTTTAGTGTCGACACGTTACCTAAGCGCAACGCCATTGTCTTTGTTACCAATGACAACAAACCTGAGTTTCTGAGAGATTTTCCAGACACGGATGGCCCTCGTCTTCAAGTCATCACTCATCCAACAGACCCGTACGTGAAGTTTCTTCTGGTGACAGGCCGTGACAGTAAGGATCTTAACATTGCGGTGCAAGGTTTGGCGTTGGGAAACCAACTTCTTACTGGACCAATCGCGAAGATTAATGAAGTCAAACAAATCAAACCACGAGTCCCGTACGATGCGCCAAACTGGGTGAGTACGGCTCGTCCTGTTGCATTGTCTGAGTTAGTCGAACAAAAAAGCATGCTGCAAGTGGAAGGCCGAACGCCTCCACCAATCAACGTAAGTTTGCGTTTACCACCCGATCTCTTTACTTGGCAAAGCCGTGGTATACCGATGGATCTTAACTATCGTTATTCACCGCCTGCTGCGGATCATTCCGGCTCTCGTCTGACTTTGAGTATTAATGACCAATTCATTGAGGCGTTCAACCTAACCACAAAAGGTCAAGGTGGAGAATCTAACCGTATACGTGTTCCTTTGTTAGATGATGGCATTCTAAGTGGTGATACGTTTGTTCGCATTCCGGCTTTTAAGGTGGGTAGTCAAAACCGAATCGAGTTCGAATTTGGCTTTGCTTCGGTGACCGATGGGCAGTGCCAGGTAACGCAGCCAAGTAAGCAATACGCGGTTATTGATGGTGATTCTACTATTGATTTTAGTGGTTTCCCCCACTACATCGAAATGCCAAATATGCGCGCTTTTGCTACATCCGGTTTTCCTTACACTCGCATGGCTGATTTGTCAGAAACTGCTATTGTTGTTCCAGAGAGTGCTCCAAAAGAAGTGTTGCAAACCTTCTTAAACGTCATGGGGTCATTGGGACGTGACTCTGGGTACCCAGGTATTCAGGTGCTTTTGACAGATAAATGGAATGCTGAGCAACTAAAAAATAAAGATATCCTGACGATTGGTGTTGTGGATGCATTAGAAGAAGCCGCTAATAATCCTGACCAAGTTAACTTAGTGGTTAAAGAGGGTCAGAGACAAATTCGCCTACCAAGCAAAAATGAAAAGCAGCTCGGAATGAACTGGATGAGTCCAAGTGATGCTCGTCAAGCCGCCGCAGATTATGTTTCTGTCGAGGCAGAAGGCTCTTTTGCTGCTATTTATGGTGCAGAATCGCCATTTACGAAAAAACGCAGCGTCATTTCTATTATGGCGGCTCACCCGTCAGATTTTTCGTCGGTTGATCGCGCGTTGGCTGACTCCGGTAAAGTGGAGCACATGTTTGGCTCGGTGGTGACGTTGAGAAATAACGAAGTAGCAAGCTACAACGTGGGTTCGCACTACTATGTCGGTAAGCTTCCTGTGTGGCAGCTCGTTTGGTATCACTTCTCTAATCACCCAGTCATCGTTGCGTGCTTTGCCGCCTTGCTAGTGGTGATCGTAACCATTGTGCTTTGGCGCGTATTACGTCAAGTCGCGTCTAGACGTTTAGAAAAAACTGAGGAAGAGGAATAATGAAAAAACTCATCTCGTTCCTTATGTTGTTCGTGTCTCCTTACTTGTGGGCTAACACCTGCGAGTGGCCACAATGGGAAACATTTAAGTCGGTATACATGGAGCAAGGCCGAGTCGTTGATGGCAGTGACGAGCGTATGATTACAACCTCGGAAGGCCAATCTTACGCATTGTTCTTTGCCTTGGTTGCCAATGACCCTAAAACCTTCGATCAGGTTTTAAAATGGACTCAATCACATTTGGCTGGTGGGGATTTGACGGCAAGGCTTCCTGCTTGGTTGTGGGGAAGAAAAGAAAATGGTCAGTTCGGAGTCTTGGATTCTAACCCAGCGTCAGATTCTGATTTGTGGATAGCTTACTCCCTTGTTGAGGCGGGGAGATTATGGAATAACTACTACTATCAGACCCTTGGACATCTGATCGCGAGTCGTATTTTACGTGAAGAAACCGTCAACATAGCGGGAGTTGGAACGGTATTGTTGCCAGCTCCAACGGGCTTTGATGCCGACGGCCAGTACCGTGTGAATCCGAGTTATGTTCCGTTACAACTGATTGCTCGTATGCAGTCGCTGTACCCGCAATACAACTGGGACTCAATGTATAAGGCAAGTGTTCACATGCTAGAGAAAACGATGCCAGCAGGCTTTAGCCCAGACTGGGCAACATTGAGAAATGGTCGTTATAGCTCAGATGTGGTTACAGGGCCGATGGGCAGTTACAACGCGATCCGCACTTATCTTTGGGCGGGTATGCTAAATGACCAAGTTTCAGAAAAAGCAGTATTAGTGCAAAAAATGCAGCCGTTTGTCGCGGCAACCAAAGCCGTTGGTGCGCCAGCGAGAGAAGTAAATACTGAAACGGGTAAATATACCCAAGCAGGAAGCGCAGGTTTTTCTGCTGCGGCTCTTCCGTTACTCGCGGCTTCTGGTGAATCTGCGCTGTTGGAGACGCAGTTTCGTCGTGCTCAAAATGAACTTGTGGTGGACAAAAACGATCATTATTACGACAACGTATTAAGTCTATTTGGGCTTGGTTGGCATGAAGAACGTTACCGTTTTGGTGTGCAAGGTGAATTGCTTCCTGTATGGAGCGAGAGATGTCAGTAACAGGATACGTGTTATGGTGGATTCCACTGGTTGCTTTGGCGGCTGGTGGCGTCGGCACTGTGCATGCAGAAAGCTTTAGCTCAAAACCTCTGACAAAGTCGCAGCTCGCACAGGTCTACAAGCCTATCGAGCTGGTTCAATTTTCCACATCATTAGCACGAGTTGACTCGGTTGAGTGGTTGGTTGAGCAGCTAAAACTGGCGGATGCGATTGGCCGAGATGATATTGTCGAGAGTACTCTGGAGAGGCTGTTCGCGATTGAAGAAAGCAATCCAACGGGGCTTTTCTATCAAGCGAATATGTATCTGAAACGTAAGCAGCCAGAATTAGCAAAACCGGTATTTGAGCGCTTAATCAGACAGGCGCCTCATTCGACTCAAGCGAAAAACTTGTCATCGATTATGGCTATTCAGGGAGAGAAAAGAGCGGATTATCAGCGCGCTCAGTTGCTTGCAAAATCTGGTCGTTACGATGAAGCGATTCAAGCTTACAAAGCCCTTTTCCCAAATGGAATGCCATCACCAGCGTTACAACTTGAACTCCTACAGTTGCAAAGTAATTTGCCTGGCAGTTGGATCTCGGTGAAACAGGGACTGGAACGTTTAAATGCAAATTATCCTAGTGTTCCGTCTTTTCAACTCGCGTTAGCCAACCATATTCGCAAAGAGAATCCTGCTGATCCATGGATTCTCGATACCTATAAAAAGTTAGCGCTTGCTCCTTCGGTTGGAACAAATGCGGCAACGTCGTGGTTGCGTGCATTGGATCAATTGCCTATTTCAGATCAAGTTGTTCAGCAATATGCCATCTTAGCTAGCTACTACCCGTCTGACATGGAGATACAAAGAGCGAATCAAAGCGCGAAAGATCGCTGGAAAAAGGAAAAGGAACTACGCAAAGACCCCACCTATCTCGCCAAGCTCAAAGGGTTAGCGTTGCTCGAGGAAGATAAAACCGACCAAGCAGAAGCTCAGCTGCGTTATGCGTTGACGACTCGTCCGCAAGATCCTGAATTGCTTGGTGCTATGGGTAAGGTTTATCTACGTAGAGGGCAGCAACAAAAAGCGCTCGGATACTTTAAACAGGCTCAGCACTTAGATCATAATCCTGACTCGGCCTCAAAATGGGCAGCGCTAATCGAGACTTCTCAATATTGGGCGTATCTTGATCAAGGTGATGCCTTGGTCGAAAAAGGCCAGTTTAAGCAAGCAGAAAGCGCTTATCAAAAAGCGATTCAAGTAGATAAATCCCAACCTTATGCTTATTCATCATTAGGCTCTTTGTATCTGGTACAAGAAAATTATGCCGCGGCAGAGAAGGTTTTCAAACAAGCTTTGCAACTGGATAGCAGCAATAGCTCTGCATTGCGTGGTCGCTTAGATGTTCGTATTCAGCAGCAAGATTGGTCTGGCGCGGAAGCACTCGCGCGCAGTTACTCAGCCCCACAGCAGAAAGTGGTCGCTGAAAAAATAGCGAGCATCAAGTCGGAAGTTATTTTGACTCGTCTGCGGATCGCAATCGCTCAAAATGATCAGGCAACGATGAAAGCGTCCGTAGAGGAATTGATTGCGCTACAGCCAACCTCCCCATGGTTAAGGCTTGATATTGCTGACGTGGTTCATTCAATGGGCGACAAAGTACGCGCGGATACGCTGATGTCCGATTGGGCTACATCTAGTAATGACCCTGAAATGAAATTTGCTTACGCGCTTTATCTCGCGCAGGACTTCAACGTGAATGAGGCCATCGCTGAGCTAGAGAGTATCGCACAACATGACATGACAGACGCAATGCAGCGCAATTTAACCCGCTTGAAGCTTGATGCTCAGTTGAGAGACATTCAAACGCGTTACTTAGCTTCTCCCGAATCAGTAATGGCGACATTACGTGCGCTAGAGTCGGATTATCAAGGTCAAATTCAACCGCTCGCTCGTCTAGTGAGTGCGTGGTTAGACATTGATGAAGTTAAGGAAGCTGAGAGGATTTTCCAAAACATTTCGCTTTCAGAAGATTGGTCAACCGATGACAAACTGGCTTACGGCAGCATGATGGTAAGCTTGAATCACTTTGAAGATTTTGATCGTTGGTACGTGGACTTAGCATTAAATTCCGCAACACAAGATTTAAGTGCTTCGGAAGCATTACAGCTTGATGAACTCAAAACCCGTCGACTGTTGAGTCAAGCGGATCTGATGCTGGTTAATCAACAGCCTAAGCTTGCGTTGGATTTGTATGAACAAGTTTCTTTAAAGCCTGAGCCATTTAAAACTCAAGCAGAAATTGGCATGTTGCAAGCTAGTGCTTTGACTGGGTATGAAGCGACGTATCACGACATGCACCTCATTTTGAATAAAAAGCGCGATAGCTTAACTGCGGCACAGTTGATGACAGTGGCCGCGGTGTTTAATCAACAAGGCTATCGAAATGACGCTAATGCGCTAAATCAGTTGTTGGATGCGATGCCTGATGCTGACGCATTAGCATTTCGCAATAGCATGTCTATAGCAATGGAAAATCAACAGTGGGCGTTAGCTGAAACACGCGCCTATCAAGCCTTAAATCGTGACCGAATGGATAGAAATCGTGAACCTGAAGAGGCGAAAAAAGAACCCCTAAGCTTACGCGAGCTATATGATACTGCTGACGACTACTGGTTGACTCGTAACGTCAAATCGGACATCGATAAACTGCATGATCGGAGTGATGGGCATGTCATGATTGGCTGGGATTACAGTGCACGAGATGGCCGTAATACTTCGAATCAAGTGCCCATAGAAGCCCGAATCCCGATAGAGAGCTGGGATGGGCACCTGTTGCTAAAAGCCGATTATGTTTCTATCGATTCAGGTCAGTTGGACTATTATGAAAAAACCACCGATTCTGACAGCACTTCGTTCCAAAATGACGCATCAGGTATGGCATTTGGAGTGGGCTGGCAGGCTGAAGATTGGTTGGTCGATATCGGCACGACACCAATTGGTTTCGACCATA
The DNA here is from genome assembly GCF_033338695.1 of Vibrio sp. Vb1166. NCBI lineage: Bacteria > Pseudomonadati > Pseudomonadota > Gammaproteobacteria > Vibrionales > Vibrionaceae > Vibrio > Vibrio sp. Vb1166. The sequence continues at coordinate 139,458 of NZ_JAWOTE010000008.1, read as the reverse complement.
CCACATGGGTTGGTGGTGTGCGCATCAATGGGGACCTGGGTGAGTTCGGTTGGACGGCAGAAGCTTCGCGTCGCCCTGAGACCAGTAGCGCGCTTTCTTATGCTGGAATGTCTGTCCCTAGCGGCACGACTGACCCTCAAGGGACTAAATGGGGCGGAGTTGCTCGTACTGGTGTGAAGTTGAGCTCAAGTTGGGACATTGGTGGCCCTTACGGTTTTTGGAGTAGCTTGCAGTATCATGTTTTGACTGGTGAAAAGGTTGAGGACAACACTCGTTTAGGCGTGCTAGGTGGAGCGTACTACAAGTTAATTGCAACGGATGACCAGCGTTTAAGTATAGGTACGAACTTAATGTACCTTGATTACGACAAAAATCTGGGTGAGTACACGCTAGGTCACGGTGGCTACTACAGCCCGCAAAGTTACTTCTCGGTGTCTTTACCTATCAACTTTTATGGCCGATACAACAGTTCTTGGTCATATCAATTGAGTGCATCCGTCTCTAACTCTTGGACTAAGGAAGACGCGCCATACTTATCGACAGTAGCGGAGTCAGACAAGGGTGGTGGTTTTGGTACGTCGTTGCAAGCGGCGGTGGAAAAGCGAGTCAGCAAACGTTGGTATCTTGGTGCGTTAGTCGATGTACAACGTTCTGAGTTTTATACACCAAACCATTTCATGCTTTATGCCAAGTACACCTTTAATGATCGTTGGCAACCAATAGAGTATCCGCCAGCAGCACCAACGTTGTATAGCGACTTCTAACAAAAAACAAAGGCCGGAAATCCCGGCCTTTGTTGTCTTATTCTTAGAAGAATGCGGCGCTTAGTACAAAATTGAGTAAAGCTGGCGACGATATTTGCTTGCTAATGCGTTACCTTGACCTAGTGCACTGAGAATATCCATAAAAGTCTTCTTCACGTCACCGTCTTGGGCGCCCAAGTCTTTTTTAAGAATATTCCACAGCAGTTCCAACGCTTCTTCATCCCGACCAACTTGGTTGTATTGTACCGCCAATTCACAAGCGAGTTCGAAGTTTGCCATGTCTGCTGCGTATGCTTGTTCTAGTCGCTGTAACTCAGGGCTATCTGCAGCCTGCAAATGCAGCTCGAGCTTGGCTATTAGGCTCTTGTAGTAGTTATCTTGATACTCGAGAGGGATAGCGTTCAGTAGTTCTTGGGCAATATCAAATTGTTTGGTTTCTAGCAAACAATCAGCCATCGCGAGTTTCACATCACCACGCTCTTGCAGCTCTGGCGGCAAAGTGTGGATGATGCTCAAAGCCTGAGCATGCTCACCTTGCTGAAGAAGTTCACTGACTTGTTTTAATAGTTGTTCATCTGGGCTTGGCAAATGCTTTTGTAGCATGGTAGCAATGGCATCAATTGGCTGGGGGCCTCCCAGACCATCGACGGCTTGACCATTTATAAACAGCGCGATAGTTGGCAATACTTGCACGCCAAATTGAGACGCTAAAGCGGGCTGATCTTCACAATTTAGTAGAGCAAGCGTAAATGCACCGTTGTACTGTTGAGCAAGAGATTGCAACTCAGGGAGTATCTGTGCGCTTTCTGGCTGAGCGTTGGCCCAAAAGTGGATCAAAACGGGCGTGTTCATTGAACCTTCAAGCGTTTCGCGAAAGTTCTGTTCTGTTATCTCAACGATAAATGGGGATTGCATCAGAGTATCCTTGCCTTGTGTCTTGTCGTTGATATTAGATATGGAGTTGATTTAGGTGAAATTCAAGCGACATTCACCATCAATAATGAATCATTCTATTTTGAGAAAACGTGAGGTAACAGAGTGAGGTTATTGCTGCTCAGGTGTTAGATAAAAAGAAAACGCTGCCGAAGCAGCGCAATTCTAATGCTATTTGTTAGTGCGGTATCAAAATAGGATGAACATGGTCAACACTACACCCACACTAAGCCAGTTAAGCTGATTTAATGTCATTGTTGCCTCGCAGTAGTATAAACATTGCTACAAAACGTAATGGGTGGCGATACCAAATCTAAGCAACTCAATCACTTTGGGCGAAAGAATCCCCGCTGAATTGCGTAGAAATTGATTCGTTTAGTTGAGGTTTTTTTAACCTACATGTTCATAATGACATCACATTGTTACGATGAAATTACATTTCGACAAAACTTTTTTATGCAGCCTGTCGCAAAATTTTATCAAGTGCACGGGTTGGTAATAGTCTTTTCAAGACTGCGAATAATTTAGTCGGAGTAGTAATTCGATAACGAATTTTCGGTGAAACGCTAGTTAATGCATGAAGAACTGGTGCGATGCAAGACTCTGCAGGTAAAACAAATCGATTATTAGACTTGTCGTTGTTGAGTCGCTCTCTTTGTCCTTCATAAGCATGACGATGGGGGCTAGATTCAATATCAACCCACTTCTCAAAGGCTCGTAATGCATTGTTTCTAAATTGAGTTTCGATCGGCCCTGGTTCTATCAATGCCACTTTGATATTCGTATCCGCAAGCTCTAGCCTGAGCGTATCTGTCCAGCCTTCTAAGGCAAATTTTGATGCATTATAGGCACCACGGTATTTCATTGCGGCAAAACCAAGAACAGAGCTGTTTTGTATGATGCGTCCTTCGCCTTGCTGGCGCATATGAGGAAGCACCTCTCTGACCAACTGGTGCCAACCAAAAAAGTTGGTCTGAAATTGATCTTGAAGAGCCTCGGTGGGTAAGTCTTCCAGTGCTCCGGGCTGACCATAGGCACCATTATTGAACACTGCGTAAAGCTTACCTTCTGCTAACTCTAGCGCTTGCTTCACGCCCGAAGAAATGCTTTCTGGGCTATTTAGGTCTAGATTGATGCAGGTTAGCCCTTCATTAATTAGGCGCTGGACATCTTGTTCTTTCCTACAAGATGCAATGACATTAAATCCCTTGTTTTGTAGGGCGTGAGCGCACACGTAACCGATGCCGGTTGAACAACCCGTAATAAGAATCGACTTTTTCATAATTTAATTTAAGACTCAGAAACCTTGATTAGAGCCATCATTCATCAGCTCCGGTCATGAAGCAAGTGCTTGAGTGCTGGCTCTATTCTGGAGTAGCTAAATTTAAAGCCCAGTTCGGTGAGTTTTTTGGGTTTGGCTCTCATGCTATCAAACAATAAGCAGGAAGATTCTCCCATTAGGAGTTCCATCGCCCATTTAGGCGTGAACAAGATATGCGGACGTTTTAGCGTTTTAGCTAGTGTGCCGCTGAATATACGATTAGTCACAGGATGGGGGGCGCACATATTGAATGCACCGTGGGCATGTGGTGTTTCAAGCAAGTACATGATGGCGCGGACCATATCTAGGATGTGAATCCAAGGCATGTACTGATTACCGTTCCCAAGTGGGCCGCCTACGCCAAGCTTGTAAGGTAATAGCATTTTTGCCAACGCACCACCATTAAGGCCGAGTACCACGCCAGTTCTCAGTAGACAAACCCGTGTTTGTTCCGACTCTGCGCGCTTGGCTATTTGCTCCCACTTTGCACAAACCTCGTGAGGAAAGTCGTCGCTATTAACATGTAAGCACTCATCAAACGGATGGTCTTGTTGATCACCATAGTAGCCAACTGCCGAGCCACTAATAAAAACAGAGGGAGGTTCGGTACTTGCGTGGATCAGCTCAACAATTTGCTCGGTAATTTTCCAACGACTTTTGCAGATTTTTTCTTTTTGCTCGCTGGTCCACCTTTTATCCGCAATAGGCTCACCTGCAAGATTAATGACGGCATCAACGTGATTGAGATCGGCGAACGACTCGAGCGAGTCAAGGTATTCGATATTACCCAGATCAGCATGCTGTAGGCGTTGTTTTGCTCGCTCTGGAGAGCGTGTAAGTAGCATAACCTGGTGAGTTGATAGCAGCTTGAGCAACTCCGAGCCAATAAACCCAGTGCCACCTGTGAGTAATATCTTCATGTTATCTCTTTGAATGTACACGTATTAGAACATTATAGTCGTTTTGTGCTTAGCTTGATCATCTCAACACCATTATTTCTGGGATAGTGACAAGCTGACAGAGAGGCTATTAACTTCACATATTAGAAAATATGTAACTAAATGTTATAGATGGCGCTAGTGCATTCACGGTAGAAGAGTGAAATCTATGCCAGACTAAAAGTTATCGCTCATTGGAACGAGCGTAATCAGTTTGCATAATCAAGGAGGATAGGCATGGAAGCATTTGTTGCGCTTTTTCGAGCGCTCCTCAATAGTGCTCGTGACTTATTACCCATCATCATTGTTATCACTTTTTTTCAATTAGTCGTTTTGCAAGAGCCGCTGCCCAACCTGGTCTCCATTCTTTTTGGCTTGTTGCTTGTCGTTTTAGGATTAACCTTTTTTATCTTTGGCCTAGAACTTGGTCTTTTTCCTATCGGAGAGAGTATGGCTCAAGCCTTTGCAAAAAAAGGCAGCGTATTCTGGTTGTTAGTTTTTGCGTTTTGTCTAGGCTTTGGCACCACGATCGCCGAGCCTGCATTAACGGCCGTAGCAGAAGAAGCATCAGAAGTTGCGGCAGAAGGAGGGATGATCACAAACTCAGAGCAATCCATGCAGGATTATGGACAAGGGCTACGAGTAACGGTGGCACTTTCTGTGGGGATCGCTATCGTTATTGGCGTTCTGCGCATCTTAAAAGGGTGGCCAATTCATTACATGATCATCGGCGGCTACGTCGGCGTTGTAATACTGACGTGGTTTGCACCTGAAGCCATTATTGGCGTTGCTTACGATTCCGGAGGTGTAACCACGTCCACCATAACAGTACCTTTGGTCACTGCACTGGGTGTCGGTTTAGCGTCTTCTATTAAAGGGCGTAACCCTATGGTGGATGGCTTTGGTTTAATCGCTTTTGCCTCGCTGTTACCGATGATGTTTGTGATGGTTTACGGAATGGTCGTAACATGATTTCAATTGATCATTTCCTAGACACTTTGTTATCGACCGTTCGAGACGTCGTTCCCATCGCCAGCATTATTTTTGGTTTTCAGTTAGCGGTGTTAAGGCGTCCTGTTAGCAACCTTAAGAAAGTTTTGCTTGGGTTCGTTTATGTGATTTTCGGGTTAGCTCTTTTTTTACTTGGATTAGAAATGGCGTTGTTTCCACTTGGGGAGACGATGGCTGTGCAATTAACGGCGCCGGAGTTTTTACAAGAGTTCAAAGTATCGGTAGGGAAAGCCTTAATGTGGGTCGACTATTATTGGGTTTACACCTTCGCCTTTTTTATAGGCTTTAGTACCACGATTGCAGAGCCTTCTTTAATCGCTGTAGCGATAAAAGCAAACCAAGTCTCTGGAGGCAGTATCAGTATTAACGGCTTGCGCGTAGCCGTTGCGTTTGGGGTGGCAATTGGTATTGCATTAGGGAGTTACCGGATTGTCGTGGGCGATCCCATTCATTATTACATCATCGCGGGTTACATCGTCGTTGTGATTCAAACGTTTTACGCTCCTAAGCTTATTGTTCCACTCGCCTACGATTCTGGAGGCGTAACAACTTCTACCGTCACTGTCCCACTTGTAACTGCATTAGGGTTAGGGCTTGCTTCGACCGTCCCTGGAAGAAACCCAATGATTGATGGCTTTGGCTTGATCGCGTTTGCCAGTCTATTTCCTATGATCTCTGTGATGGGCTATGCGCAAATAACCCAGTGGCTGAATAAAAACGTCTCGGAGGAAGAAGAAAATGCGCTTTAAATTGATACTTGCGTTTGTGGAAGACAGCAAAACAGACAAGGTGTTGGACGCTGCACGCGATGCTGGTGCGACCGGTGCAACAGTGATTAACAATGCTCGCGGGCAAGGTTTAAATCAAAAGCGAACGTTTTTTGGTTTAACGCTAGAAGTGCAAAAAGATGTGCTGCTGTTTGTGGTCGAGGAACATCTATCTCGACACATATTAGAGACCATTAATGAGGTTGGTGAATTTGACAGAGAGTCGGGACAGGGGATTGCTATTCAGATCGATATTGAAGATGCAGTCGGTGTCGCGCATCAAGTCGAGACATTGACCAAAGTAGTCGAGGATGAATTATGAGTGATCAAACGATAATTAGAGTTCGAGATGTTATGGCGGCAACGTATGTAATGGTTGATGGACTGATGACCGTATACGAAGGCATAACGCTAGCGAAAAAATACCAAGTCAAAGCGCTGGTGGTGAAAAAGCGAGATGATAATGATGAATATGGCATCGTGTTGATGAATGATATCGCCAAAAAGGTGCTGGCGAATAATCGTTCTCCTCAGCGCACAAATATTTATGAAATCATGACCAAGCCCGCTTTGTGTGTCGAACCAGATATGAACGTAAAATATTGTGCCCGTTTGTTTGAGCGATTTGGCATAAGCAGAGCGCCGGTCATTGAAAGTGGCGAGGTCATTGGGATGGTGAGTTATAACAATATTGTCATCAATGGTATGGTGCGAGAAGAAGTATAATCGGTTGATATAAATGAAAAATCAACGAATTTTTTCTCAAGTCAGCGACTGTTACAAAGAACTAAAATATTTAATATATGTTAGGTTGCATATGTGTTAATTCACCATTATTCTTTGCGCCCTAAGCCTAATGTCGAGGAATCTGTATCATGCCTTTAGTCTCTTGCCCCGTGTGTGAGAAACAAATCTCAAAACGCGCTCATGCATGTCCAGGATGCGGAGAGCCCGATCCGCTGCACCATCTAGCCAAATCAAAATTTATGTCGATGGTGTTTTGGATACTGGTGTTGGTTGGAACAGCGTATGCAGCATGGTTCTATGTTTTGCCTATGGTCATTGAATCATTGCGCTATCAGTAGTATTCAAACCGTCGTAGGTTGAGCTGCTAAAAAAATGCCGTAGAATGACCTCATACTTTTTGAGGAGACAATGTCGTGAAACTATTTTTTGCCTCAGACCTGCATGGCTCTTTGCCAGCAACTAAAGAAACCATTGAGCTATTTCTGGCCTCTGGTGCGCACCACCTGATTTTGCTAGGAGATACGCTAAACCATGGGCCGCGAAACCCTATTCCGGAAGGCTACAACCCTCCACAGGTAGCAGACTTATTGAACCAATACAGTGATCAAATTATTTCTGTACGTGGCAACTGTGATAGTGAAGTGGACCAAATGCTATTGAAGTTTCCAATGATGATGGATTACTCATGGGTGCTACTTGAATCTGGCAAGAGAATCTTTTTGACTCATGGTCACTTGTACAACTCTGAAAAACGGCCGCCACTGCGCGAAGGTGATATCATCGCCCACGGGCATACACATGTTCCCGTCGCAGAGATGCAAGATGGAGCCATTATATTCAACCCAGGCTCGATGACATTCCCACGTAATGGCTTACCGAGAAGCTTTGGTACTCTAGAAGACAATAAGCTAACGGTAAAAACGCCAGAAGGCGAAGTATTAGCACAAACCATGATTTAACGGTTTTACTAAGTAAAAAAATAGGGAGCGAATTGCTCCCTATTTTGTGTCTGAATGTCCTAAATCGCGTTCTGGGTCGATAATGTCTCTAACGCGCTGTTTTAGCACCTTGGCTTCAGGAAAGCCGCTGTCTTTTTTCCGTTCCCAAATTTGCTGGCCATTACAGAAAATTTCGAAGCGACCACCTGTGTCTGGGTGTAAGCTGATTGTTTCTATTTCTTCACTAAAAGTATGCAGTAATTCTTGCGATAGCCAAGTTGAACGCAACATCCAGTTGCACTGGCGGCAGTAATAAATATCAATGATTGCTTTATCCATGAAACTTTCCTTTTAATCTTTTTAAACCAGCAACTTGATGCCCACCGCAAACGTGAGAATTTCGAATGCAACTTTAATCACTCTGTTACTGTATCGAGTCGCGGCCCATGCGCCTAAACTGCCGCCTAGAAAAGAGCTTAACAATAAAACAGGTAACCAAGCCCAGTGAATAGGCGCCCCTGCCTGTACGACGGCAATGCCTCCAATGCCATTCCAAAACAGGCCGACACAAATCATGGTGTAAGCAACGGCTTGTTTGTAGTCGTAACCAAACCAGCGCACCAAAAATAGTGTCACGAGCAAACCAGAACCTGCGGTAAGAGATCCGTTAATGATGCCGATGAACAGCAAGCCAATTCCACCAATAACCCAACCAATAGGATGACGGTTGCGTATTACTTCAGCTTGGCCTAGCGATGTCTTAAATCGCGAGTAGATACCCAGCGCTAGGATCATCGTGCCGAGCATCTTTTCCGCGATACCATCAGGGATCTGTACAATTAAGTTAGCCCCTAAAATCACGCCAATACTGCCGGACAAGATAAGGTAGAGCGCGACTTTCCATTTAATAGTGCCTGATCTTAAATGCGTGCTTGCTGCGCCTAAGCCTAAAGCGACCGAAGCCACTTTATGTGTGCCTAGCGCAACGGAGAACGGTAAGCCGAGAAAGATGAGTAAAGGGAATTGAAGCAAGCCTGCTCCGCCACCGGAAAGTGAAGCCAGCGTGTTGGCGATTAGTGAACCGAAAAAGAGAGTAGTGGTATCTAGCCAATCCATAAGCAAAACAAAGGGGGCGTCTTGCCCCCTTATCATCCAATCAAAATTAGTTTTTAAACAGTACCGAAGAACCGTGGTTCAAGCTAGTGAGCAATAGTGTTTTTTCGTTCACGACGTCAATACGACGACTTTGCTCCGCATCTAGCTTAAAAATTTGAGTAATCAAACGTAGCTGTGCTTCGGAAAAGTCTTTTGATTGAGAAGATGAAATATCTTTAAACTCCGAAGGCGAGACCAACAAATAGTTGTCACTTACTTCCCAGCGGCCTTTTTCCGAGATATTTATCGTTGATTCTGCGGTTGAACCTTGAGCAAATAGTTTTATATTTGCTACGCGAATATAGTCACCATTAGGGAGATATTTCACGTTTGATTCAACATTAACTCGGCGTAGTGGGCCGACAGTATCGTCAGGCAAGCTGTCTGTAATGACTGTCACCATGGTCGACTGCCATTCGTTTGCTGTGAGGAGCTGCTCCACTTTTAGGTCACTTCCCCAATACAACCAACTGCTGAAAAGAACGGATACGGCCAAAACCGCAGATGCTAATTTAATCTTCATATTGGCCTCCTTTATTTGCAGATGTCTGTTGGATCGTTTTGACCTGCGAAAATACGCAGTGTTACGTTCTCGTAAGAGTGGTTACTGTCATGAATATAGTTCAGAATCAGCTGGTTATTTTGTCCACCAGTGGCAATCACTTCCACTGGCAACGAGTCTTCTGCATGGTGCTTCACGTAGCGCTCAATGCATTGCTCTATTGAAGGCAACCAGTTGTTGATTTGAGGGTGATTTACAGGTGTCATCACTGGTACATTTTGATACTCACCAATCTGACGGAATTGGGATTCCGCAGGGTTCGTGAATAACAATACGCAAACAGGAAGCAGCAGAGACAAAAAGATAATGACACGCGGTAGCCAGTTAATCGTGTTAGATGCTGGCTTCGGCTGAGTTTTAGTCGGCTCTACTTGAGGCTCAAGATCAGCAGTAGTATCGGTCACTATCTCTGTTGGTGGTGTATCGCTCGCTTCTAACTCCACTGCTGGCGCTTCGTGTTCAGAAGCGGTTTCTTCAACGTCAGTGTTAGAGTCAGTAGAAAATGGGCTCAAGCGTTCCACTGAACAAATGAGTTGGTAGCCACGTTTAGGTACCGTTTTAACAAACTCTGGAGATTTTGTTGAATCCTTCAACATCTTACGCAGAGTAGAAATCGCTTGAGTCAGGCTTGAGTCATCCACCTCAAAACCTTGCTCACGCCAAACAAACTCGTGAAGCTCGTTACGGGTTAAAACTTCGTTTGGTCTCTCTGCCAACATCAGAAGTATACGGCTTTCGTTGCTTCCTAATCGTACAACGTCGTTGCCGTTTTGTTGGTCAGCGAGCGAATTACTATTTGGATCAAAGGTGAACCTTTGAGCAAGTAGAAATTTGGTGCCAATGTTAGTCATTTAGTTCTTCTTAGATGGATGATGTTGTAATTATGGTGATTTATGTCACAAAATTACCGGGGCGCTTGGAGTGCGCACGACATTTTAGATGCTTTTAGACGGGTAGGATAATTAAAATTTTCTAAAAAAACACCGTTTTTAGCAATATTGACCTTGAATTTACATTTGTCAGCCACATGTTAAATGACATCTCGGTAAGGTGATTTCAAGGGGAAAGTCACAAACTTGTCCCTATGAAAAAGCCAATTAGTTTAGATGTTATGGAGCACACATGAGCGAAACCGTATCTCAAAATAAAGAAACTCGTGGTTTTCAATCAGAAGTAAAACAACTACTGCATTTAATGATCCATTCTCTTTATTCAAATAAAGAGATCTTTTTGCGCGAGCTGATCTCTAACGCATCAGATGCATCAGACAAACTGCGCTTTCAGGCGTTATCTAACCCAGATCTATACGAAGGTAATGCAGACCTTTGCGTGAAACTGTCGTTTGATGAAAGCGCAAATACCTTAACCATTTCTGATAACGGTATCGGTATGAGCCGTGATGATGTGATTGAGCACTTAGGAACAATCGCAAAATCTGGAACAGCCGAGTTTTTCTCAAAGCTATCTGAAGAGCAGAGCAAAGACTCTCAGCTTATTGGTCAGTTTGGTGTTGGTTTCTACTCGGCATTTATCGTTGCTGACGCCGTTACCGTGCGCACTCGCGCTGCGGGTCTAGCCGCTGATGAAGCGGTACAATGGCACTCAGCGGGTGAAGGTGAGTACACCATCGAAAACATTACCAAAGAGTCACGTGGTACCGACATCATTCTTCATATGCGTGAAGAGGGTAAAGAGTTTTTGAATGAGTGGCGTCTACGTGACGTTATCAGTAAGTACTCTGATCACATCGGCATTCCTGTTTCAATCCAAACTGTCGTTCGTGATGACGAAGGCAAGGAAACAGATGAGAAAAAGTGGGAGCAAATCAACAAAGCCCAAGCACTGTGGACGCGTAACAAATCTGATATTTCAGAAGAAGAGTATCAAGAGTTCTACAAGCACGTATCACATGACTTTGCCGATCCATTGGTCTGGAGTCATAACCGTGTAGAAGGTAAAAACGACTACACGAGCTTACTATACATCCCATCGAAAGCACCTTGGGATATGATGAACCGCGACCACAAATCAGGCTTGAAACTGTACGTACAGCGCGTATTCATTATGGACGATGCAGAGCAATTTATGCCGTCATACTTACGCTTCGTACGTGGTTTAATAGACTCAAACGATTTACCGCTAAACGTATCGCGTGAGATCTTACAAGACAATAAAGTGACTCAGTCTCTACGTAATGCTTGTACTAAGCGCGTGCTAACGATGCTCGAGCGTATGGCCAAGAATGACGAAGAGAAATACCAATCATTCTGGAAAGAGTTTGGTCTTGTGATGAAAGAGGGCCCTGCGGAGGACTTTGCAAACAAAGAGAAAGTCGCAGGTTTATTGCGCTTTGCTTCAACTGAAGTGGATTCTTCTGAGCAAACTGTGGGCTTGGCGTCTTACGTTGAGCGCATGAAAGAAGGTCAAGATAAGATCTACTACTTGACGGCAGACAGCTATGCAGCTGCGAAAAACAGCCCTCACTTAGAACAGTTCAAAGCGAAAGGCATTGAAGTTATCTTGATGTACGACCGCATTGATGAGTGGCTGATGAACTACTTAACTGAGTTTGATGGTAAACAGTTCCAGTCAATCACTAAAGCTGGGCTTGATCTAAGTCAGTTTGAAGATGAAGCAGAAAAAGAGAAGCAAAAAGAAACCGAAGAAGAGTTTAAGTCGGTTGTAGAGCGCACGAAGTCTTACCTAGGCGATCGTGTGAAAGAAGTTCGTACCACCTTCAAACTCGCATCTACGCCTGCTGTTGTGGTAACGGACGATTACGAAATGGGTACTCAAATGGCGAAGCTTCTTGCGGCAGCTGGTCAAGCTGTGCCGGAAGTGAAATACATCTTTGAGCTAAACCCTGAGCACAAATTGGTTAAGCGTATGGCTGACGAAGCCGATGAAGAAGCGTTTGGTCGCTGGGTTGAAGTTCTGCTTGGTCAGGCAATGCTAGCGGAGCGAGGCTCTATTGAGGATCCAACAGAGTTCTTAGGAGCCGTTAATCAACTTTTGACTAAGGTGTAATAACCTCTGCAAATCAAAAAGCTCGCATTTCGCGAGCTTTTTGTTTGTTGTCGCAAAATTTTGCATCTCAAGTGCTGAGTTAATAATCAATAGGGCGTGAAAGAGGGTACTGTTAACATTCTTTAGTCTTAATACACTCTTTGCTCAGAGAACCTGTGATAGAATCTGCGACTTGAATGTGAGTAATAAGGCGTGTATTTTTGCTCGCCTATATACGTTATACCGAAACTTATCGTTGCAGGTGCTTCTCAGGTTTGATGTCTAAGAGGTCAGCTATTGTGAGCTTCGGTATAAATCTTAAATATTAAAGAGGATAAATCATGCGCATCATTCTTCTAGGTGCTCCAGGTGCAGGTAAAGGCACACAAGCAAACTTCATCATGGAAAAATACGGTATTCCACAAATCTCTACTGGTGATATGCTTCGTGCTGCTATCAAAGCAGGTACAGAGCTTGGTAAACAAGCTAAAGCTGTTATTGACGCTGGTCAGCTAGTTTCTGATGAAATCATCCTTGGTCTTATCAAAGAGCGCATCGCTCAAGAAGACTGTGCAAACGGTTTCCTACTAGATGGTTTCCCACGTACTATCCCTCAAGCTGACGGCCTAAAAGAAATGGGCGTAGACGTAGACTACGTTATCGAATTTGACGTTGCAGACGATGTAATTGTTGAGCGTATGGCTGGTCGTCGTGCTCACCTTCCTTCTGGTCGTACTTACCACGTGGTTTACAACCCGCCTAAAGTGGAAGGTAAAGATGATGTAACTGGTGAAGATCTTGTTGTTCGTGATGACGACAAAGAAGAAACAGTACGTGCTCGTCTAGGTGTTTACCACGAGCAAACTGCGCCGCTAATCAACTACTACGGCAAAGAAGCTGAAGCAGGCAAGACTAAGTACCTTAAGTTTGATGGTACTAAGCAAGTAGCTGAAGTTAGTGCGGATATCGAGAAAGCACTATCTTAATTTGCTGAAGTCAAAAATTTAATATTTTGATATATTGAAAGCGGCCCAAGTGGTCGCTTTTTTTAGTTTACTCGTAAACATATATCTAATTAACTTCAGCTCGGCTATTCGTTACTTCGAGGTTACTTAAATATATGAACCAAGCCGTTTACCATGAATAGGATGTTATGAAAGAGAATAATAAACAGGGTGTACTCCTAGTTAACCTGGGAACTCCTGACGCACCAACCGCTCCTGCCGTAAAGCGCTTTTTAAGTCAGTTTCTTCATGATCACCGAGTGGTAGACATGACTCGATGGCTTTGGTGTCCACTATTGCACGGCGTTATCCTTCCTATCCGAGCTCCTAAAGTTGCCAAACTCTATCAATCAGTATGGATGGAAGAGGGCTCGCCGTTGATGGTGTACTCTAAACGCCAAACGGAAAAGTTAGCACAAAAGCTTGATATACCTGTAGAGCTTGGTATGACGTATGGTAGCCCAAGTTTGCAATCAGGCTTTGAAGCCCTATTGGCGCAAGGCGTTGATGAAGTCATTGTTTTACCTTTGTATCCGCAATACTCGGGCACAACAACGGCAGCGGTTTCTGACGGAATCACTAAAGCATTTAAAAACCTGCCGGTGATGCCAGGCTTTAGCTTTATTCGTGATTATTACAATCACCCGAAATATATTGAAGCGTTAGCGCATTCAGTTCGTGAACATTGGCAAAAGAATGGTCAGGGAGATTACCTGCTGTGTTCTTATCATGGTATTCCAAAACGCTATGCTGACAATGGTGATGTTTACCCACAGCATTGTGAAGAGACGACTCGCTTGCTTGGGGAAGCGTTAGGTTTAAGCGACCAACAAATTGGCATGACGTATCAGTCCCGATTTGGGAGAGAAGAGTGGCTTCAACCTTATACCGATAAGACCCTAGAGGCACTTCCTGCAAAGGGTGTGAAAAATATTAATGTTGTGACCCCTGCATTTTCGTCAGATTGTTTAGAGACGTTGGAAGAGATCTCGGAAGAGTGTAAAGAGATTTTCCTTGAAGCTGGTGGCGAAAACTTTACCTACATCCCTTGTTTGAACGATAGTGAACTTCATATCGAGATGATGGTTGAGTTAGTTCAATCTAAACTTTAGATACAAAAAAGGGTCGCAATAGCGACCCTTTCTACGTTTAGTTGAGCGATCAAGCAACTTGTACTTGCTGCTCTTCTACTTGCTCTGCCGTACTGTGCGTATTTTCAGCGCCATGCATCCAGCGAACGAGTGTATTAGAGAATAGGAGCAAAATTACGCCACTTACGGTTGCGCTGACCGCAATACCACTAAAGATAGCCATAGCGCCTAACTCGCCTACGTGAGAACCCACATAGCCCGCAACATAGTTAGCAATCGCATTACAGCCAAACCATGCACCCATCATAAGTGAAGCTAAGCGAAGCGGTGCTAATTTAGTCACCAATGAAAGACCAATTGGAGATAAACACAGCTCGCCTAATGTGTGGAAGAAGAAAGCGCCGACCAACCATAACATCGATGTTTTTACTGTTGTATCTCCACCTTGTTCTAGCACTGCGCCAACCATACAAAGGAAACCAATCGCTAAGAAAAATAGTGCCATTGCAAATTTCACTGGCGAAGTGGGTTCACGTTTACCCAATTTTACCCAAAGGACAGCCAGAACTGGCGCTAGAGTAATAATGAAAAATGGGTTTAGTGATTGGAACCACGCAGCAGGAACTTCGAAACCACCAATCATGCGATCAGTATATTGTTGAGTGTAGATGTTCATCAGACCACCAGCTTGTTCAAAGCCTGCCCAGAAGACAATAGTGAATAAGCTCATGACCAGAATTACTTTTAGTCGATTCACTTCTTCTTTGGTGAGTGGCTGCTTCGTGGTGGCGTTTTTGTTGTTTAGATCTCGTTTCGCCGCTGGTTCGCGACCAATATCACCAAGCCATGATTGAGCCAGTACCATTTGCATCACTAGGCTAACCAGCATACCCACACCAGCGGCAACAAAGCCAGCTTTCCAACCGTAAGAGGTTGTCACAGAGCCAGAAACGACGCCGGCAAGTAATGCACCTAAGTTGATACCCATATAAAAGATAGTGAATGCGCCGTCACGACGGTTGTCACCTTCTTGATAAAGGTCGCCAACCATGGTTGAGATATTTGGCTTAAAGAGACCGTTACCAGTGATAAGTAGGCCAAGACCTAAATAGAAACTGTGTAGCGAACCAATACCTAAAGCATCAGCAGGAAGTGCAAGAGTAAACTGGCCGATGGCCATTAACGCGCCACCAAGCAAAATTGAGCGACGTTGACCTAAATAGTTATCTGCTAGGTAACCACCGATAAGAGGCGTGATATACACAAGCCCTGTGTATATGCCGTATAGGTCTAATGCGTCTTTGGTTGACCAGCCAAGGCCGCCATTCATTGTTGTATCAGTAAGGTAAAGCACGAGAATGGCACGCATTGCGTAGTAAGAAAAGCGTTCCCACAGTTCTGTACCGAACAATAAGAACAGGCCACGTGGATGACCAAAATATTGATGTTGGTTTGACATAAGCTCTTCTAATAATAGTTATTACATTTTTTAACGACTTCTACGTATACAATGCAATTCAACGAGTGACAAATAATAAAATTTTGCCATTCAACTATTTTTGTTTGTTAAGTGGCTGTTTTTGATTGGATTTGCAGATTATATGATGGTGTATTGGTTGTGTTACAAACTTAATTTCCATTTTTGCCTATGGACTTCTTTATCGTAAGTTGCTGAAAAATGTCGTTAATGCGAGCGATGTATAATCATACTTTTATAGATAAACTGAATATCAATGACTCAACTTTGGCTTAATGCTAGGATAAAAACAAAATAGAATTGGCTAGTAAAAAGATGAAACGTTGGTATCTACTTTATTGTAAACGTGGGGAGCAGGTTAGGGCGAAACAACACCTTGAAAATCAAGGTGTAGAGTGCTTTTATCCAACTGTAGAAGTTGAGAAGATTTTGCGCGGTAAAAGACAAAAAGTCGAGGAACCGCTGTTTCCTTGTTACGTATTCGCTTACTTTGATTATGAGCAAGGGCCAAACTTCACCTCAGTCCGCTCTACTCGAGGTGTTGTTGACTTTGTGCGTTTTGGTGCTCAACCGAAAGAAGTTCAAGGTGACTTGGTCTTCGAATTGATGCAGCTAGAAAAGTGTTGTAATGACAATACCGTTTCTGAATGTATGCCAAAACCAGGCGATCAAATTAGAGTTAAAAGCGGTCAATTTGCGGGCATAGATGCCATCTTCCAAGAACAAGATGGTGAGAAACGCTCAATTATGCTAGTTCAGATGATTACCAAGCGTGTGCCTGTCAGCATAGACAATAGTGATTTAGATTTAAAATAGCCTAATTCCATCAAACATAAAAAGAGGTGCAAAAGCACCTCTTTTTGATCGTATCTAATTTTTTGTCTGTTTTAAAAGGGTTGGACGAACCAACCCTTATCTTTATCGTAGAGAATTAGTATGAGTCGTTGTGAACGGTCTGTACTGCACGACCTGATGGGTCAACACAGTTTTGGAACGATTCATCCCATTCAATCGCCTTCGCTGAAGAACACGCTACTGAAGGGCCTCCTGGTACACACTCTGCTGCTGATGGAAGTGGGAATAACTCTTCAAAGATTTCACGGTACACGTAGCCTTCTTTTGTCGTTGGCGTATTGTATGGGAATCGATATTGAGCTGTTTCCATCTGCTGGTCTGTCACTTTCTGTTCTGCTACTTCTTTCAGCGTATCGATCCAGCTGTAGCCAACGCCATCAGAGAACTGCTCTTTTTGACGCCATGCGATCGATTCTGGCAGGTAGTGCTCGAAGCACTCACGAAGGATGTGTTTCTCCATTTTACCGTTGCCACACATCTTGTCTGCTGGGTTCAAGCGCATTGCTACATCTATGAACTCTTTATCTAGGAAAGGTACGCGTCCTTCAACTCCCCATGCTGCCAGCGACTTGTTAGCACGAGCACAGTCGAACATGTTCAGAGCAAGCAGTTTACGCACTGTCTCCTCGTGGAACTCTTTCGCGTTTGGCGCCTTGTGGAAGTAAAGGTAGCCACCAAAGATTTCGTCAGCGCCCTCACCAGACAATACCATCTTGATACCCATCGCTTTGATCTTACGACCCATTAAGAACATAGGTGTTGATGCGCGGATAGTCGTCACGTCATACGTTTCAATGTGGTAAATCACGTCACGAATCGCGTCCAAACCTTCTTGAATCGTGTACGTCATTTCGTGGTGAACGGTACCAATTTGGTCGGCAACTTCGCGAGCTGCTTTCAGGTCAGGCGCGCCTTCTAGGCCAACAGCAAAAGAGTGCAGTTGAGGCCACCAAGCTTCAGACTTTTCATCATCTTCAATACGCATCGCTGCAAAGCGTTTTGCTACCGCAGATGTAATAGAAGAATCTAGACCACCTGAAAGAAGCACACCGTAAGGCACGTCAGTCATTAGTTGGCGTTTAACAGCCGCTTCTAGCGCTTCCGTCAATTCTTCTTTGCTAGTGCTGTTACCTTGTACTGCTGCGTACTCGTTCCAGTCACGAACATAGTAACGTGTTGGCTGAGTATCTTTAGAGCTGTAGTAGCTACCAGGAGGGAATTCACTTACTGTTTTACATACTGGAACAAGAGCCTTCATCTCTGATGCCACATAGTAGTTACCATGCTCATCGTGACCTTGATAAAGAGGGATAATACCAATATGGTCACGGCCGACTAAATACTCATCTTTTTCTTCGTCGTAGAGCACAAAAGCGAAAATACCGTTTAGTTCTTCAAGGAGATCTGCACCCATATCTTGGTAAAGTGCAAGAATGACTTCACAGTCTGAATCGGTTTGAAATTCGTACTTTCCTTCGTAACGAGCACGAATTTCTTTATGGTTGTAGATTTCACCATTGACGGCAAGGATGAGCTTCTTATCAGGGCTGTATAGCGGCTGTGCACCACTATTTAGACCAACAATCGCCAAGCGCTCGTGCGCTAAAATAGCACGCTCTGAAGAGTAAATCCCAGACCAGTCTGGGCCACGGTGACGAAGTTTTTTCGACATCTCTAATGCGATAGGGCGCAATGCGGCTGCATCGCTTTTAATGTCTAAAATGCCAAATACTGAACACATACTACATCCTTACTAAACTAAACAATTTCTAATCGGTATGGTTTAAATTTGCCATTACTAATAAAAAAAGCAACGTTTTGTGATTAAAAAAATGATAAAAGGCCTTGTTGTATGGAAAATATTTAACTCAACCGTTGTTTTGGTGAATGAGATCAAGGTTTGGTATAAAAACTATACAAAAAAGGCTTTCTATCAATAGAAAGCCTTTCAAAAAATATCAGTGCTGTTGCTTATTTAATTGGTGTGAATTTAGGCTGAAGTTGTTTACAGACGTGTCGAGCAAAACCGCTACCAGCTTCACTATATATATTGAATGCTGCGTCAACGCCATTTTCAAGTAAGCCTTCCAATTGATCTGGGTATTCGGCGATAGCGGCAATTTGCCCCTTATATTTTCTGCGTTTAAGCTGTTCAAGTGCTGTTTGGTTACCTTGATGATGTGGCATTGCAAGCAGAACCAGTTTTACATGACCTGTATCTAAAATTCGCTCCCAGAAATCCGGGTCGGTGGCATCACCAGAAATCACATTTCTTCCTTCTGAACGATGATGATGTGCAGCGTCTTCACGAATTTCTATACCCAATGAAATTTTGCCATAGCGTGAACGTAGCTCATCATAAGCGCCCGTTCCAATACGCCCCATACCTAAGATCAATACTTGGGCATGACCTGGGTTGATGAGTTGGTCGCGTTGATTGAGCTTTTCTACCGCTGTCTCTTGCAGCCACTTACCTGAATGTTGATAAATTTTATGGCTAAGGCGGTTAAGTGGCGCGGAAATTACAAAGGATACCGACACCGCAACCGCAATCGCAGCAAGCATATCACTTGGCATCCAGCCCATTTTATAGGCCAACCCAGCAACAATAAGACCAAACTCACTGTAGTTAAATAGTGATAAAGAGGCGAGCAAAGAGGTACGTACTCGAAACTTAAAATGATTAATAGTGACGAAGTACAAGAGTCCTTTGATTGGTAGCAGTAAGATAAATAGCAGGGCGAGAACGACGCCATTCACGCTCAATGAGGCGGATAAACCAATGTTCAAAAAGAAGCAGACTAAAAAGAGCTCCTTCATATTGAATAATGACTTGGATAGTTCTGAGGCTTTTGGGTGACCTGCGAGTAGCATGCCTAAAATTAGCGCGCCCAAGTCTGGTTTCATCCCGACCAACTCGAATAGCCCAGCACCGACAACAAGCGCGAAGAAAATACCGAATAGCACCAGCATTTCGCCGTGGCCAACTTTATCGAGCAGCTTATAGAATAGGGAACGAAGGAAAGGCAGTGCGAACAAACCGATGGCATACCATTCTGGGACTTTTCCGGTTGAAGCAGTCAGGAATACTACGGCAAAAATATCTTGCATAACCAAGATACCGATCGCGAGTGTGCCGTAGGTCGCGTTCATTTCGCCTTTTTCTTGCAATGCTTTTACGGCAAAAACGGTACTAGAGAACGATAGTGCAAAAGCTAAAAGCAGGATTTGGCTGCCGTCCATACTGGCTAGCGAAGTCAAGCCCAGTAGTTTTAAGCCGGATAACGCTAGGGCAAAAAAAGCGGTAGAGAGTATGTTGTGGGCGGTTGCCCCTCCCCATATTTCTTTGGACAGCAGGGTTTTTACATCGAGTTTGAGTCCAATAGTAAACAGAAGAAGAGTAACACCAAGATCTGCGAGAGTGACAATAACGTCATTGCTTTGGTAACCAAATGCATGCAAGCCAAATCCAGCTAGTAGAAAACCAACGAGGGGAGGGAGGCTGCATTTAAGCGCAATAAAACCAGCTAAAAAAGCGGCTGTAATTAGAATAATTTCCATACTGTTGAGCTGTATTCCTGATATACAAAAACGGGCTGTGAAAACACAGCCCGAGATTGTAACTCAATTGGTTGTATAAACTTAGTCTTCCAGTAACTTTTGTAACAAAACTCCGTTTAGCATAGCGCGTTTAATCATCGCAAATGCGCCCATCGTTGGCTGCTTATCAATGTGAGAAGCCACGATAGGGAGGTCGTTATGGAAAGTTTTAAGAGATTGATTCTCTACGTTGCGTTGAATTGCAGGGAAAACAATATCTTGTGCTGCAGTAATATCGCCAGCAATTACAATTTTCTGTGGATTAAATAAGTTAACCGTAATCGCAATCGCTTTACCTAGCTGGTTGCCCACTCGCACTAAACTCTGTTTCGCAAGTTCATCACCATTCATTGCGTGCTGACATACCGCTTCAATTGTGATGTTTTCAAGGTCGGTTAAGCTTGATTCGTATCCTTGAGTAATCAGTTGCTTCACTCGTTGAATAATCGCTGGGTTTGCAGCTACGGTTTCTAAACAGCCAAAGTTTCCACATTGGCATTGCTCACCAAGCGGGTCAATTTGGATATGACCAATTTCACCGACGTTGCGGTTAAAACCAAGAAAAACCTGGCCGTTAACGATAATACCTGCGCCAGTACCGCGGTGGACGCTAACCAAAATAGAATCCTGGCAGTCTTGGCTTGCTCCAAAGTAGTGCTCAGCCAACGCCATGCCACGTACGTCGTTGCCAACAAAGCATGCTGTATTAAACTTCTCTCCAACAATTTCACCGAGAGCAAGATTATCGATATCGGTATTAGGCATGTATTCGACCACGCCAGTTGTTGGGTTAACAAGGCCGGGTAAAGTGATGCCGATAGCGATGAGTTGATCAATTTTGTCTTCGCAACGGCTTACGAAATCTTTTAATAAATCGATAAGCCCTGCGATTAAGTCTGCTTGGTTAGTGTAGTGCAATTCATGCTGATCTTCTGCAAGCGCGGTGCCACCTAAATCGTATAAACTGAACTGTACGTAATCTCGACCTAAGCGAACGGCAATCGAATGAAAAGGTTTGACTTCAGTAGTCAAAGAGATCGCACGACGACCACCAGTTGAAGCTTGTTGGGCGACCTCCTTAATAAGGCCGCGCTCTAAAAGTTGGCGGGTTATTTTGGTAACACTAGCAGGCGCGAGCTGACTCACGTCCGCGACTTGAATACGGGAGATAGGACCTTGCTGATCAATCAGCCTATATACCGCAGCGCTGTTAAGCTGTTTTACTAAATCTACATTACCAATCTGTCCGCCATTCATGCTTAATTTTGCTCGTATTGTCCGTTAACAACCGTCGCTTTTACTTTAAAGTCACGATCGAAAATAGTCAGGTTTGCAACCATCCCTTTTCGAACTCGGCCAAGGCGATCCTCAACACCAATTGCTGTTGCTGGGTATAACGTGGCCATTCGTAGAGCTTCGTCTAAAGCGATCCCCGCGTGCTCAACTGAATTCTGAACTGCTTCAATCATTGTCAAAGCTGAGCCGCCTAGCGTGCCATTTTCATCAACACACTTACCATCTCGGTAATATACTTTCTTACCGACAAAAATAAAGTGATCAATGTTAGCACCTGCTGGAGCTGTGGCATCCGTCACCAAAACAAGCTTTTCACCTTTGATTTTATGAGCAATTCGGATGTTTGCGTAGTCGACGTGAAAACCATCAGCAATAATGCCAGCATATACGTCAGGAGTATCGTAAATTGCACCAACAACTCCTGGTTCACGACCAACCATTGGTGTCATTGCATTAAAGAGGTGTGTAGCAAAAGTAATGCCTGCTTCAAAGCTTTTACGTGCTTCGGCGTAGGTTGCATTTGTGTGGCCAATTGAAACTACGATGCCAGCAGCCTTTAATCGCGCAATATGCTCTGGGTCGTTATGCTCAGGTGCTAGTGTTACTTTCGCTACGATATCGGCGTTTGTGCAGATAAGGTCGATCATGCTTTCGTCTGATGGGCGAATAAAATCTACGTTATGGATGCCTTTTTTCGCGACGTTAAGGTAAGGACCTTCGAGGTGTAAACCAAGCGATTGATTTTGATACTTGTTGTGGTACTCACGAGCTGCGGCAATTGCAGTTCGCATATCTTCATCAGATGACGTAATGAGTGTTGGCAGGAAGCTAGTACAGCCAGATTTGAGGTTTGCCTGGTGCATGATTTGCATGGTTTCAGGGGTAATTGCATCGTTTAGCATTACACCGCCACAACCGTTCAACTGCAGATCGATAAAGCCTGGACTTAGATTAGCGCCTGCAAGGTCTTTTAGTTCGATGCTTTGAGGTAGCTCAGAAACCGGCACAATAGATTGAATAAGATCGTTTTCGATGATGACCGCATGATCGGTAAGAACATCACTACCGGTATAAATTTTACAGTTACTTAGCGCGTACATAGTCAGCTAGTCCTTATAGATGAGAATTCAATTTCTATATCGTTATCTAAGTAGAGACTGCTTCAGTCATATGGGTACTTAGTTTGTATCACTGAATTAGATAACGAGTCACATACAGCAAGTCGCGTTTTATCGATGTTATTGTCATAGTAACTAACTGAAAAGTAATAATTGTATGGTTTTTTATGATTCTTTTTCAGAGCAAAGTTACAGTGATTTACCCGCCTAGATACCAAAATAACACTGATTCTGCCTTGCATAAAGTGCGAGAATATTATCTTTAAAACGCCATTTTTTCGTATAATAAAATAAGTTTTATGATCTCGCTAGCAAAAACCTTCCGAAAGGGCAAATTGTGGTGATTATGATCACAAACGGTGAGCTTTTAATTTGCGGAGCAAAATTAATATCATAAACTTAGGATGACTAAATTGGACGGCTGAAATAAGTCATTCAACATAACATCTAATCCTATAGGGGGAACTTAAGGTGAACATTCTCGGATACTTCCAGAAGGTGGGTAAGGCGCTTATGGTGCCGGTTGCCACACTTCCTGCAGCAGCAATACTCATGGGTATTGGCTACTGGATCGACCCAAATGGCTGGGGCGCAAACAGTGCACTTGCTGCATTTCTTATTAAAGCTGGTGCAGCGATCATTGACAACATGTCAGTATTGTTCGCTGTTGGTGTTGCTTATGGAATGTCTAAAGACAAAGATGGCGCCGCTGCACTTTCAGGCTTCGTGGGCTTCTTAGTTGTCACAACGCTTTTGGCCCCTGGTGCAGTATCACAAATTCAAGGCATTGACCCAAGTGAAGTACCTGCTGCATTTGGTAAAATCAATAACCAGTTCGTCGGTATCTTGGTTGGTATTGTTTCTGCTGAGTTGTACAACCGTTTTTCTCACGTAGAGCTGCACAAAGCACTGGCGTTTTTCTCTGGCAAGCGTCTTGTACCTATCCTAACGTCTTTTGCTGGTATCGTTATTGCGTTCATCCTGATGTACGTTTGGCCATCAGTTTACGGCGGTCTGGTAAGTTTTGGTGAAAGCATTCAAGGTATGGGTGAAGCAGGTGCAGGTGTTTACGCATTCTTCAACCGTCTTCTAATTCCTGTTGGTCTGCACCATGCACTAAACTCAGTGTTCTGGTTTGATGTCGCTGGTATTAATGACATTCCAAACTTCCTTGGCGGTGCGAAATCATTAGCTGAAGGCACGGCAACGGTAGGTGTTACGGGGATGTACCAAGCGGGCTTCTTCCCAATCATGATGTTTGGTTTACCAGGCGCTGCTCTAGCGATGTACCATACTGCGAAATCAAAGAATAAAGAGAAAGTGGCATCTATCATGATTGCAGCTGCGTTTGCTTCATTCTTTACAGGTGTAACAGAACCACTTGAATTTGCATTCATGTTCCTTGCTCCAGGACTGTACGTTCTTCACGCAGCGCTGACTGGTCTATCAGTTTATATCGCGGCATCAATGCAGTGGATTGCAGGTTTCGGTTTCTCTGCTGGTTTAGTCGACTTAGTATTGTCGACTCGTAACCCGCTAGCGGTAAACTGGTACATGCTCATTGTACAAGGTCTTGGTTTCTTTGCGGTTTACTACTTCGTGTTCCGTACCGTGATTGTTAAGTTTGGCCTTAAAACACCGGGACGTGAAGATGATGAAGAAGCTTCATCTAACGTGGCTGGATCAAGCAATTCTTCAGAGCTTGCTCGTCAGTACTTGAAAGCACTTGGCGGTCATGACAACCTAAGTTCTATCGATGCCTGTATTACTCGTTTGCGCCTTTCTGTGAAAGATATGAGCGTTATCAATGAGAAAACTCTGAAAGATCTTGGAGCTATGGGAGTTGTGAAGCTAGGTACAAACAACCTACAAGTTATTCTTGGTCCACTAGCAGAGATTGTTGCTGGTGAGATGAAGAATGTATCTAAAGATGAAGACTTAAGTGGTGTTCAGCTACCAGCTTAACTGTTTAATAG
This sequence comes from Vibrio sp. Vb1166, assembly GCF_033338695.1. Classification (NCBI taxonomy): domain Bacteria; kingdom Pseudomonadati; phylum Pseudomonadota; class Gammaproteobacteria; order Vibrionales; family Vibrionaceae; genus Vibrio; species Vibrio sp. Vb1166. The sequence continues at coordinate 114,899 of NZ_JAWOTE010000008.1, read as the reverse complement.
TGGTGTGATTGTTTGTTATTGGTATTGCAAACAATTGATACTACAACATCGCAAAAGGCCTCCGCAGGAGGCCTTTTTTCGTTTAGGCCCTTTGAATCTGCTTTGCTTTCACGCTAACTCGATAAATATTGTCGTTTTAGAGCGAGTTCTTGTTGTCTAATTGCTTAGAATTGTGGATCATTAGGAACAATGTACTCTGTGAAACCATACTTGGATACAGGGTTCCGTTTTCTCTGACAATACTAATATTTTTGAGGTGCTATAGATGAGTGAAGCTGATGCTCGTCCATCAAACTTTATTCGCCAGATCATTGATAAAGATCTAGCGGATGGTAAACACACTAGCGTGCATACTCGATTCCCGCCGGAGCCAAATGGCTACCTGCATATCGGTCATGCTAAGTCTATCTGTTTGAACTTCGGTATTGCTCAGGACTACCAGGGTCAATGTAATCTGCGTTTCGACGATACAAACCCTGAAAAAGAAGACATCGAATACGTTGAGTCTATCAAGAAAGATGTAAACTGGTTGGGCTTTGAGTGGAGTGGTGAAGTATGTTACTCATCAAACTACTTCGATAAGCTTTACGAATATGCAATTGAATTGATTAACAAAGGCTTAGCGTACGTAGATGAGCTAAGTCCAGAGCAAATTCGTGAATACCGCGGCACACTAAAGGCGCCAGGTAAACCAAGTCCATACCGTGACCGTTCTGTTGAAGAGAACTTGGCGTTGTTTGAAAAAATGCGCGCTGGTGAATTTGAAGAAGGTAAAGCGTGTCTTCGTGCTAAAATCGACATGGGTTCTTCATTCATGGTCATGCGCGATCCAGTTTTATACCGTGTGCGTTTTGCTACGCACCACCAAACTGGTGATAAGTGGTGCATTTACCCAATGTACGACTTTACGCACTGTATTTCTGATGCATTAGAAGGCATTACGCACTCTATTTGTACGCTTGAATTCATGGATAACCGTCGTCTGTACGATTGGGTTCTAGACAACATCACGATCGAAAGCCGTCCACATCAATACGAGTTCAGTCGTTTAAACCTTGAATATACAGTGATGTCTAAGCGTAAGCTTAACCAGCTAGTTACTGAAAAACTGGTTAATGGTTGGGATGATCCACGTATGCCGACTGTCTCAGGTCTGCGTCGTCGTGGCTTCACACCTGCATCTATTCGTGAGTTTTGTAAGCGTATTGGTGTAACGAAGCAAGAAAATATGATCGAGTTTAGTTCATTAGAATCTTGTATTCGTGATGACCTAAACGAGAACGCTCCGCGTGCAATGGCTGTACTGGATCCTGTTAAAGTTGTTATCGAAAACTTTGAAGCAGGCGCAGTAGAAAACTTGACAGTTGCCAACCACCCAAATAAACCAGAAATGGGCGTGCGTGAAGTGCCATTCACGCGTGAATTGTGGATTGAGCGTGAAGACTTCCGTGAAGAAGCGAACAAAAAGTACAAGCGTTTAGTGCTAGGTAAAGAAGTTCGTTTACGTGGTGCTTACGTGATCAAAGCTGAGCGCGTTGAGAAAGATGCCGAAGGCAACATCACAACGATCTTCTGTTCTTACGATGCAGATACGCTAGGTAAAAACCCAGCAGATGGTCGTAAAGTGAAAGGCGTTATTCATTGGGTGTCAGCTGATAAAGCTCTTCCAGCGGAAATTCGCCTGTACGATCGTTTATTTACGGTGCCAAACCCAGGCGCAGCGGAAGATTTTGCTTCTACTATCAATCCTGAATCATTAGTTGTGATCAATGGCTTCGTCGAGCCTAGCCTAGCTTCTGCAGAAGCAGAAAAAGGTTACCAGTTTGAACGTATGGGTTACTTCTGTGCAGACTCGAAAGACTCTTCAGCAGATAATCTAGTATTCAACCGCACGGTTGGTCTACGTGATACCTGGGCAAAAATTGAGAATCAATAATCTCAATTAATGCTGAGAACGATGAAAAAATGCCAGCAAACGCTGGCATTTTTTATACCTAATCCCACAGAGTGCTATATAGATGTGCAAAACTGTGGAGAAAAAAGATGGGTGTTTAGTAGCTTTTGTTCTGTAACCAAAGTACTGACGTCTAAGGTACTGACTTCTAGAAACAAAAAACGCCAGCATGTGCTGACGTTTACTTTTTAAATTAACAAACCCTTATTTTTTCGGTTTGTGTGCATCTGGATTGTCTTTACAACCACCATCGCTACACTTGCCGTACAAGTATAAGCTGTGGTTTGTTAGTGTGACATTGTACTTAGCTGCAATCTCTTTTTGACGTTCTTCAATAAGATCGTCAGAAAATTCAATTACCTCACCACAGTCTAGGCACACTAGGTGGTCGTGGTGATGTTGAGTCGATAATTCGAAGACTGACTTTCCACCTTCAAAGTGGTGACGAGTTACAATACCAGCATCGTCGAACTGGTTTAGAACTCGGTAAACAGTTGCTAGGCCAATTTCTTCACCTAGATCAATCAACTTTTTGTACAAATCTTCAGCACTGATGTGCTGGCAGTCTGGCTGCTGAAGTACTTCTAGAATTTTTAGCCTCGGAAGGGTTACTTTTAAACCCGCATCCTTCAGCGCCTGATTATTATCTGACATATACTTTCCCGTTGGATCATCTGCAGCGATTTAACAGAATTCAATCTTCCTACCATTATAGGATAAGCGTTCGGAACATTAAACCACGAACTTCAAAGGGTTAATAGAATCTTTTTGTAAATTAGAAACAGGTCCATTATATTACAGCTCTGACCAGTTACAATTGTGTAACATTAAGCTTGGAGAGGGCAGGGATAGCGATGAATAGGCGACTAGCGAAGATATACAAACCAGGAATTGTAAAGTTCGCACTCAATGTTTGGCCTCCTTTTTGGGGGGCGGGTATTAAAATCTTACATATTTCTCAAGACTTCCGTACTGTAAAGGTACGTTTAAAGCTTCGCTGGTGGAATAAAAATGCCAATCGCACCCAATATGGCGGCAGTATTTTCTCTTTAACTGATCCTATTTACTCGTTGATGCTGATGGGGATTCTACGAGAGGAATATTATGTGTGGGATAAAGAGGCAAGCATTAACTTTATTAAGCCGGGGCAAAGTGATTTGTTTGCAGAATTTGAGGTCACTGAAGGGATGCTGGAAAACATTTATCAAATGACACGGAATGGAGAAAAGTGTTTTCCTGAGTTTATTACTCATGTAAAAGATAAACAGGGGAATGTGGTTTCAGAGGTTCAACGCAAGCTTTATGTAAGAAAGAAACCTCAGTATCGCGAAGAGGAAGTACTTACCGATGCTGTGTGACAATACATACAAAAAGACCTCCAAGTGGAGGTCTTTGCATCATTCAATTTGATTAGCCTTCTAGCTCAGCTAAACACATCTCTTCATAGATCTGTTTAACCCAGCTTTCAACACGCTCGTCAGTCAATTCTGGTTGGCGGTCTTCATCAATACATAGACCTACGAATTGGCTTTCGTCACCTTCAACAAGTGCTTTAGACGCTTCAAATTCGTAGCCTTCTGTCGAGGTATGGCCAAGAATTGTGCCGCCTTTAGACTCAACGATATCACGGACTGTGCCCATCGCGTCACAGAAGTATTCTGCGTAGTCTTCTTGGTCGCCACAGCCAAAGATAGCCACTAGCTTAGTAGAGAAGTCGATTTGCTCAAGTTCAGGGAAGAAGTCATCCCAATCACATTGTGCTTCGCCGTAGTACCAAGTTGGGATACCTAGAAGAAGAAGATCGAAGTTATCAATGTCTTCTTTGCTGCTTTTCGCGATGTCTTGAACGTGAACTAGATGTTTACCTAGTTGCTTTTGAATCATCTTTGCAACGGCTTCAGTATTACCTGTGTCGCTACCGAAGAAGATACCTACACTTGCCATAGAGTCTATACCTTTACATTGTTTGTTATTGGCGATGCTACTAAGGGTTTAACCTAACCCTGAGCCTTCCCAAGTTAGCTGAATTACACCTTTTGCAATAAAGCCAGCACAGCCTAGGAAAAGGACTAACCACACAATACGACGACCAAAAACAGGTACATTGCCTTGCTTTAGCACATCTTTTATCGCCATCCCGATGAAAAAAAAGATAGCAGCAAAAAGAAGATCGAGCCCAATAGACTCGAGCATATCCATATAGTCGTAAAGCATTTTAGCCCTTCATGCCGAAAAATCTTGGGCGCACTATACCACTGTTAAACGGTAAAGTTAATGCACTACAAGAAGGGTTATTTCAATAATCTAGTGTTGCTTTTCGAATTTGTTAACTCGAAATGTATTTTCGAATGACTCTCATTACTTCTGTCGGTTTCTCGGCGTGTAACCAGTGACCAGTGCCAGCGATAATGTGTGCTTTAGCATGGTTAAATTGTCGCTTCACTGCCGGCTGATGTTCTGGCATTAAGTAGTTAGAGTCCCCGCCTTTGATAAATAAAGTTGGGATATCTGTTGGTGTGATTTCTTGCCAGCCAATAATTTGGTCATAATTCTCAAAAAGGCTCGGTACGTTAAACCGCCAATCCATCTTATCGCCATTTTTGTACAGTGATTTAGAGAGAAATTGTCTTACACCATCGAGTTCAATATGTTGAGCTAGGATATCCATGGCTTGCTGTCGATTTGCTGGTTTTTCATTAATAACAGCATGTAAGCCGTTAAAAACATTATCGTGACGGTTCGTAGTGTAGGCAACAGGCGCCATGTCGAGAACGACTAACTGCTTGACTACATTTGGCGCAATGTCCACAAGAGCCATCGCGACTTTTCCGCCCATGGAGTGACCAATAACAATAGATGGCTCAACGTTTAAGTGCTGAAGGAGCTGAGCCACATCTTTTGCCATATCGGTATAGTTATGGACTTCGGAGTGGAAAGAGAGGCCGTGATTTCTCAGATCAATACTGATCACCGTGTGATCTTTAATAAGATCGCGGGCGAGTAGACCCAGATTACTTAAACTACCAAACAATCCGTGAATCAAAACAACTGTTTGGCCTTGGCCTTCCTGCTTATAGTTGAGTAATGCTGACATTTTATCTTATTCGTGATGGGTTTAACGTGGAGTATCCGCGTGGATCTCGTTATAATCCCCCAGAGTTTAAACATTGAGAATGTGAAAAGCGAATGAAAACAATTGAGGTTGATGAGGATCTATACCGTTATATAGCTAGTCAAACTAAGCATATCGGTGAAAGCGCCTCGGATATTTTGCGACGCCTTTTAAACCTTGATGGTCAGTTGCAGGAAGCTAAAGCCGCGCCTGTAGTAGAGAAGCCACAAGGGATTGTAGTAAGTAAAGATGCGGGTAAAACGGAATCTGTTGATGTAGTGAAAGAAATGCGTTCGCTGCTTATTTCTGATGAGTTTGCCGGTCTAAAAAAAGCGATTGATCGCTTTATGTTAGTATTATCGACCTTACATAAATTGAATCCAGAAGGTTTCGCCCAGGCTACGAATGTAAAAGGACGCAAACGCGTGTACTTTGCAGATAATGAAGAAACCTTGCTAGCAAACGGTAATACGACCAAGCCAAAAGCCATTCCTGGCACACCGTTTTGGGTTATCACGAATAACAATACAAGTCGTAAAAGACAGATGGTTGAACAAGTGATGGCACACATGGGGTTCCAACCTGACTTAATAGAAAAAGTAACAGGTTCAATCTAAGAAACCTGATAGAAGCCTCATAATGCGTCGCAGTGAGCGGATATTATGAGGCTTTTTTAATTTTATTTGTATTTAAAGAAAGGATGTCAAACATGGCTATGCACCCTCGTGCTGGGCAAAAAGCGCAGCAGGAAGATCTTCACAATATCCCAGCACTCGTTGCTAACTACTTCTTACTTCAACCAGACGCGGCAAACGCAGAACACAAAGTTCAATTTGGTACTTCTGGCCACCGCGGTACTGCAGACAAGCACACTTTTAACGAAAACCACATTTTAGCGATCGCTCAAGCGGTAGCAGAAGTTCGTGCTGAGCAAGGCACAACCGGCCCGTTGTTTGTGGGTAAAGACACGCATGCGCTATCTGAGCCTGCTTTCTCAAGTGTGATTGAAGTATTGATTGCAAATGGTGTGAAAGTGATTGTCCAGCAAGACAACGGTTACACGCCAACACCGGGTATTTCACACGCGATTCTGACTTACAACATCAAACACGATGAAAAAGCAGACGGTATCGTTATTACCCCATCACATAACCCACCACAAGACGGCGGTATCAAATACAATCCGACACATGGTGGTCCTGCTGAAGCTGAGTTGACTCAAGCTATCGAAGATCGTGCGAACGAATTGATTGCTGAAGGTTTACAAGGTGTTAAACGCCTACCACTAGCAGAAGCAAAAGCATCGGATCTGTTTGTAGAGATGGACTTGGTGAAGCCATACATCGATGACCTGGTGAACGTTATCGATATGGAAGCAATCCAAAAGGCGAACCTGAAGATTGGTGTAGATCCATTGGGTGGCAGCGGTATCGATTACTGGCGTCAAATTGGTCAGGCATACAACCTAGACCTAACGCTAGTAAGTGAATCGATCGATCCTTCTTTCCAATTCATGTCGCTAGATAAAGACGGCGTTGTGCGTATGGACTGTTCTTCTCCTTACGCAATGGCGGGTCTATTGGCACTGAAAGACGAATACGATTTAGCATTTGGTAACGATCCTGACTACGACCGTCACGGTATCGTTACGCCAAAAGGTTTGATGAACCCGAACCACTTCTTAGCCGTTTGTATTGACTACTTGTACCGTCATCGTGACGCGTGGGGTAAAGACGTCGCTGTTGGTAAAACACTAGTTTCAAGTGCGCTGATTGACCGTGTTGTTGCGGATCTAGGTCGTGAGCTATGTGAAGTGCCTGTTGGTTTCAAATGGTTTGTAGACGGTCTGTACACTGGTAAGTTTGGTTTCGGCGGCGAAGAAAGTGCTGGTGCGTCTTTCCTTCGTAAAGATGGCACGCCTTGGTCAACAGACAAAGATGGCATCTTGCTATGCCTTCTAGCAGCAGAGATCACTGCGGTAACGGGTAAGAACCCTCAAGATTACTATGAAGAGCTAGCGGCGAAGCACGGTGAGTCGAAGTACAACCGTATTCAAGCTGTAGCAAATGGCCCACAAAAAGACGTATTGAAGAAGTTGTCACCAGAAATGGTTGCGGCTGAAACTCTAGCAGGTGATGCGATCACTGCTCGTCTAACGCATGCACCAGGCAATGGTGCTGCGATTGGCGGCCTTAAAGTAACGACAGCTAACGGTTGGTTCGCTGCTCGTCCATCAGGCACAGAGGACATCTACAAGATTTACTGTGAAAGCTTCAAAGGTGAAGAACATCTGAAACAAATCGAAGCTGAAGCACAAGAGATCGTTAATCAAGTGTTTGCAGCCGCTGGTTTGTAAAACATCCAATGGTCAATGTATCTAGCAAAGGGTTGATGTGAAAACATCAACCCTTTCATGTTTAAGTGCCTCGAACCGCTTTATCTCCGGGCCATGAATCTGGTACCACAAACCAGAATTGACCGTCCTCCGTTTGTGCGTGTATGAATCGATCTAAAGGCTTTTCAATAGGTTGAGAGAAATCGTCTGTACCGATCGCCCAGCATGGTTTATGTAAATGATAAAGGGGTTTACCAATTAAATCCCATTGACTTTGATAGCACCAGTAACCACTAATCTGACTTGGATTTAATTCATAACCCAAGCACTCCTTAGGGGGTGGCTCTGGAGTAAACGGATTGATATAGAGTCGTCCTTGCATCATTAGGCGCTCTTGTGGGGCGTCGTTTAACGGAATTATTTTTTGAAATTCCGGGCGATCGCTCATTTTCAATTGATGAGTAAGCATTCTATTCAGTTTTGTATGCAGCTGGTCGTGAGCATTCGGACCATACCAAACGCCGTTATAAAGAAGATAAAACTTAATCGCCACTTCCCAGTGTTCTATTTGATTTGATTCTGTATTCCGCAACACCAAATCGACAGCACCAATGGTCTTACCTTCCGCGTCGTTTAACTGAATTTCTTCGGCAATAATCTGATATCGTTCTGAATTAGAAAGAGCCGCAGTGCATAGGTGCTGATATAAAAAACCCAGCCTCGGATTACCATTGTATTGTTCTGAGCTATTCAAAGGTTTGACCGAGACATCTTCTAAGGTTGCAAACGGAGGGGTTAACTTGAAAAGCGGAGGTGAAGTGGCGATCCATTGGTAAAAGCGTTGCAGTTGGTTCATCCGTATCCCTAAATTTATGGTGAGGCGACAAGCTTTGTTATTGTAACTAAATTTGCTTTTGAGGGTAGGGTGGCTAGCATCGATATTAGGGTTCGAGATACACTTTAAAGACCTAAATGATATCAAGGTGCCAGATGTCAAAACGTTGTTGTATCAACTAGGTTGCACTCTTTCGTCTGATTCCATCGAGAGGTTATTTAGGTTTACATGCGCTAGAAATTGGAAGTAATAATGAATAACTTAAAGTTAGAACAGATTCTTAATGACAAACTGTCACCGCAGTTAATTAAAGATTACGCACCAAATGGGTTACAGGTAGAAGGGAAATCAGCGGTAAAGCGTGTTATCACTGGCGTAACCGCCTCTCAAGCCTTAATCGATAAAGCGATTGAGCTTAATGCAGACGCATTGCTTGTTCATCATGGCTATTTTTGGAAAGGTGAGCCTGAGCCAATTCGTGGCATGAAAGGTAAACGAATTCGTAGCCTGATCAAAAATGATATCAACTTATATGGTTATCACCTTCCTCTAGATATTCATCCAGAGCTAGGCAACAACGCTGAATTAGCTCGCTTACTTGAAATCGAAGTAGAAGGTGGGCTTGAAGGGCACCCTCAGTCAGTTGCTATGTTTGGGCGCTTGAAAAAGCCGATGTCTGGTGTTGAATTTGCGAGTAAGATCAACCAAGTTCTTGAAAGAGAGCCTCTGCATATCGCTCCAGAGAATACTGATAAGATGATTGAGACAGTCGGCTGGTGCACTGGTGGAGGGCAGGATTTCATTGAACTTGCTGTACAGCACGGGCTGGATGCATTTATCTCTGGAGAAATTTCAGAGCGCACCACTTATACCGCTCGTGAAATGGACATTCATTACTTTGCTGCAGGTCATCATGCTACTGAGCGTTATGGTGTTCAGGCCTTAGGCAAATGGCTAGCGGATGAATACGGCCTACATGTGGAGTTTATCGATATAGATAATCCGGTTTAACGTTCGCTATTCGTAACGTTAAGTGCTGAAAAGAAAAAGGGTTGAGACGAAAATCTCAACCCTTTTGTTTGTCTATCTTCGTACTAAAAGATCATTCACGTTCGTGAAGTGGAGAAAACTCACGTTGTGTTTCGCCAGTGTATAGCTGACGAGGACGACCAATGCGGTTCAGTGGATCGCTATGCATTTCGTTCCAGTGAGCAATCCAGCCGATGGTACGAGAAATCGCGAAGATAACCGTAAACATAGAAACTGGAATACCAATCGCTTTAAGAATGATACCTGAGTAGAAGTCTACGTTCGGGTACAGCTTCTTAGACACGAAGTACTCATCAGAAAGCGCAATGCGCTCAAGTTCCATTGCAACGTCTAGCAGAGGGTCTTGAATGTTTAGCTCTTTGAGAACTTCATGACACGTTTCGCGCATTACTGTCGCACGTGGGTCGTAGTTCTTGTAAACGCGGTGACCAAAGCCCATTAAGCGGAATGGGTCATCTTTGTCTTTCGCGCGGTCTACATATTCAGGGATCTTATCGACGCTGCCAATCTCTTCTAGCATTCTCAAGCAGGCTTCGTTCGCACCACCGTGAGCAGGTCCCCAAAGGGATGCAATACCAGCGGCAATACATGCAAATGGGTTCGCACCAGAAGAGCCAGCTAGACGTACAGTTGATGTCGACGCATTCTGTTCGTGATCCGCGTGTAGAGTGAAAATCTTATCCATCGCACGGGCAACCACAGGATTTACTTCATACTCTTCGCAAGGGTTTGCGAACATCATATGCAAGAAGTTCTCTGCGTAGCTAAGGTCGTTACGAGGGTAAATAAATGGCTGACCGATAGAATATTTGTAACACATCGCCGCCAGTGTTGGCATTTTTGACAGCAGGCGGTACGCTGCAATTTCGCGGTGTTCGTCGTTGTTAATGTCAAGAGAGTCGTGATAGAAGGCTGCAAGTGCTCCAACTACACCACACATTACCGCCATTGGGTGAGCATCGCGTCGGAAGCCATGGAAAAAGCTTGCGATTTGCTCGTGTACCATTGTGTGACGAGTAACGGTCGTTTTGAATTGCTCGTATTGTTCTCGGGTAGGGGCTTCACCATAAAGAAGGATGTAACATACTTCTAAGTAATCTGCGTTATTGGCTAATTGATCAATCGGGAAACCGCGGTGCAAAAGAATACCTTTGCCGCCATCGATGTACGTGATTGATGATTCACAAGATGCAGTGGCAAGAAAACCTGGGTCAAAAGTAAAGTAACCATTGGCTCCCAGCTTACGAACGTCAATTACAGGTGTACCTAGCGTACCGTCCATAATTGGCAGTTCGATTGGCGCTTGACCTTCAACATGAAGGGTCGCTTTCTTATCCGCCATAACAATCTCCTTTGTTTATTATTTAATCCGTCCAGGATGTTTATGTGCCATTTTTGTACTGTTGTTAAAGCTTAAAGTCAATTTTTCTCCATCTTTGTGTGCACTTGTTATGATTTTTCTCATGAAAATCGTTAAAAATCTGTTCTATGTAGCATAATTTGTTACACCAATTGTATTAGAATGTTGCTCGCCGTATATTGGCAAAGAAAATTTTAGTTAAATCCTTATAAATTCGGGGCTAGAAACAAAGAGTGAGGTTTGTTGCTGGATTCCGTTTGTTAACAAATCGTTTACAATTATCTGGGTGGTTACTCGCGATATTTGTTAAGTAGATGTTAACTTTTGTACGTTTGGAAGCTGAAATTGGTTATAACAATAAATGCTCAATGGAGCTGAGTGAGCAAGCCCGTGAAAGAAAGAAAGTCAAGACCTGTTAATTTAGATTTACAGACCATCCACTTTCCTATCACAGCAATCGCATCCATCCTACACCGTGTGTCTGGGGTAATTACGTTTGTTGCGGTGGGTATATTACTGTGGTTACTATCCATTTCTCTGTCATCCCCAATGGGTTTTATGGAAGCCGCTGACATCGTCGATAGCTTCTTCGTAAAATTCATCCTGTGGGGAATTCTTACTGCACTTGCCTACCACATCGCAGGTGGTATCCGTCACTTATTGATGGATCTGGGTCACTTTGAAGAACTAGATTCAGGCACGATGAGCGCTAAAGTCGCGTTTGGTGCAACAGCAGTATTATCATTATTGGCGGGGATCTTGGTATGGTAAAACACGTATCTTCATTTGGTCGTAATGGTGTACACGATTTCCTACTAATTCGTGCAACTGCAATCATTATGACGCTATACACGATTTATCTGATTAGCTTCTGTGCATTTTCAGATATCTCTTACGCATCTTGGACCCAATTCTTTGGTGGTACCTTCACTAAAGTATTCACCATGTTGGCACTTGTCTCGATCCTGATTCACGCTTGGGTTGGTTTGTGGCAGGTATTAACTGATTACATTAAGTGCGCGAAACTACGTGGCGCACTACAACTTGGTGTTATTGCCGTTCTATTCGGCTATGTCTTCTCTGGTCTATTTATTCTGTGGGGTGCGTAAGTGTCTATTCCAGTTCGTGAGTTTGATGCCGTAGTAATCGGCGCTGGTGGTGCAGGTATGCGCGCTGCACTACAAATTTCAGAACAAGGCCTATCATGTGCTTTGTTGTCAAAAGTATTTCCAACACGTTCTCATACTGTGTCTGCACAGGGTGGCATTACTGTTGCTCTGGGTAACTCGCACAAAGACGATTGGCAATGGCACATGTACGATACCGTTAAAGGTTCCGACTACATCGGTGACCAGAACGCGATTGAATACATGTGTAAAAATGGTCCTGAGTCAGTTATCGAGCTTGAAAAAATGGGTCTTCCATTCTCTCGTTTCGATAACGGTACCATCTACCAACGTCCATTCGGTGGTCAATCTAAAGAGTTTGGTGGTGAGCAGGCTGCTCGTACAGCCGCTGCTGCAGACCGTACTGGTCACGCACTTCTTCACACGCTTTACCAGCAAAACGTAAAACACAAAACAACCATCTTCTCGGAGTGGTACGCTTTGGATCTTGTGAAAAACCAAGACGGCGCAATCATGGGTTGTACTGCGATTTGTATGGAAACGGGTGAAATCTGTTACTTCAAATCGAAAGCGACCATTCTAGCTACAGGTGGTGCAGGTCGTATTTACGCATCGACCACTAACGCGCACATCAACACGGGTGATGGCGTTGGTATGGCGCTTCGCGCAGGCGTTCCAATGCAAGATATGGAAATGTGGCAGTTCCACCCAACAGGTATTGCTGGCGCGGGTGTTCTAGTGACGGAAGGTTGTCGTGGTGAAGGTGGTTACCTTCTAAATAAAGATGGTGAACGCTTCATGGAACGTTATGCTCCAAACGCGAAAGACCTTGCTGGTCGTGACGTGGTTGCTCGTTCAATGATGATTGAAATCCGTGAAGGCCGCGGTTGTGATGGCCCTTGGGGTCCACATATCAAGTTGAAACTTGATCACCTTGGTAAAGAAGTACTTGAATCACGTCTACCAGGTATCTGTGAACTGTCTCGTACATTTGCACACGTTGACCCAGTGAAAGAGCCAATTCCAGTAATTCCAACTTGTCACTACATGATGGGTGGTGTACCTACTCAAGTCTCTGGCCAAGCAATTAAGCAGAAGGCCGACGGTAGCGAGATGGAAGTTCAAGGCCTTTACGCATGTGGTGAGATTGCTTCTGTATCGGTACACGGTGCTAACCGTCTTGGCGGCAACTCATTACTAGACTTGGTCGTATTTGGTCGTGCCACTGGCTTGCACCTTGGCGAAACGCTAGCAGCGCAAGCGGAAGCTCGTCCTGCAACAGAATCTGATATTGAAGCGTCTCTAGCGCGTACTATGCGTTGGGAAAACAGCACTGGTGGTGAAGATCCAGTTCAGATTCGTAAAGACCTACAAGCATGCATGCAAAACAGCTTCTCGGTATTCCGTGAAGGCGATGCGATGGCAACCGGTCTAGAAGAGTTGAAAGTGATTCGCGAACGTTTGAAAGATGCACATCTAGCGGACAAGTCTTCAGAGTTCAACACGCAGCGTATTGAGTGTCTAGAACTTGATAACCTGATGGAAACCGCGTTTTCAACTGCCGTTGCAGCAAACTACCGTACAGAGAGTCGTGGCGCACATGCTCGTTTCGATTTCCCTGAGCGTGATGATGAGAACTGGCTATGCCACTCTATCTACAATCCGGAAACAGAAGCGATGACTAAGCGTGATGTGAACATGACGCCAACGCATCGTGAAGCTTTCCCGCCGAAAGTACGTACATACTAAAGGGAGGATACGACTATGAAATTAAACTTCTCTTTATACCGTTACAATCCGGATGTGGATACTAAGCCTTACATGAAAGAGTATACCCTTGAGGTAGACGAAGGCTCAGACATGATGGTGCTTGATGCATTGATTCTGCTAAAAGAGCAAGATCCAAGCATCGCGTTCCGTCGCTCATGCCGTGAAGGGGTATGTGGTTCTGATGGTTTGAATATGAATGGTAAAAACGGCCTAGCGTGTATCACACCGTTATCTGCTCTACAAGGCGATAAGATAGTTATTCGTCCACTACCAGGGTTACCTGTCGTGCGCGATCTTATCGTTGACATGACGCAGTTCTATGATAACTATGCGAAAGTTAAACCGTTCTTGATTGATGATGGTGCATTACCACCATCACGTGAGAATCTACAATCGCCTGATGACCGTGCGCATTTAGATGGATTGTACGAATGTATCATGTGTGCATGTTGTACAACGTCTTGCCCATCATTCTGGTGGAACCCTGATAAATTCATCGGCCCAGCTGGTCTTCTCGCAGCGTACCGTTGGCTAATTGATAGCCGCGATACGGCAACAGATGAACGTTTGTCTGATCTTGATGATGCATTTAGCGTTTTTCGTTGCCATGGCATCATGAATTGTGTAAGTGTTTGTCCTAAGGGATTAAATCCGACGAAAGCCATCGGTCACATTAAGTCGATGTTGGTTAATCGTTCGGTTTAATTTACTCGCTCTTAGGAATGTCGCAGTGTTGCGGATCACCCGATATGACCGCTTCACTGCTTCAGTAATATTCGAGTAAAGAATACAAAAATTGCCGACCGTATTTTTAGTCGGCTCTTATAGCTCGGCAAAGACCGAAGCAAACGTGAAAACTACTGGTTAAGGGAAAATATGCACAACGGCGTGATGAAGGCATGGCTCGAGTCTTCACACTTGGCTGGCGCCAATGCAACGTATGTAGAGGACCTCTACGAACTGTATCTAAGTGATCCCGATCTGGTAAGTGAGGAGTGGAAACGTGTTTTTGAAGGCTTGCCTAAGCCATCAGAAGAAGTGGCAGAACAACCACATTCACGTGTCCGTGACTACTTCCGACGACTCGCTAGAGAAACAAAGCATTACAATGTCCAAGTTAGTGACCCAGATGTCGATGCAAAACAAGTAAAAGTTCTACAGCTAATCAACGCATACCGTTTCCGCGGGCATGAAGCTGCAGAATTAGACCCACTAGGTCTATGGCAACGCCCAACAGTGGCGGAGTTAGACCCTGCTTTTCATAATCTTACCGAAGATGACTTCGAAGAAACTTTCAACGTAGGTTCTTTTGCTGTTGGGCAAGAAACCATGAAGTTGAAAGATATCTATGAAGCCCTCAACAAAACTTATTGCGGTTCCATCGGTGCTGAATACATGCACATGACTGACACAGAGCAAAAGCGTTGGATTCAGCAACGCCTTGAGTCTGTCGTAGGCCAGCCATCATTCAACAAAGATGAGAAGCGCACATTCCTAGAAGAGCTAACAGCCGCTGAAGGCTTGGAGCGTTACCTCGGGGCGAAATTCCCAGGTGCAAAACGTTTCTCTTTAGAAGGTGGTGATGCGCTGATTCCGATGACGAAAGAGTTGATCCGTCATGCGGGTACAAGTGGAATGCGTGAAGTGGTTATCGGTATGGCTCACCGCGGTCGTTTGAACATGCTGGTGAACGTACTTGGTAAGAAACCTCAAGACCTGTTTGATGAGTTCGCCGGTAAACACGACGAAACTTGGGGTACGGGTGATGTGAAATATCACCAAGGTTTCTCTGCTGATTTTGCGACTCCTGGCGGTGATGTTCACTTAGCACTTGCATTTAACCCGTCGCACCTAGAAATCGTAAACCCAGTAGTCATGGGCTCAGTTCGAGCACGTCAAGATCGCTTGGGTGATAATCAAGGTAGCAAAGTGCTTCCTATCACCATCCACGGTGATTCTGCAATCGCTGGTCAGGGTGTGGTTGCCGAAACGTTCAACATGTCTCTTGCTCGTGGGTTCCAAGTTGGTGGTACGGTACGTATCGTCATCAACAACCAAGTAGGCTTTACGACGTCTAATCCTCGTGACACGCGTTCTACGATGTACTGTACCGATATCGCGAAGATGGTGCAGGCGCCAATTTTCCATGTAAATGCAGATGACCCAGAAGCAGTTGCTTTTGTTACTCGCATTGCATTGGATTACCGTAACGAGTTCAAGCGCGATGTCGTGATCGATCTTGTATGTTACCGTCGCCACGGCCACAATGAGGCGGATGAGCCAAATGCGACTCAGCCTTTGATGTACCAGAAAATCAAAAAGCATCCTACACCACGCAAATTGTATGCAGATGTTCTGATCGATAAAAATGAATCAGATATCGAGACAGCGACTCAGTTAGTCAATGAGTATCGCGATGCATTAGATCGCGGTGAAGTGGTTGTTAAAGAATGGCGTCCAATGGCGTTGCACTCTGTAGACTGGTCCCCTTACTTAGGGCACGAATGGGATATGGAGTGGGATTCAAAATACGACAAGACACGCCTTATTGAGCTAGGCAATCGTCTGTGTCAGTACCCAGAAAGCCATAAACTGCAAAGCCGTGTTAATAAGCTATACAACGACCGTCTAGCAATGATGACCGGTGAAAAAGCCATTGACTGGGGTATGGCTGAAACATTGGCGTATGCTACATTGGTTGACGATGGCAAGCGTATTCGTCTTTCTGGTCAGGACTCGGGTCGTGGTACTTTCTTCCACCGTCACTCGGTTCTTCATAACCAAACCGATGCAAGCACTTACATTCCATTAGCGAATATTCATGACAACCAAGGGCCATTCCAAGTCTTTGACTCAGTATTGTCAGAAGAAGCTGTGTTGGCGTTTGAATACGGTTACGCAACAGCCGAACCAGGTGGTTTAACTATCTGGGAAGCACAGTTTGGTGATTTTGCCAACGGTGCACAAGTTGTTATCGACCAGTTTATCTCGTCAGGCGAGCAAAAGTGGGCGCGTTTGTGCGGTCTTACTATGCTTCTACCTCATGGTTATGAAGGTCAAGGCCCTGAGCACTCATCTGCACGTTTAGAGCGTTACCTTCAGCTTTGTGCTGAGCAAAATATGCAGGTTGTGGTTCCTTCAACACCGGCTCAGGTGTACCACATGATTCGTCGTCAGGTTGTACGCCCAATGCGTCGACCTCTCATTGTTATGTCGCCGAAATCTTTGCTGCGCCACCCTCTATGTACTTCAACGATTGAAGACTTGGCGGATGGTACATTCCAATCTGCAATTCCAGAAGTAGATGATTTAGAACCAAGCAAAGTGAAACGTGTCGTGTTCTGTGCTGGTAAGGTTTACTTTGACCTACTAGAGCAGCGCCGTAACAACGAGCAAGACGATGTTGCTATCGTGCGTATTGAACAGCTTTACCCATTCCCAATGGAAGAAGTACAAGCAGCAATTGCTCAATACACTAACGTTGAAGACTTCGTGTGGTGTCAGGAAGAACCTCAGAACCAAGGTGCTTGGTACTGTAGCCAACATAACTTCCGTGCCGCTATTCCTGCAGGTGCAAATCTTAAATACGCAGGTCGCCCAGCTTCTGCTTCGCCAGCAGTTGGCTACATGTCGGTGCACTTGAAACAACAAAAAGCGTTGGTTGAAGACGCTCTGAACGTGAACTCAAAAACTTCGAATTAAGAACTAGAAGTTAAAGGAAGAAACAGATATGACAATTGAAATTCTGGTTCCAGATTTACCTGAATCAGTTGCTGATGCAACCGTAGCGACATGGCACAAACAACCAGGCGACGCAGTAGAGCGTGACGAGGTTTTGGTTGACATCGAAACAGACAAAGTTGTGCTAGAAGTTCCAGCTCCGGAAGCTGGCGTTTTAGAAGCTATTGTTGAAGCAGAAGGTGCGACAGTACTTTCTAAACAAATCATTGCTAAATTGAAGCCAGGCGCAGTTGCAGGTGAACCAACTGCAGACAAAACAGAAGGTACTGAAGCATCTCCTGATAAGCGCCACAAAGCTGCGCTTAACGAAGAAAGTAATGACGCATTAAGCCCAGCAGTGCGCCGTTTATTGGCTGAACATGGCTTAGAAGCAAGCCAAGTGAAAGGCACTGGTGTTGGTGGTCGTATTACGCGCGAAGATATTGAAGCGCATCTTGCGAACGCTAAATCTGCGTCAAAAGAAGACTCGCCAGCAGTGGTAGACGTGCCGGCAGCGGCTCGCAGTCAGAAGCGTGTTCCAATGACTCGCCTTCGTAAGACAGTTGCTAACCGTTTGCTAGAAGCGAAGAACAACACGGCAATGCTAACGACGTTTAACGAAGTGAACATGAAACCAATCATGGACCTTCGTAAGCAGTACAAAGATCAGTTCGAAGAGCGTCACGGTATTCGTTTGGGCTTCATGTCTTTCTACGTGAAAGCAGTAACAGAAGCGCTTAAGCGTTACCCAGAAGTAAATGCTTCGATTGATGGCGATGACATTGTTTACCACAACTATTTCGACATTAGCATGGCGGTATCAACGCCACGTGGTCTAGTTACACCTGTCCTAAAAGACTGTGACAAGCTTGGTTTCGCTGATGTTGAAAAAGGCATCAAAGAACTGGCTATCAAAGGTCGTGATGGCAAGCTAACGGTAGACGAGCTAATGGGCGGTAACTTCACTATCACAAACGGTGGTGTGTTCGGTTCACTAATGTCTACACCAATCATCAACCCACCTCAATCAGCGATTCTTGGTATGCATAAGATCCAAGAGCGTCCGATGGCAGTGGATGGCAAAGTTGAAATCTTGCCGATGATGTACCTAGCGTTATCTTACGATCACCGCCTAATTGACGGTCGTGAATCAGTTGGTTTCCTAGTAACGATTAAAGAGTTACTAGAGGACCCAGCACGTCTCCTATTAGACGTTTAATATCGCTAAAACGTCTAGTTATCGTAGGTAGCTAGACGTTAAAAATTTCAATGGCTAGACTAGCTCAACGTTTGGCCTTCATTTGAATCCTTCAGTATGAGAACTCATGATGAAGGATTGATTTGAGAAGACCCTACAGACGTACAAGCAGCCAAGACTGCAGCGTTATGGAAATAATAAATCCCTTAAGGGAAAAACAAACGGAATATCGAAATGAATTTGCATGAATACCAAGCCAAACAGCTGTTTGCAGAATTCGGTTTGCCTGTGCCAGAAGGCTACGCGTGTGATACACCACAAGAAGCTTTTGAAGCCGCAGGCCGTATCAGTACAGCCAAGAAAGTAGTTAAATGTCAGGTTCACGCTGGTGGCCGTGGTAAAGCGGGTGGCGTAGAGCTACACGATACAAAAGAAGGCGTTAAAGAGTTTGCACAGAAGTGGTTAGGTAAAAACCTAGTAACTTACCAAACAGACGCAAATGGTCAGCCAGTAACAAAAATCCTTGTTGAAGAAGCTTCAAATATTGCGAACGAACTATACCTAGGTGCGGTAGTTGACCGTGCTAGCCGTAAGATCGTTTTCATGGCTTCTACCGAAGGTGGTGTGGAAATTGAAAAAGTTGCGGAAGAAACGCCGGAACTCATCCACAAAGCAGCAATTGACCCACTAGTAGGTCCACAAGCTTACCAAGGTCGTGAGCTAGCGTTCAAACTTGGTCTTGAAGGCGACCAAATCAAACAATTCGTTAAGATCTTTATGGGCCTTGGCACTATGTTTTCTCAGTACGATCTTGCTCTGCTAGAGATCAACCCACTTGTGATTACTGGTGAAGGCAACTTGCTATGTCTTGACGGTAAGATCAACATCGACTCAAACGCACTGTACCGTCAGCCTAAGCTTCGTGAAATGCACGATCCTTCACAAGAAGATGAGCGTGAAGCACACGCAGCTCAGTGGGAGCTGAACTACGTAGCACTAGACGGTAACGTTGGCTGTATGGTTAACGGTGCAGGCCTAGCAATGGGTACGATGGATATCGTAAACCTACACGGCGGCAAACCAGCTAACTTCTTAGATGTAGGTGGCGGCGCGACGAAAGAGCGTGTTGCTGAAGCATTCAAGATCATCCTATCTGATGACAATGTGAAAGCGGTACTTGTTAACATCTTCGGTGGTATTGTACGTTGTGACATGATCGCAGAAGGTATTATCGGCGCGGTTAAAGAGGTAGGCGTAAGCGTACCTGTTGTTGTTCGTCTTGAAGGCACTAACGCTGACCTAGGTCGCGAAGTTCTTGCTAATTCTGATGTTGATATCATTGCTGCTGAGTCGCTAACTGATGCTGCTCAGAAAGTTGTTGCTGCTGCGGAGGCTAAATAATGTCTGTATTAATTAACAAAGACACTAAAGTAATCTGTCAGGGGTTCACTGGTGGTCAAGGTACTTTCCACTCAGAGCAAGCTATCGCATACGGTACGCAAATGGTTGGCGGTGTGTCTCCAGGTAAAGGTGGCCAAACTCACCTAGGTCTTCCTGTATTCAACACAGTTCGTGAAGCAGTAGAAGCGACTGGTGCAACAGCGACAGTCATCTACGTACCAGCTCCTTTCTGTAAAGATGCAATCCTAGAAGCGATTGACGCGGGTATCGAGCTAATCGTAACGATTACTGAAGGTATCCCTACTACAGATATGATCGACGTGAAAGTGAAGCTAGAAGAAACTGGCGTTCGCATGATTGGTCCTAACTGTCCGGGCGTTATCACTCCTGATGAGTGTAAGATCGGTATCATGCCTGGTCACATCCACAAGAAAGGCAAAGTAGGTATTGTATCTCGTAGCGGTACTCTAACTTACGAAGCAGTTAAACAAACCACTGACGAAGGTTTCGGCCAGTCTACTTGTGTTGGTATCGGTGGTGACCCAATCCCGGGTTCAAACTTCATTGATATCCTAAAACTGTTCCAAGAAGACCCTGAGACAGAAGCGATCGTTATGATCGGTGAGATCGGTGGTACTGCAGAAGAAGAAGCAGCAGCATACATTAAAGAAAATGTAACGAAGCCAGTGGTTTCTTACATTGCTGGTGTAACTGCACCTCCTGGTAAGCGTATGGGCCATGCTGGTGCGATTATCTCTGGTGGTAAAGGTACTGCTGAAGACAAATTTGCTGCACTAGAAGCGGCTGGCGTTAAAACTGTGAAATCTCTAGCAGAGATTGGCCAAGGTCTACGTGAAGTGACGGGTTGGTAATCGACCACACTACTTAATAAGTATTAAAAAGCCTGCGATTTCGCAGGCTTTTCTTTTTCCGTTTCCGTGGGTTTATGTTTGTTGTTAGCAAGGTCTTTCGCGTTTAATACTCAATGCGATTATGCTTTGCTTTTAATCAGCTGGCTCAGCATGAATAAGGATGTTGCGCTGATCACTACGGAAGGGCCGGCCGGTGTATCGAAGTGCCATGATAGGCTAAGCCCCATCAGTACTGCCACTGAGCCAATAATGGATGCGAACAATGCCATTTGCTCTGGTGATGAAGAGACTTTACGTGCTGTTGCTGCTGGGATAATTAGGAGCGAAGTCATGATCAACGCGCCAACGAACTTCATACCTACTGCGATTACTACACCCACCATTAGCATTAACACCAATCTAACTAAGTCTGTATTCACGCCCTCAACAGCGGCAAGTTCTTCACTAACAGTGCTAGAAAGCAGTGGGCGCCAGAAGACGTACAAACACGCACTTACCGCAACAACACCTGCGTAAATAAACATCAGATCTTGTGGAGAGACGGCAAGTAAGTCCCCAAATAGGTAGCTCATTAAATCGACGCGCACGTTTTCCAAAAAGCTAACCGATACTAAACCGATAGAGAGTGCACTGTGTGCCAAGATACCTAACAACGTGTCTGTAGCCACAAGTTGTTGCTTTTGCAGAGTGACAAGCAAAACGGCCAGAGCTAAACAGCAGACGAGTAGCGCAAGGTAGAGATTTACGTTGAGCAAGAAGCCCAGCGCTAGGCCCATTAACGATGCATGAGCTAGGGTATCTCCGAAGTAAGCCATTTTACGCCAAACGACAAATGACCCAAGTGGACCGGCAATGATCGCGATACCAATACCAGCAAGAATAGAAGGTAGGAGAAACTCAATCATGATGGTGATGTCCGTGTTTATGGTGGGAGCATGATGTCGCATCACCGCTTACTGGCGTTCCGGATAAATCGTGATGATGGTGCTCATGGTCGTGATGATAAAACGCGAGAGATTCTCTCGCTGCATTGCCAAATAGCGCGATGTAAGAAGGGTGCTGAGTAATAGTGGCAGGTGAACCTGAGCAGCAAACATGGTGATGCAGACAAATAACATCGTCCGTTTTCGCCATCACTAAATGTAAGTCATGCGACACCATAAATACGCCACAATCAAAGCGGTGACGAATGCTCTCAATTAAGTCATAGAGATCGATTTGACCTTGGATATCCACACCCTGAGCTGGTTCGTCTAATACCAACAGCTGAGGACGCTGAAGCAGAGCGCGAGCCAGTAACACTCGTTGGTTTTCACCACCGGATAAGCGATGCATATTACTATTAAGTAAATGTTCAGCGCCAACAAGCCTTAATGCATCAATGCACTCCTGCTTACTGTATTTTCCTGCTAAATTTAGAAAGCGGGTTACATTCAATGGAAGGGAGTCATTGAGCTTCAACTTTTGAGGAACGTAACCAATTTTCAGTTTTCTTTGTCGGTTCAACTTGCCGCTAGTTGGCTTTTGAAGACCTAAGATAACTTTGACTAACGTTGATTTTCCCGCTCCATTGGGACCAATTAGGGTAGTTATTTTGCCCTTTTCTAATTCCATACTAATGTTATCGAGAACTCTGCGGCCATCGAACTCGACGCATAACTGCTCAAGATGGACTAAGGAAGACATGAATGAAACTCATTTGCAAATCAATAATGTTATAATGTAACATTATCTCACTTTCCACGCCATATCCCAAGTAAAACTATGAAAAGAGCATTAATTCTTGCTGCCTCAGCAATGTTAACACTGCCAGCACAGGCGGTAACGGTACTGACGAGTATCAAACCTATTCAGTTGTTAGTAACAGAGCTTACTCAAGGAGTAACTTCACCAGACGTGCTATTGCAGTCTAACACATCACCCCATGACTATGCTTTGCGTCCATCGGATGTTAAAAAGGTCGCTTCGGCTGATTTGGTTATCTGGTACGGACATGATCTTGAACCGTTTCTAGAGAAAGTTGTTTCGGATAGATCGAATACTTTGACTATTAGTCAAATTCCAAATCTAGAATTGCGTGAATTTGATAGTGAGCACAACCATGACCATGATGGGCACGATCATGGCTCACATGATCCGCACTTTTGGCTAGGTGTAAGCCAAGCACAACAAGTGGCCAAGGCTGTTGTGAATCAACTTGTATCACTTGATCCGGAAAATGCAGCTCAATATCAAGCGAACCTCAAAAAGTTTGAACTCGAGCTAAAAGACACTGACCAACAGATAAAGCAGAAGCTGGCACCAGTAAAAAACAAAGGTTACTTTGTATTCCATGATGCTTACGGTTATTTCGAAGATCGTTATGAACTAAATCAAATGGGGCATTTTACTGTGAGCCCAGAACGCAAGCCAGGAGCGAAGACCTTAATTCAAATTCGTCAAAAGCTAAGTGGTGGAGATGTGGCTTGTGTATTTTCTGAACCTCAGTTTACCCCGGCTGTCGTTCAGAGCGTAATGAGAGGCAGTGATGTCGCTAAAGGCGAGCTTGACCCGTTAGGGAGTACAATTGAAGCAAAACCTGGCAGTTACTTTACTTTTCTCAACAATATGGCGAATAGTTTTGAGCAATGCTTGAACAAAAAGTCAGATTAAGTGCTGTCGTAATGTAGGAGTAGTCTTTTTAACGTGATCCAGTAGTAAGAATTACAACCTTTGGTAAGGCGAGCCTTTTCTCAGAAAGTAATTGAGATATCATTACCAATAATTATCAGCTCAAAATAACCGTATAAATCCATGTTTTACAAACGATGAACGGTCACTTTCAGAGCACAAATTGATACAAAAGGTTTTCGTCTTGCTACGCCAATTAGCCCTTGCTCTGTTGGGCTTTATCTTATCCTACCAAGCATTTGCGCTTCATAATGCAAATGCAATCTTTTACCCTTTGCCAACTCAGGCAAAGGGTACTTTTATCGCGGCTAAAAAGTTGTTCTTGGGTGAAAAGGGCGGTTTGTGGATTCATGACGTACACGGGAGAGTCCTGTTTTACGATGGTCAAACTATATTGCCTAAATCAGGTAGCTTCCTACAAACGTCGGCCAAGCAGTTGGCTTATCATAAAGGTGCTTTTTGGACCTTTATTGAAAATGAGGTCTATCGAACTTATCCAAATCAGGAGCGACGTTTAGTCTTTAGTTTAAATCCAGGCTCACAAATAAGAAAAATAGGGTCTTCAAAGAACTATATTTGGGTGAGTGATGGCGCGCATTTCTATACCTACAATATCGACACTAGCGAGTTAAACTCTTTCTCTCTATTGCAGCTCTATCAACATAGTAATAATAGCTACGTTTACATTAATGATGCGGTGCTAGTTGAAACGAAGTGGGCACTAGCAACGACTTCCGGCTTCTATCTTTCTGAAGGTGATAAGTTTGACCATGTCGCTGCCTCAGGTCAAAACTACATTGAGAAAGTCTATTATTCACACACGCGAAGAGAAATTTTGATAGGTACATTGCGTGGCGCTTTAATTTTCAACATTTACCAGCCTGATAAAGAAGTGATTAGAATTGGCGGCTCACATGTTTTGACATTCGCAGAGACAAATCAAGAGTATTGGGTGGGGACAGAGCATGGCCTTTATTTGTACTCATTTTTTTCAGGTGAGGTCACCGAAGTCGCGCCTGCAAGCTTTCTTGAGTTAGAGTTAGATAACACGAAGATTTATTCGTTGTTGAGCGACAATATGGGAGGGATGTGGATTGCGACTAACCAAGGTATTCGTTATTACTCGCTATTTAGTAAAAAATTTGAACGAGTGACCTTTAGTAGTTATGACTCACACACCCTATCAGGACGAATTCGGCAAACTATTGAAGGTCCTGATGGTGCGCTTTGGTTTGCTGATGACCGAAAGATTTATCGTTCAGGAAAGAGTGGGATTAACCAAGTCTTAGAGTTGGAGTCGCAGATCAATGAATTTGCGTTTCAAAACGGCATGCTTTGGCTTGCAACCTCAAAAGGGCTGGAAATATTTGAGCTAAATGGTCTCAACAAGATTACATTTCCTTATTTACAGGTTATGGCTGGACATGCCGTAGAGCATGTGACCGTTGATGGTGATGACCGTCTTTGGGTATCAAGCGGATACCATCTTTACAATGTTGATACTGCTGCACAAAGCGTACGAAACTTTGGAAGTGAGTGGCTAGTAAGTCAGTATTTGCCTGCTAAGGTTACGCGCCTATATGATATTGAAGATGCCCTATTAATAGGCACCGATCATGGCGTATACCAATACAGTAATGACAACATCCAGTTTATCCGTTTTTCAGAAAAGTTTGGTGAATCATTAGACATGACCACGGCGGTTGATGGCAGCCAGTGGTTTGCTTCATCTTATGGTGTGTTTAAAACTGATACACGAAGCGATGAAAAACGTGTTGTTGAAATGAGTGAGCCCAACGCCAGACCTGCTTGCTTGATCAGAGACAGGCAAGGTGTATGGTTAGCTTCCTCTGTCGGTTTAAGCTATTACCACCTTTCGGGTGAGTTAGTGAAACATTACTCATCGTCATCAGGCTTAATGAACAATGAGTTCCTCCCTGGTATTTGTAGCGTTATACAGCAGACAGAAATTGGTGAGCGAGAGCTTGTTCTGGGGTCGAAGTACGGACTCGTAAAAGCAGAAGCATCCAAGCTGCTTGTATCTAATCCCCCAGAGTCTAAGTTTATTGTTAGCCAAGTAGTGCTTGAAAATGAAGTTCTGCAAGTTGGTAGTGCCGATCTGAATGGGCTCACACTGCCATATGGATCTTCGCTGAGTTTTTTATTCGGTGTGATGCCAAAACCAGACAGTCAAAATTTGTACTATCGATTGAACAACGATGACCCATGGCAAACGTTAGAGGGGGGCCAACTGACACTCGAGCACCTTAGTTCCGGTGAATATCACTTGCAGGTCAGTAATGAGTCTCAAGTTGCCACTGGAGTCGTTGGTTTAGAATCTCACTTTATCGTCCTTCATCCTTGGTATCTATCGCGATTTGCTATTTTAGGCTTTGTCGTAGCTAGTATTGCGGTCGTCGCATTACTTGTTTTCTGGCGCTCTCGCTACGTTGTACAGGCTAACCGTGATCTAGCAGCTCAAGTGACTCTCAAAACGAATCAGTTAAGACATCAAAGTAGAGTGTTGCTTACGAGCAACCAGCAATTACGTAAACAGATTCAAGTTAGAAACCTACTCGTAGACCATGTAGCTCTATCCATAAAATCAAGCGTCGACTTTATTGTGGCGAAACTACCTATGCCTCTGGATACTGCGACAGAGGATCATTTGGCTAAAACGAATTGGCAGTTAAATGAACTCAAAAGTGTTCCAAGTGATGTAAGTGGTGGGAGTCAGAACTACAACTTGAGTCAGATAACTCAGTCAGTGGTTGATGTATGGCAAGATGACTTTGCAAAAGCGGGTATTTTGGTAGAGCTAGAAGATGAGAGCAAGCAGAGCCGGGTTGCTCTGGAAAGTTTTAATCTTGATGTTATTTTCAATAGCATTTTTGCCAATATCATCAAGCGCTCTTTCCGAGGTCAAACGGTTAGAATTATGCTAGAAGAGGGACATGATATTGTGTCATTGAGCTTTCTTGATTACGGGACGCAATTACCTAATAAAGTCGCGACTGGGCTTCCATCTAACTTAAATCACTCTGAGTTGAGTATTGACCACCTTGCCCAACTAGTGACAACGAGTGGTGGTTATTTGGCTGTCTTCTCTTCTGATGCTCAAAACAAAGTCGAGATTACATGGCCATCTGCGAAGGAAAGGAGTTATCTGGATGAACCGCAGCAAGAACTCAATCCTGTAACTATTGCAGAAGATCAAGTCACACCAGAGAAAGAGTGGTTGCAAAAAGTCTATCAATTAGTGGCAGAGCATTACCATGATCCTGAATTTGGCACTGCGTCAGCCGCTAAAATGCTGTATATGTCTGAACGCTCTTTACAGAGACGTTTTAAATCTGCCTCGTCAAGAACGTTAAAAGACTATGTCACAGAGGTTCGTTTGGAAACGGCGTGTGAAAAGTTATTGGCGGGTGAGAAAATCAGTGAAGTCGCCTTTAACTGTGGCTTTAATGATCCATCTTACTTTAGCCAAAAGTTTAAGCTGCATTTTGGTTTGCCCCCTTCCAAGTTTGCTTTGACTCAAGAAAGCCAAGAAATTAACTAGAAAACCTTCATTATACGCTCCCTAATTAATAGTTAAGATGCTGGGGAGCTGCATACAGTGCTCTATTATTGCTGCAGTTGCTAACGCAGTAAGTTTCATTGTTTCTTCATCACATCTAGCCTACAAATCCATTCTCAACACGTAAGCACGATCACGTTCTATCTGTTAGTCGCGATGTTCATAGCAATAAGCATAAATGGCTTCAAGAGAATGATTTACTGATAGTTGCAACAAATAAATGACAGTTGTATTGCTGTATCAAAAGAGCGTTGTTCATTTGGGGGAGTGATGGCATGCGACATTCGTGAAAACGAAAACTGTGTTGAAAAGATGGATAAGGTAAAGAAGTTTTGAAAGAGGTGAAAAAAATATCGTGGTATAGCCGGGGGGACTATACCACGGGTGTCAAGGACACCTTCGCTTGCTGCCGGAGTGACATGTTGCCATGCCACCTCTGGAATTTATTAGAGAGGTTGCCCTCTCGATGGAGTAACTATACGAGAGGTTACTTATTTTTCTTATAAAAATAACGCCATGTTTATATGAGAAAAGCGACAACGTTTTGTTTTTTAATTAACCCACTGTTTTAATTTGCATTTTTTGTTTTCTATCTTGGTTTGTGACATTTTTGTTTCGTTAGGTGTCATTTTTAATTGTTAATTTTGACGTAAATAACGAGAGGAAATTTACGAAGTTAACGTTTGAAAGCGTGAAAACATTTACGGAATCTTTGATTTCACACAAGGATTGAAGGGGTATAGGGGAGTAATATTGGCAACCTAAACTTATTAAATAATAATATTTCTCATTAGCAATACTCTTAAGGGCCACTATGAAGTTATCAGAGATTAATCCTGGCGATACGGTGACGATTCGGTTGTTAGATGGTCTTTCATCAGATATCAGAAAGAAACTCATGGTAATGGGGCTGCTTCCCAATACAGAAGTCAAAGTGATTCGACGTGCGCCAATGGGCGATCCTTTACAAGTCGAAGTCCGTGGTGTGTCTGTCGCATTGCGAGAAACAATTGCTCAGAAAATTGAAGTGGAGCGAGTGTAATGCAATATCAAGTGCTAACCGTAGGTAACCCTAATAGTGGTAAAACGACGCTATTTAATGGTTTAACTGGCGCAAAACAGCAAGTTGGTAACTGGGCAGGCGTCACGGTTGAAAAGAAAACGGGACAATTCAAGCATGCTGGGGATGAGTTTTTGCTCACTGACCTTCCGGGTATTTACTCATTAGACAGTGGTAATGATAGTAATAGTATTGATGAATCCATCGCATCGCGTGCGGTTCTAACTCATCCTGCTGATCTCATTATTAACGTGGTGGATGCTACAAGTTTAGAGCGCAGCTTATATATGACGCTGCAACTTCGCGAACTTGGTCGCCCTATGATTGTTGTCCTCAACAAGATGGATGCGCTAAAGCGTGAACGTCAGATGATTAACGTTGCAGAGCTTGAGAAAACGTTAGGTTGTCCGGTTGTCAGTTTATCTGCAACCAATAAAACTCAAGTGGCAGAATTTAGAGAAAAGCTCCATAAATCCATCGTTCAAGGAGTGCCACTTAAAGAATTGTCTTTGCATTACGGTGAGAAGATGGAGTCGGCAATTCAAACGGTTTCCGCACTTTTTAACGACCAAAACGTCGCTCATCGTGCACTAGCGATTCGTGCGCTTGAAAAAGACACAATGGTGCTCAATAGTCTTTCTGATATTGATAGAAGCAAAGTCTTGGAAGTCATTACGACGTTAGATTTGGATATCGATTTGCATGTCGCGGATACTAAGTACACGCATCTGCATGAACAGTGTAAAAAAGTTCGCCGAAGCGAAGGCAAGTTAAGTCGTAGTGTGACTGAAAGACTCGACCAGTTTATTTTGAACAAGTGGATTGGAATTCCTTTCTTCTTTGTTGTTATGTACCTGATGTTTATGTTCTCGATTAACATCGGTAGTGCATTTATCGACTTTTTTGACATTGGTGTGGGCGCATTGTTGGTTGATGGTGGGCATCACTTGTTAGACGGTCATTTGCCTGTGTGGTTAGTGACGGTTCTTGCTGATGGTATCGGTGGTGGTATCCAGACGGTTGCAACCTTCATTCCGGTTATCGCGTGTTTGTACCTGTTCCTAGCGGTACTTGAGAGCTCAGGTTACATGGCTCGTGCAGCATTCGTACTAGATAAAGTGATGCAGAAGATCGGCCTACCGGGCAAAGCATTTGTACCATTGGTTCTTGGTTTTGGCTGTAACGTACCGTCAATCATGGCAACTCGTACTCTAGACCAAGAACGTGAGCGTAAACTGGCTGCATCTATGGCGCCATTTATGTCATGCGGTGCTCGTCTGCCTGTATACGCGCTATTTGCTGCGGCATTTTTCCCAGGTTCTGGCCAGAACATTGTATTCGCACTTTACCTACTTGGTATTGTGGCAGCGATCTTCACAGGTCTTTTCCTTAAGCACACGCTTTACCCAGGTAGCAGTGATAGCCTAGTAATGGAAATGCCAGACTATGAGCTTCCGACGCTACAAAACGTGGTGATCAAAACTTGGCAAAAGCTAAAGCGCTTTGTACTTGGTGCAGGTAAAACCATCGTTATCGTTGTTGCTATTCTGAGTTTCTTCAACTCATTGGGGACTGATGGCAGTTTTGGTAATGAAGACAGCGAAAACTCGGTGCTTTCTAAAGCTGCGCAAGTTGTAACTCCAGTATTCGCGCCAATCGGTGTTCAAGAAGATAACTGGCCAGCGACGGTTGGTATCATTACCGGTATCTTCGCAAAAGAGGCGGTAGTTGGTACGCTTAACAGTCTATACACCACGCCAAGTGACGGTGAAGACGCAGAATTTGATCTAATGGGCAGCCTAGAAGAGGCAGTAATGAGTATCCCTGAAAACTTAGCCGGTTTGAGCTACTCAGATCCACTAGGCATTGAAGTGGGTGACTTAACTGACTCAAATGCCGTTGCCGAAGAACAAGAAGTCGATGCTTCTATCTTCGGTAACATTAAATCGCAGTTTGCTTCTGGCAATGCCGCATTTGCTTACCTAATCTTTATCCTACTGTACACTCCTTGTGTGGCGGCGATGGGTGCTTACGTACGTGAGTTTGGTCATAAGTTCGCACGCTTTATCGCGGTTTGGACAATGGGCTTGGCTTACCTATGTGCGACGTTCTACAACCAATTGACGCATTTCGCAGATAGCCCAGTAACAAGTGGTATTTGGATGGCTGTGATCGTAGCTATCTTCTTTGGCACATACCGTGTGTTCAAACAAGTTGGTAAGAAACAAAACGGTGCATTAGAGGCGCAAGTAGCATGATTTTAAAAGAGCTTTATCAATACATTGTAGACAAAGGAACCGTCTCCCAGTCAGATCTGGCTAAACAGTTTGGGATGAGTGAAGATGGCGCCGACGCGATGTTAAACGTGTGGATTAAGAAGGGCAAAATTAGCCGCCTAGTCGACACTAATAAAGCTCATGACGTGACTCGTGTTCGCTACTCAGTGACTAAACAAGATGGTTTGTCTCTGACAGTCACCATGTAGCGACTATCAAAATTAGTCACCTAAAAATTATCACGTAAAAACGACAAAGCCGCATCAGCAATGATGCGGCTTTTATTTTGCTGGTTATTGTTTGTGAATACAGCGAAATTAATGTTCTTCAGAGTGTTTAGTCGCGCCTAACTCTAGGAACTTTAAACCAAGACTTAAAACTAAAATCGAAATAGGTAATGTTAAGATCGTCCAATCTAAGCTGTCGAAGTTAATCAGCACGAGCTCTAAGAACTTCACAAACAAGATCACGATGATGACTTCAGCCAAAATGTTTTTTAGATGGCCGATGTTTGGGGTTCTGATCCAATGCAAAACCGACTGCTCTTGTGTTTTCGCTTTAGCTTTGTTGGAAATAAATAGTGTGTAGATGCCGTGAGCAAAGATGAACAAAACTAGTGCGACAAGAAACGTATCCAGTGACTTGATCAAATAAGCGATGTCTGCTTTATCTAAATGTGCGAGTGCTTCTGGAGGTGTTTGATTGAGAATGAAGACCGCAAATGCCGAATAGGTTTTTGCTGCACCCATAAGAAAAAGCAAGAATGAAGCAGCCATAGAACAGATAATGGCGATCCAGCTGACGTATCGGAATGTGTTGAAGACTTGTTTCATGATGACCCTCTCTAACTGAGCTGGTAGTCTAAACAAGTTTTATTTTAGTGATAATCCCAGAAAAATGAGAAAGATTGTTACAAATACGTATTAATCTTTCTCTGTCTATTTCAGCCGTATTCAAAGGCGAATTATTTTCGCTAGCAGTGCTTATGCTTTTTGGAAAATAGAACTCAGTGACAGCACATTTTTAATGCGACCAAGCAATTCGTTTTGCTCTTCTTCTGTACGGAATTCACCTTTGGTGTTACCCCAAACCGGTCCCGGCCATGCTACGTCATCTTTGAAGCGAGCAATATGGTGAATGTGCAGCTGTGGCACCATATTACCTAGCGCACCAAGGTTTAGCTTGTCTGGACGGAATGTTGCTTCCAGTGCTTGGCTTACCGCTTGAGACTCTAGCAAAAACTGTTGCTGTTCTTGCATTGGCAAGTGGTGAAGCTCTTTTAGGTTTGCACGTTTAGGGACCAAGATAACCCATGGCACGGCGTTATCTTTATGCAGAAGCGCCACACACAGTGGGAAGTGGCCGATAACGGTGGTGTCTTTTGCCAGTTGAGGGTGCAGTTCAAAACTCATTATGTTGTCCGATTTGAATTGAATGACATCAGTATACGCCAGATAAAACAAAAGGTTGACGCTTTCACGTCAACCTTTGTCATCATTTAGCTTGTGCTACTTAAGCTACCTACGTAAAAGCGGATTACATACGCTCTAGAGTATCAATACCTAGTAGAGACAGACCTTGCTTGATGGTCTTCGCTGTTAGCGCAGCTAGTTTCAGACGGCTTTGTTTCACAGCTTCGTCTTCAGCAACTAGGATAGGGCACGCTTCGTAGAAACTAGAGAACTGACCTGCTAGTTCGAATAGGTAGCTACACATGATGTGCGGTTGGCCTTCGCGAGCGACAGATTGAACCGCTTCTTCGAACTGCATAAGTTTAGCAATAAGTGCTTTCTCTTTCTCATCAGTGATTTTGATGTCGCCTTGGAGAGCGTCCATAGCAACACCAGCTTTAGCGAAAATAGAAGCTACGCGAGTGTATGCATATTGCATGTATGGTGCTGTGTTACCTTCAAACGCTAACATGTTGTCCCAATCGAACACGTAGTCAGTCGTACGGTGTTTAGATAAGTCAGAGTATTTAACCGCTGCCATTGCAACTGTTTTAGAGATCTTCTCTTTTTCTTCCGCATCTAGCTCAGGGTTTTTAGATTCGATCAGTTGTGCTGCACGAACTTCTGCTTCATCTAGAAGGTCGGCAAGGCGAACGGTACCACCCGCACGAGTCTTGAATGGCTTACCATCTTTACCAAGCATCATGCCGAACGCGTGGTGCTCAAGAGATACTGACTCAGGTACGTAGCCTGCCTTACGAACAATTGTCCAAGCTTGCATTAGGTGCTGGTGTTGACGTGAGTCGATGAAGTAAAGCACACGGTCTGCGCTTAGCTCTTCATAACGATATTTTGCACATGCGATGTCTGTTGTTGTGTATAGGAAACCGCCATCGCGTTTTTGAACGATAACGCCCATTGGTTCGCCATCTTTGTTCTTGTATTCATCTAGGAATACAACTTGCGCGCCATCATCTTCAACGGCAAGACCTTGTTCTTTTAGGTCTGCAACGATCTTAGGAAGCATGTCGTTGTACATGCTCTCGCCCATCACGTCGTCACGAGTCAGTGACACGTTTAGACGGTCGTAGTTGCGCTGGTTTTGGATCATGGTTACATCAACGAGTTTTTTCCACATTTCTGCACAGTACTCGTCACCGCTTTGCAGTTTCACAACGTAGTTTCGCGCCTTTACTGCGAAGTCTTCATCTTCATCGTACAGCTTTTTCGATTCGCGGTAGAAGCCTTCAAGGTCCGCAAGCTCCATAGAAACTTCGCCAGACTCTTGTTGTACACGTTCAAGGTTTGCGATAAGCATACCGAACTGAGTACCCCAGTCGCCGATGTGGTTCGCACGGATCACTTTGTGACCTAGGAACTCAAGAGTACGTACCACCGCATCACCGATGATGGTTGAACGTAGGTGACCAACGTGCATTTCTTTAGCTACGTTTGGTGCAGAGTAGTCAGCAACGATAGTTTGAGCTTCGTCTGCTGCAACGCCAAGACGTGAGTCAGCCAGTGCTGCTTCCGCTTGTTTTGCTAGGAACTCTTCGCTTAGGAAAATGTTGATGAAACCAGGACCAGCGATTTCTGTCTTGCTCGCAATACCATCTAGGTCTAGAACATCCAGTACTTTCTGTGCAAATTCTCGTGGGTTAGTACCCAGTTTTTTAGCAACGCCCATTACGCCGTTTGCTTGGTAGTCACCAAATTGTGGCTTTGCTGATTGGCGTACTGCCGCAGGACTGCCTGCAGGTGCGCCAGCGGCTTCTAGAGCCTGAGATACTTTGTCATTAATAAGTGCTTGGATATTCACACGCGTTTCCTTCAATTCAAGGACGAAGAACTCGGCGAAGTAAGTGCCGAGTTCTGTTGGAGTTCACAAAAATGGGGCTAATGATAACAACTTTATTGCTTTTCATACAGAGAGGAATTGGGGAAATTTATACTTTTTCGATTGAATGGAAATGTGGTTTGGTTTGCGTTTACTATTGCGCTCAGAGTAATGAGATAAATCGCCCCAAAAGAGAGCCACAATGACGACTCAACTAGTTGAAAAACGCCTAGCGCCTAAATTGATGATCCAAGATCTGGATGCATTTATGGCGAAGATTGAAGAGCTTGCATCCCTGTTAAAACTGGATCTGAGCTTTGCTCAAGCTGACCATATTGCGCTGCGAATTAATGATACTGAAACAGCAAAAGCCGCGCATGAAGCATGGAATCAATACGGTAAGGTGATTTCACAAGCGAAAATCAACGGTCGCCCGATTATTGTTATTGAATTCGACAAAGCGTTAGAAAGCCGTGGCTGGAAGATAGAGTGTCTGGAACTGCCATACCCTGCGGAAGGCAAAATCTACCCAACTGAAAGCTGGGAACATGTGGAGTTTGTTATTCCGTCTCATACCGAAACTGCAGACGAGTTTCTTGCTGATTTGAAACACACTTACCCAGCGTTTGGCGCACGCTTTAATGAGTTAGAAGAGCTGGGTGTGAAGATCAAACTGTCGAGCCCGAAAGGGGATGGCGAACGCTTGAATAACCCAACAGTGGCGTTTAAGTACCAAGGCATTTGTATCAAACTGCACCCGCATTCACTTAAGCGTATTGTGGAGTCCGAGCAGGCGTAAAACGCTAGGGTGAGAATTGCTGAGTTGCGATAGGCAAAAAGGGAGCCGAGGCTCCCTTTCGTAAGCGAATCACTATTTAGCCAGTGACTTGCTTTTTGGGTTGGTAATGGAAAGTTTTTTGCCTTTCAACTCTTCATCTAAAGGCAGTGTAAAAGTTTTGGCAAACGGCATTCGTTTACAATGATCCGCCTTGTCTCTAACGATAGTAATAAGAGCTTCTGTCTGTGAGCTTTGCTCTATTTTTAGGCTAAAATCATCGTTCTTACTGCAGCCGTTAGACTCTGTGATAAATGAAATTTGACTCTCACTTGTCCTATAAGTCTCTACCATCATTGCTTGGTGCTCAGACGTCTGGTTTGTTTGCAGTCCTGCGTTTGCTGAACATGCAGTTAAACTGATAGTGCCCAAACCAAGTAGGAATATCTTGAGTCTATGTTTCATCTCGTTACCTTTTTTTGCGTCGTACGAATGAACCTGCAGCCATTAACACCAGTAGGCCAATAGATAAACTGCCGCCTGAACTAGACTTTTTATTAACGTCGTTACCAGCATCGCCCGTATTATCTGTGCTGACTGACATATTTATGTTGCGAACAAATGCTTGCGCGCTGTAAATGCCACTTGAAAACGGGTGTTGGACGTATTCAAACGTTATCGTATTAGATGCTTTGTAAAGATCGATCTGGATCTCTTTATAATCGAGGAGTTGGTTGGTGCTATCGTAAATTTCACCATTAACTAAGATGAACAAGTAATCAAAACCATCGGACATTACTTTGAGATCCATGGTAAGTTTGCCCTTCGGAAGATCGGTCAAAACCAGCTCAGATACACCAGGATAAGCTCCCATATCCGCTGATTGCAGTTCACCATTTTCAGCCGTCCAAGCGTTTTGACCGGTATAAACATTTGCGTCTGCTAGCGGAATGGCATTACGCACTGATCTGCTTGCTTTATCTACACCTGAATACTCGAAAGTTGTTGTGAGTCTGGACAGTTTCGGATGATCGGTAAAGAGCTCTATCGTTGTTTCTGATCCCGAATAGCTAGGTTGGTAGCCGACGGTAATTTGACAGCTTTGCGAAGGCTTTAAGGTACCAGTACAAGTGCTTTTCTCGATGGTACTTCCGTATGATATTGTGCTTTGGTAGATGTTGAATGGGATAGTATCGTCATTACGAATAGTAAAGGTCTCTTGCTGCGCTTTTCGCTCAACGAAACGAAGATCTCGGTACTTAGTGAAGCTGATAGTATTGCGATGGCTATCTATCCATCCATTGTGTTGAAAATGAGCGACGTTGGCGTAAACACCATAAGCGTTTGGTTGAGCACATCCATCCCCCCAGCTGACCACGCCTAGCAATTTGTTGATACCGTTATCATCAACGATGAGTGGACCGCCGCTATCTCCTTGGCAGCTATCTTTACCTCCCCAATAGTATCCGGCGCAAATACCGTCATCTGATACATTAGAGTAGTTTCCTGGTAGGTTTTGGCAGGTAGCTCGATCTACGTATTCCAAATCTACTTGTTGTAAAACGGTTGGGTATATTCGGTCTGTCGTGGACGTATTTCCCCATCCAGCCACGTGCAACTTGTCTCCTACGCGTACGCTATCTAAAAGTTCTGGCGTTGCCAGGTCAATAGTTGCGCTATCGATATTGCGTTCTAATTCAATAAGAGCGATGTCATTGTTCGTTGTTATGTTGTTATATTCATCATGTGAATAGATATTTTTAATGGCGATGCGCTGTGCTTGAGACTCTCTGTTTTTGTCATAAAGACCAAGAACGATATCCAGATCGTCCGCATTAAGACCTTCCACACAGTGCGCAGCAGTTAATACGTATTTTCCACCTAGGAAACTGCCACCACAAAAGTGACCAATAGATGTAGGTTGTCCTTTACGTACCAGTGAAGCAATAAATTTCCAGTCGGAAGTGTTGGCAGGTTCGCCGCCGATAATGCGAGTGGATACATCATTCTGAACAGGCTCAAGAGTATCTGCGATTGTGGTTGCTGGTAAAGTCAGCCCAATCAGAAAAGCCACTAACGTTTTTTTCATTTTAATTCCGTAATATTAACGTGGTTTATTATAAGGAGGGCAAATGATAAACGGAATCATTCTCTCAGTAAATAGTTGTGGAGAAATGAAAAATTATAACGTATCGGTTTAACTTTGATGGTTAGAATTGGAGGGGGGATCTTCTGAAAAGATGAAACCCGCCAAGTTGGACGGGTTTCACTATCGTTGTAACTAGTACGGAGGGATTACAGGATCACTGTCTTATTCCCATAAACAAAGACGTGGTCATTGATCACTTTATTCAAAGCCTTACTCAATACGTTCTTCTCTACATCGCGTCCCGCTTGCGCCATATCTTGGGCATTGAATGTATGGTCGACAGGAATTACGTCTTGCTTGATGATCGGCCCTTCATCTAAATCATTAGTCACGAAGTGTGCTGTTGCACCGATGATTTTCACACCGCGATCGTAAGCTTGTTGATATGGCTTCGCGCCAATAAAAGCAGGTAAGAAGCTGTGATGAATATTAATGATTTTGTGGTGATATTTCTCAACAAACGTCGGCGTTAATACGCGCATGTATTTAGCTAGCACCAAAAAGTCAGCATCGTATTGATCGATCACTTCTAGCATCTTCTGCTCGTGTTCTTCACGGCTAAGGTTTTCATGGGTCACATGGTGGTAAGGAATGTCGAAGCGTTCAGTGAGAGTTTGCAGTTTGTCGTAATTCCCCACCACAGCGGCGATCTCAACATCTAGGCTTCCATCGTAGGTTTTCATCAGAATATCGCCTAAACAATGCGCTTCTTTTGTGACGAGAATGACGATGCGCTTACGGCGAGAGCCAACCAATTTACGCTTAGCACCTTGCGGGAGAGCTTGGTCCAAGTCGGCAAGAAACGTTTGATCGTTGAAGTACCCCTCCAACTCCGTTCTCATGAAAAAGTGGCCACTGGTATTATCAACAAATTCGTTATTGTGAACGATGTTGAGTTGGTGCTTGTAACAGATATTAGTAATTTTCGAGATGAGACCCGGGGCGTCAGAACAGTGGGTCAACAGTGTTTTCTTTTCCATAAATCAGGTACTTCCATGCATTAATATTTTAGCGTACGAATTTGTTATTATTCCCTGGCGGGTGTAACTGTACTGCCATGTTTCACCATAAATAATCTATTCTTACGTTGGTTTCAACAAAATATCCTTGTGTCGCCGCAAGCTGGTCAGATTGTGGGCTGATGTCACTCCTATTCCTCTGATATACTCTCGATAATTTTTCAAACTCAATACCAAGCATGATCGCAAAAACTTTTTCCTCTGATGGCGCGTTAGGTAAGGCCATTCCTGGCTTTCAAGCTCGTCAGCCACAAATCGATATGGCGGAAGCCGTCAGCAGTGCGATCAAAGATCAAACCCAGTTGGTGGTGGAGGCAGGAACCGGAACCGGTAAGACCTTCGCATACCTAGTCCCTGCGCTGTTGAGCGGTAAAAAAGTGATTATCAGTACAGGCTCGAAAAACTTGCAAGAGCAGTTGTACCATCGGGACTTACCGCTCATGGTCAATGCGCTTGGTTTTTATGGTCAAGTGGCATTATTAAAAGGGCGTTCTAATTATCTGTGTTTGGATCGTTTGAGCCGCCAAATGGTCGAAAGCCACACTAATGAATCTGACCCGACGTTATTAACTCAACTGGTTAAAGTGCGTGCTTGGTCATCAGAAACCAAAACAGGTGACCTTGGTGATTGTGATGATCTGCCAGAAGACAGCATGATCATTCCGACCATCACCTCAACCAATGATAACTGTTTAGGTAAAGAGTGTCCGAGCTACACCGATTGCTTTGTATTGAAAGCGCGTAAGCGAGCCATGGATTCCGACATTGTTGTAGTGAACCATCACTTGTTTCTTGCTGATTTAGCGATCAAAGAAACAGGATTCGGTGAACTGATTCCAGAAGCCGATGTGTTTGTTTTTGATGAAGCTCATCAGTTGCCAGATATTGCGAGCGAATATTTCGGCCAGTCAGTTTCAAGCCGCCAAATTCACGATCTTGCCAAAGACATTGAAATAGCCTACCGCACCGAAGCCAAAGATATGCGTCAATTGCAAAAAGTGGGCGACAAACTCATGCAAAGCGCAATGGACATGCGGATTGTATTGGGTGAGCCAGGCTTTCGTGGCAACTGGCGTGAGGCGTTGCAATCAGGTTCTATTAAGCGAGAATTATTGCGCTTAACTGACAGCCTCGAATTGGCGATTGATGTACTCAAAATAGCTTTAGGGCGCAGTCAATTACTGGATACCGCTTTTGAACGAGCCAATTTGATCAAAGGCCGTATCGACCGGGTATGTGATGTCGATATTACCGGTTACTCATACTGGTACGATACCTCGCCTCGTCATTTCGCTCTGCACATTACGCCTCTTTCTGTCGCGGACAAGTTCCATGAGCAAATAGAGATTAAACAAGGCGCTTGGATTTTCACGTCAGCAACCCTAGCCGTATCGGGCGATTTCAAGCACTTTACTGAGCGCCTTGGCCTCAAGCCTACAAAGCAATTTTCTCTGCCGTCCCCCTTTGATTATCAAAAGCAAGCGCGCCTTTGTGTGCCAAGGTATTTGCCAGAGCCAAACAGTAACGGCTTAGCGGATAAGTTAGTCCGAATGCTTGCTCCGGTGATTGAAGAAAATGATGGTCGCTGCTTCTTTTTATGTACCTCGCACAGCATGATGCGTGAACTAGGTGAGAAGTTCCGAGAAGTACTTGAGCTGCCTGTGTTAATGCAAGGGGAGATGAGTAAGCAGAAAACCTTGGCGGAGTTTATGGAACTGGGTAACGCTTTACTCGTGGCGACGGGCGCTTTCTGGGAAGGGATTGATGTTAGAGGTGATGCGCTGAGCTGTGTTATTATCGACAAATTACCGTTTACCGCCCCTGACGATCCGTTACTCAAAGCCCGTATCGAGGATTGTCGATTACGTGGCGGTGAACCATTTGCTGAAGTACAAATCCCGGATGCAGTGATTACGTTAAAGCAGGGAGTAGGGCGATTAATTCGAGATCAGAAGGATCACGGTGCGTTGATCATTTGTGATAATCGCCTCGTCACGCGAGACTATGGTGGTATTTTCCTCGGAAGCCTACCACCTATCCCAAGGACGCGAGACTTAGATGGAATCAAAGCATTCCTGAAAGCAGAACAATCTGTCACAGACGCAAGTGCTGAGGCATAACCCAATAAATGAAAGTTGTAGAGAGTTAAATGAGCGCAAAAATTCTTGCTATCGATACAGCGACTGAAAACTGTTCAGTTGCGTTGTTGGCTAATGATCAAGTGATTTCACGTAGCGCGGTTGCACCACGCGATCACACCAAAAAAGTACTGCCAATGGTTGATGAAGTACTCAAAGAAGCTGGCCTGACTCTACAAGAGCTGGATGCGTTAGCGTTTGGACGTGGTCCAGGTAGCTTTACTGGCGTTCGTATCGGTATTGGTATCGCACAAGGTTTGGCGTTCGGTGCTGACTTACCTATGATCGGCGTTTCAACGCTGGCTGCAATGGCTCAAGGTAGCTATCGCTTACATGGTGTGACCGATGTCGCTGTGGCCATTGACGCACGTATGGGTGAAGTTTACTGGGCACGTTACACTCGCCAAGCAAACGGTGAGTGGGCAGAGATGGATGCAGAGTGCGTAATTCCACCAGCACGTCTCGTTGAAGAAGCACAAGCAGACGACAAAACGTGGACGACAGCAGGTACTGGTTGGGATGCTTACCAAGAAGTATTAGCAGACCTACCGTTTAATTTGACGCATGGTGACGTTCTGTACCCTGATTCACAAGACATTGTGATTCTTGCTGAACAAGAATTTAAAAAGGGTAATACCGTGCCGGTCGAAGATTCGAGCCCTGTTTATTTACGTGATAATGTGACATGGAAAAAACTTCCTGGTCGCGAATAGTCCGTTTTTCATTAACCTGACAAAAAGCAGGGCGTTTGCCCTGTATTTTTATGGAGTGCTATGGCGTCGATTAATGGCTTGCCTCCTTCTTTGATTCCCGGTGCAAATCGCACTAATAAAGCCAGTCAAAAGAAGCCGGTAAATAAATCACAAACAAAGCAGCCTGTAGGTCAGCCTTCAAAGGTTGCTAACGCCGTGGCGCACTCCATAAAACACGTGGATGAGTCCCAAATTCACCGAGCTCAAGTGCAATATGACCTTCCTGAAGGGGGCGCACGTAAAGCAATGGAGCAGTACATGGATGTCATGAATCGAGCTAAAAAAGAGGAACTGGCTCAATTACTTGGTGTCGATATTTACGTGTGAGATCTCCCCAGCTTGGGGTTACTAATATTGAAAGGTGGTTTATGAAGGTTTTTGGACGGTTTTTTCTCGCATTATTTGCTACGGTTGGTTTGTCTGCGTGTAGCTCGTTGCCTGAGGAGCTAAATGCAAGCACAGAATTGGTCGTTACAGACTATAAAGCTTTTGCTGAGTCTCAGGGGCAAGTGAGTGAAGATGTTCGCCTTGGTGGAATCATCGCTAAAGTGGATAACTTTAAAGATAAAACGCGTCTAGAGATTGTAAACCTTCCTATCAGTAAGTCTGGTAAACCTGATATCGATGAAGAGCCTACGGGGCGTTTTGTCGCCTATTTTGATGGCTATTTAGAGCCTGTCGCCTTTAGTGAAGGCCGTTTGGTGACGGTTGTAGGCAAAGGAGCAGGGGAAGAAGAAGGAAAGATCGGTGAGCACGGTTACATCTTCCCGGTAATAAAGGGGGAAGGGTACCGTTTATGGAAAATTGAAGAACGTGTACGCATGTATGACTCGCCAACCTACTTTTACCCATGTTACTCGATTAACTGCCGCATGTGGCGTAATGATTTCCCACAAGACGGTAAAGTGATAAAACAGGTCAAATAATCTGCGATGCATGAGCGTCAATTCGAGCTTCCTGCCGGCAAAATGGCAGCCCTTGAGATAGGGAACGAGAAAACGGCTGACTTGTCAGTCGTTTTTCTTCATGGGTGGTTAGATAATGCGGGCAGCTTTAAAGCGCTCATGGAGCAGTTGAATCAACTTAATCCTCACTTACACCTCCTAGCCATCGATCATTTTGGTCACGGTTTATCGAGTCATAAATCTCACGATAATTATTACCCCTTTCACGACTATATTGCCGATTTGTATCAGTTTTTGGACGAATTATCACCAAACAGACTGATATTAGTAGGGCATTCACTTGGTGCTTTAATCGCAAGTTGCTATAGTGCAGCGTTTCCAGAGCAGGTCGAAGCTCTTGTGCAAATTGAGGGAGCAGGACCTCTTCATGAGGATCCTACTAACAGTTTGCCTCGTCTTCGCGATGGCGTTTTAAGTCGAATAAGACAGCAAAACAAGCCAGAGCGAGCCATTGCCTCCTTCGATCTGGCGTTAAAATTACGCATGCAAGCCAACCAATTAACCGCTGAGCAGCTTCTACCGATAGTAGAGCGTGGAACAGAGCAGCGAGGAGATAAATGGTATTGGCGGCATGACGCCAAGTTAAAATGTGCGTCGCTTTACCGAATGGCGCAAGCGCATGCTAACTCGATTACCAGCCAAATACGTTGTCCTCATTTGATTGTATTAGGCGATCAAGGATTTCAGAATTTACCATCTAACCAAGCTGATTGGGGAGAGAACCCACCGCAAGTGGTTTCTGTCAAGGGTGGTCATCACTGTCATTTAGAGCAAATACTCGAGGTCGCAACGCGAATTCTTGGTGT
This sequence comes from Vibrio sp. Vb1166, assembly GCF_033338695.1. Classification (NCBI taxonomy): domain Bacteria; kingdom Pseudomonadati; phylum Pseudomonadota; class Gammaproteobacteria; order Vibrionales; family Vibrionaceae; genus Vibrio; species Vibrio sp. Vb1166. The sequence goes on along the minus strand of NZ_JAWOTE010000008.1, from coordinate 72,687 downwards.
AGTTAACAAAATTTAAACAAGTGTTTGAGAGTTGCGTGCTCAAGCACGTTCGCTGTGCTGTAATAGCTTTCAAAATAAAAAGGACGCTATTTTTTAGCCAGTTATAAACGAGGAGTAACATCGTGGATAAACCATGGCTTTCACGTTATCCAAGTGACGTACCTGAAACCATTAATCCAGAGCAATATGAGTCTTTGGTAGAAATGTTTGAACAGTCTGTACAAAAATATGCAGACCAACCAGCATTCATGAACATGGGCTCGGTTATGACCTTCCGTAAATTGGAAGAGCGTAGTCGCGCATTCGCAGCGTATCTGCAAAACGAGTTAAAACTGCAAAAGGGTGACCGTGTTGCTCTGATGATGCCAAACCTACTGCAATACCCAGTGGCGTTGTTTGGTATTTTGCGTGCAGGTTGTATCGCCGTAAACGTTAACCCACTTTACACTCCTCGTGAACTTGAACACCAATTGAATGACTCAGGTGCGACGACGATTGTGATTGTGTCTAACTTTGCGAATACGCTAGAACAAATCGTCGATAAAACACCAGTCAAACACGTAGTGTTAACCAGTCTTGGTCAAATGCTGCCACGAGCGAAAGGTACGATTGTCGATTTTGTCGTGAAGTACGTTAAGGGCATGGTGCCTAAGTACGATTTACCTGGTGCAATCTCAATGCGTCAGGCTCTACGTAAAGGTCGTCGTCTACAATACGTTAAACCGTTTATGTCTGGGGATGACATTGCATTCCTGCAATATACGGGGGGGACGACAGGTGTCGCGAAAGGCGCGATTCTGACTCACCGCAACATGATTGCGAACGTTCTACAGGCAAAAGGCGCGTACGGACCGGTTTTATCTCCGGGGCGTGAATTAGTCGTGACAGCATTACCGCTGTATCACGTATTTGCTCTTACCGTAAACTGTCTGCTGTTTGTTGAAATGGGTGGTCGTAACTTACTTATTACCAACCCTAGAGATATTCCAGGGTTCGTGAAAGAGCTACAAAAGCATCCGTTTACTGCGATTACGGGCGTGAATACCTTATTTAATGCATTGGTCAATAATGAAGATTTCCACGAGTTGGATTTCAGTAATCTACGTTTAGCCGTTGGCGGCGGCATGGCAGTGCAGCGCTCAGTGGCAGAAAGATGGCAAAAGACCACGGGTTGCTATTTGCTCGAAGGTTACGGTCTAACAGAGTGTTCTCCGTTGGTGGCGGCATATCCGCATGATCTTGTTGAATACAATGGCTCTATTGGTCTGCCGGTACCATCAACAGAAGTTCGTATCGTGGACGAAGAAGGCAACGCTCTTGCGAATACTGAAACTGGTGAACTTCAAGTTCGTGGTCCTCAGGTTATGCAAGGTTACTGGCAACGACCTGAAGCAACGAAAGATACGATTAACGAAGACGGCTGGCTATCAACTGGCGACATCGTTAAGTTCGATGACGAAGGCTTCCTGCATATCGTTGACCGTAAGAAAGACATGATCTTAGTATCAGGCTTTAATGTTTACCCGAACGAAATTGAAGACGTTGTAGCACTACACGGCAAAGTACTTGAAGTTGCTGCTATTGGTCAGCCGCATGAAGTGTCTGGTGAATTAGTGAAGATTTATGTCGTGAAACGTGATCCGAGCTTGACCAAAGACGAAGTGATCGCGCATTGTCGAGAACACTTAACTGGCTACAAAGTTCCGAAGTTGGTTGAGTTCCGCGAAGACTTACCTAAAACCAATGTCGGTAAGATCTTGCGTCGTGTTTTACGCGAAGAGAATGACGCTGAACTTGCGAAGAAAAGCGCATAAGCCGATTTCGTCGAGTCGAGAGATTTAAAAAATGATAGAATGCCAGCGTTTTGCTGGCATTTTTATAGCGAGAAGTATGTGAACTATCAAATTATTACTAAAAACAAAGACCTAGAAGAGGTTTGCACTCATGCCCGAGAGGCAGACGTAGTGATGCTGGATACCGAATTCGTTCGTATTCGCACTTTCTACCCGCAGTTAGGTCTGATTCAGCTTTTCGATGGTAATCGCCTCTCGCTGATTGATCCGACTGAATTAACGGATATGACGCCGTTTGTAGCGCTATTAAAAGATACTTCTGTGCTAAAAGTGCTGCACGCATGTGGTGAAGATTTAGAAGTTTTCCAAAACGCTTTTGGTTGTACACCATTCCCTATGGTGGATACGCAGCTGATGGCCGCTTTTCTCGGTCACGGCCTATCGACAGGCTTCGCATCGCTGGTGGAAGAATATTTAGGCGTAGAGCTCGACAAAAGTGAATCACGTACCGACTGGATGGCTCGTCCACTGACACAAAAGCAATTAGATTATGCTGCCGCAGATGTTCATTACTTGTTACCGTTATACGAAAAGCTGTTCGATAAGGTGATGCAAGCAGGTTGGTGGGAAGCTGTACAGCAAGAAAGTGATTTACTCGTTTCGAAACGTATTCGCGTAACCAATGAAGAGAATGCCTACCTTGATATTAAGGGCGCTTGGCAATTAAAACCTTCTGAGCTGGCTATTTTAAAGCCATTGGCGACGTGGCGTTATCGTGAAGCAATCAAACGAGATTTAGCGCTGAACTTTATCTTCAAAGAAGGTGATCTATTAACGGTCGCTCGTCTTGGTTTAACGAACTTTAAGAAGATGGAAGCAGAAGATATTGATATCCGAGCGATTAACCGCCATGGCGCGAAGATTGCCGCGATTGTTAAGCAAGCGAAGCAAACACCTTCTGAAGAGTATCCTGCGAAAATTGAGCGTTTAATGGACTATCCGGGTTACAAGCAGGTCTTCAAAAATATGAAAGACTTGGTGAAATCGGCTTCGCAGAAGTCAGGTTTAGCCACGGAGTTCCTTGCCTCTAAAAAGCAGATCAATCAGTTGATCAGTTGGGTTTGGAAAAAAGATCGTGACCCAGAAGTATTGCCTGATTTGATGCAAGGGTGGCGTTTGGATTTACTCGGCGACAAGATGAATAAAGCATTAAAGTAATGAAAGATGAAAAAGGTTGGCCTCGATGCCAACCTTTTTCGTTCTAATTAGAGCATTCGTCTGGCGAGAGAAACTGATTACTTTTCTTCGTCTGGTAGCTTCACATTCAGCTCAAGAACTGAGATATCGTCGTCTTTGTGCTCAAATGTTAAGTCAACCATATTTGGATCAATTGCCACGTACTTGCTGATCACCTTCAAGATGTCTTCTTTTAATTGAGGCAAGTAAGACGGCGCAGGATCATTTTGGCTGCGGCGCTCTGCGACAATGATTTGCAAACGCTCTTTAGCTAGATTCGCAGAAGTTTTCTTCTGTGGACGGAAAAATTCTAATAATGACATGTCTAGCCTCCAAAGAGTCGTTTAAAGAGTCCTTTCTTCTCCTCAGTAAGGAAACGAAATTCAACCTGATTGCCTAATAAGCGATCAACGGTGTCAGAATAAGCCATACCCGCATCGGTGTTATCGTCAAAAGTGACTGGCACACCTTTGTTTGACGCGTTAAGCACGGCTTGGCTTTCTGGAATCACGCCCAGTAGTGGAATATGTAAGATCTCCTCTACGTCTTCAACGCTTAGCATTTCGCCTTGAGTGACGCGAGATGGGTTGTAGCGAGTCAGTAACAGGTGCTGTTTTACTGGCTCTAGCCCTTGCTCTGCACGCAGTGACTTAGAATCTAAAATACCGAGAATGCGGTCAGAGTCACGTACAGAAGAGACTTCTGGGTTCGTTGTGACAATGGCTTCATCGGCATAGTACAAGGCCATTAACGCGCCTTGCTCGATACCTGCTGGTGAATCACAAATAATGAAATCAAAGCCCATTTCATCAAGTTCGCCGAATACGCGCTGAACACCATCTTTTGTCAGTGCGTCTTTATCACGAGTTTGAGAAGCAGGAAGAATAAATAGGTTGTCCGTGCGCTTATCTTTGATCAGCGCTTGGTTTAATGTCGCTTCGCCGTTAATGACGTTCACAAAGTCATACACGACGCGGCGCTCACAGCCCATGATTAGATCGAGGTTACGCAAACCGATGTCAAAATCGATCACCGCGGTCTTTTTTCCCTTAAGAGCTAGACCAGAGGCGATGGCTGCGCTTGAAGTGGTTTTACCAACGCCACCTTTACCAGACGTTACTACAATAATGCGTGCCATTTTTTTTCCTTTTTAGATTAAATCGCGAGAACTTCTAAATGTAATGATTCATCGGCTTTACTGATCATTACTTTCTTTTGCCAGTACTCGCTTTCAATTTGATCGCTTAACCAGTAGTCACCCGCAATGGATACCAGTTCTGCTTGTAAATCGTGGCAAATAATACGCGCTTCCTGCTGACCACTTGCTCCTGCAATCGCACGACCTCGAAGTGTGCCATGGATATGAATAGAGCCGTCAGCAATGACTTCAGCACCTGCACTTACGTGCGCTAGCACCACCAAATCACCATCTTTTGCGTAGATCTGTTGTCCTGAGCGGACAGGCGTACGAACTACTTTCGTTGGTGCCATTTTGGCAGGTGCTTGGCTTGGCGATTTGCTCGCCGACATAATGGCGAAGCCAGCTTCGGAAGCAAGGTTTTGTACACGCTTGTCTTTACAGCCCGTTACACCGACCGGAATAAAACCAGCATCTGAGATGCCTTGTTTAAGCTTAGGGAAATCAATGTCGCCTTGTACTTTTGCTATATTGATTACCAAAGGCGCGGATGCAAAAAAAGAAGGTGCTTGAGAAACTTTTTCTTGCAAAAATTCGACAGTCTTTGCGATCTCATTGTCAGAAAGGTGTAAAACTGACAATGTAAAACTGCTACCTTTAAGGTCTGGTGAATGGGTCATCGTGGACTTCTTGCCTTTATTGAAAGAGCGTTGCCTTAAACTAGGTATGTCATGTTATATTTCATCCTTTGACGCAGCAAGTTCTCTCGTGGGTAAATAGGTGAATTAATCTCAAATTTGCTATTAAGTTTGCGAGAATTTGACGTTTTCAACCTAATCCGCACTCAACGCGGCTAAATCAGCATAAAAGGCGTGTCATGCTTTGTTCTATTTATAAAAGCTCGAAAAAAGAAGGTACTTATCTCTATATTCCGAAAAAGGATGACTTTTCACAGGTTCCTGACACCTTAATGCAGATGTTCGGTAAGCCTATCGCTGTCATGACGATTAAACTTGATGGCCGTAAATTGGCACAAGTTGATATCGAAAAAGTGAAGGCTTCATTACAAAATGATGGCTTCTTTCTTCAGGTTCCACCGCCGCCGGAGAACCTATTAGAAAAGTACAAAGAACAAAAAGCCCAGCAGAAAGGCGAATAACGTCATCGTTTTTCATCTGGGATTTCTGCCTTGCTCAAGGAGGGCAATATGAAAAAGATACTGGCTACCATGCTTAGCGTTGGTATGTGTACCTCGGTTTTTGCAAGTAGCGAGGGTTTTGATGAATACTTGAATAAGCTGCGTGCTGAAGCTCGTGATAAAGGTATCTCAGAGCAGGTCATTAGTGCTGCTTTTGCTAATGTTGAGTACAAGCCCCGAGCAGTAAAAGCGGACCGAAACCAACCAGAAAAGAAACTGACATTGGATGAGTACATTCCTCGCGCGGTGCCTGAATGGAAGGTGAAGCAAGCCAGACAACTCTACAAAGAGCATTACACCGAGCTAAAGCGTATAGGCGATGAGTACGGTGTCCACCCGCGCTTTATTGTGGCACTTTGGGGAGTTGAAAGTAACTTTGGTAAGTTTACCGGCAACTTTAAAGTGATTGATGCACTATCCACAATGGCATTTGAAGGCCGTCGTGAAGAGTTTTTCCGTAAAGAGACTATGTCGGCACTTCAGATCCTCGATCAAGGCCATATTGAGCTAGAGAACTTTAAAGGCTCATGGGCTGGTGCGATGGGTCAATGCCAGTTTATGCCAAGCTCTTTCCTTCGTTTTGCTGCTGACGGCAACGGTGATGGTAAAAAAGACATATGGCAATCTGAAGCGGACGTGTTTGCATCAACCGCTAACTATTTGAGCAAGTCTGGTTGGGATGATAAATATACTTGGGGTCGCCAAGTTAAGGTTCCTAAAAATATTGATCGCAGCCTAGAAGGGCGCACGGCTGAAAAAGGCAAATACCTTCAAGAGTGGAGCCAATTAGGTATCACAAAATATGACGGTAGCCCGTTGCCAAAACTGGATGAAGACATCAAAGCATGGTTGATCATGCCGGACGACGAGAATGGTCGTACGTATCTGGTTTACAATAACTACAACGTATTGATGAAGTGGAACCGCTCTTACTACTTCGCACTTGCTGTGAGTCACTTGGCTGACCGCATTAAATACTGATCTGCCATCAAACAATTTGGCATTCAGTCTTCAATACAAGGGCTCTTCGGAGCCCTTTGTTTTTTCTATAACCAAATCGAGGTAAAGCGTGTTATCTGAACGTGCCGCACAAATGGTGATTTTCTCCGCTCTTCTTAAACACAAAAGCTTCACAGCTGCTGCAAAGAGCTTAGGCGTGTCGGTGTCTCATGTGAGTAAACAGTTGAGTCAGTTAGAAGCGTCTCTTGGTATCAAGCTTGTTCAACGCACTACGCGAAGCTTTACGCCGACTGAGGCAGGGAAAACCTTTTTTCATCACTGTGAGCAAGTGGTACAAGCGGTGAGCAGCGCCACATTAGAGATGGAAACCCAGCGGGATGAAGTGGCAGGTTTGGTACGTCTTGGGTTGTCGCAATCATTTGGTACCTTACACATTATTCCAGCGATTCAAGAGTTACGCGAACTGTATCCTCAACTTCAAGTGGAAGTACATCTGTTTGACTATAAGGTCGATATGTTAGCCGAAGGGCTCGATTTATGGGTAACCAACAACGAGCATTTGCCTGAAGGTTACATTGCGCAGCGTTTGACGGATTGCCAGTTTGTTGTTGCGGCATCGCCAGATTACTTATTGAAACATGACACGCCAACAGAACCGGATGACCTATCTGCTCACAACTGCCTCATATACAGAAGCTGGGAGCGTGACTATACGGGGTGGGCGTTTACCAAAGATCAGCAAGAATTGAACGTAAAAGTCTCGGGTAACTATTCAGTAGATCTGGCAGAAGCCGTTCGGGATGCGGCTATTGCAGGTTGGGGTATTGCCTACCTTGCCACTTACTTGCTGGGTGATGAGTTCAGAACGGGTAAGTTAATACAGCTGTTACCTGATTGGAAAGCCAGCCAGTCGATGCCGTTTTATGCGGTATACCCAAGCCGCCAGCATATGCCAAAAAAAATATCCGCAGTGATTAACTTTATCAAACAGAAGATCGGCAACCCTTGTCATTGGGACCAACGTTTGGCGCCTTACATCTCTATTCCTAAATAACAGGATCAATGACGTTGTAGAACGACACATAAGGTGATTCACTTCACAAAAATTTTTCCTGAATCAGAAACATATTTTCCATATGGAAACAATTAAAATAAGCAAACGTTTATCTTCAATAAATTCAATTGGTTATTTTGTTGGTCAGTTATTGGTCGCTTAAACTTTTCACACTGTTAACATCCTCAACTTGCAGCATTTTGAGTCCGCTATACAATCCGGTGCCTTCTATATCCCCCTTCTGTCGGATTCATTTTATGAACTCAATTATTGGTATCGTAGCCATACTATTCCTAGCATGGCTACTTTCTACAAATAGAAAAAATATAAAGCTGAGAACGGTGTCGTTTGCGTTTGCTTTGCAGGTACTGTTTGCGTTGTTGGTTTTATATGTACCAGCAGGACGAGATGCGCTGAATTCAGTGAGCAGTGTTGTGTCGAATTTGATCAACTATGGTCAAGAGGGCATTGCGTTTTTATTCGGTAATTTGGCGACAGGGGGCTTCACCTTTGCGATCAATGTTCTGGGTATCATCGTTTTCTTCTCCTCTCTTATCTCAGGTCTTTATCACATTGGTGTGATGCCAAAAATCATTAACTTTATCGGTGGTGGTATTCAAAAGCTGCTGGGTATCGGTCGTGCTGAGTCTTTGTCTGCTACGGCGAATATCTTTGTTGGCACCATTGAAGCACCATTAATGGTAAAGCCTTACCTAAAACACATGACTGACTCGCAGTTCTTTGCAGTTATGACAGGTGGTTTAGCGTCAGTTGCTGGCGGAACGTTGGTTGGTTACGCATCACTGGGTGTCGACCTCAACTATCTTATTGCTGCTGCATTTATGTCGGCACCTGCCGGCTTGTTGATGGCAAAAATTTTAATGCCAGAAGATACGGATAAAGCAGCAGATATCGACATTAGCCAAGTTGAAATTCCACGTGCAACCAACGTAGTAGAAGCATTAGCCGATGGTGCCATGGCGGGTGTACGCATTGCTGTATCGGTCGGTGGTACGTTACTGGCGTTTATTAGTGTCATTGCAATGCTAAACGGCATGTTAGGCTGGATAGGTGATCTGATTGGGACACCATTAAGTTTTGAGCTCATCCTAGGTTTTGTGTTTGCGCCAGTCGCTTGGTTGTTGGGTATACCATGGCAAGAAGCAACCACAGCAGGCTCGCTGATTGGTAACAAGATTGTGGTGAATGAGTTCGTCGCTTTCATCCAGCTTGCAGAAGTGAAGTCTCAACTTAGTGAACACTCACAAGCAATCGTGACGTTTGCTTTGTGTGGCTTTGCAAATATCTCAAGCATGGCGATGCTGATTGGTGGGTTGGGCTCTTTGGTACCAGAAAAGCGTGCATTTGTTTCTAAGCATGGTTTCCGTGCGATTATCGCTGGTGTCATGGCGAACTTAATGAGCGCTTCTATTGCGGGCGTGATTTTAAGTCTGTAATTGAAATAGATATCAACAATTAGCAAAAAGGCTCCTTGCGGAGCCTTTTTCGTATCTGAAATTTACGTTATTTGTCTGTGTGGAACTGTTCGCAAGCGAGCATCGTGTTCTCAATTAAACTTGCGACGGTCATTGGGCCAACGCCACCAGGAACAGGAGTAATAAAGCTCGCACTTTCACGTGCTTTGTCGTATTCCACGTCGCCAACTAGTTTGCCTGAATCAAGACGGTTAATACCGACATCGACCACCACTGCGCCTTTTTTAATCCACTCACCAGGGATGAAGTTAGGTTTACCAACCGCAACCACGACAACGTCAGCTTGACGCACATGACTCTCTAGGTCTTTGGTAAAACGGTGACATGTTGTTGTTGTGCAGCCCGCAAGCAGCAGCTCAAGTGTCATTGGACGACCAACAATGTTTGATGCGCCAACCACAACCGCATGCTTACCACGTAGCTCAATGTTGTAACGGTCGAGTAGGGTAATGATGCCCTTTGGCGTGCAAGAGCGAAGCTTTGGAATACGTTGCGCAAGACGGCCAACGTTATAAGGGTGGAAGCCATCCACGTCCTTCTCTGGGTGAATGCGCTCTAAAACATGTGTTGTGTCTATGCCCGCAGGAAGGGGTAATTGCACTAGAATGCCGTCAATTTCATCATCATTGTTTAATTCATCAATCAGCGCTAGTAACTCTTCTTCTGAGCTAGACGCAGGAAGGTCAAAAGACTTAGAAACAAACCCAACTTCTTCACATGCGCGGCGTTTGCTACCAACATAAACCTGAGAAGCAGGATCTTCACCAACTAGAACCACTGCTAAACCAGGAGCACGTAGCCCAGCTTCAACACGTGCTTTAACACGTGCAGCCACTTCGGATCGAACAGTTTGGGAAATGAGAGTTCCGTCTATATTTTGAGCAGTCATGACTTTCCTTATAAATTAAGAAGGCAGATTATCTACGGCGCATTGTCGCAGAATTTCTTATTAACATCCATACGCAAACGTTTGCTTTGTGGTGTTTTTGAACATTAAGCGTTTTAATGGACTTTTTTTAGGCATTCAGATCAGAATGTTATGAAAACCCGTTGATTTACCCGTTTGAACTCGTATAATCCTGTCCCTGTAGCGCGCCCTTAGCTCAGCTGGATAGAGCACGTCCCTTCTAAGGATGTGGTCATTGGTTCGAATCCAATAGGGCGTGCCATTTATTCAAAAGCCTCGATAACTCTTTGAGTTGTCGGGGCTTTGTCGTTTTTAGGTTTTTGGCTGTAATTGCCACTCTATCTACAACTTTTGAATGGCATTCTAGCCATTGCAATTTCTAGCAATCTGGATAGCCACCAACAAAAAAGCGCTGGTTAACCAGCGCTTTTGCATTTACTAAGGGCATTACATCTTTTTAAAGATGATGGAGGTGTTGATGCCGCCAAAGGCGAAGTTGTTACTCATCAAATATTTCACGTCCAGCTCTCGGCCTTGTCCGGCGATGTAGTCTAAATCACCACATTGCTCGTCGAGGTTTTTTAGGTTGAGCGTTGGGTTGAACCAGCCTGTGTGCATCATTTCTAAACCTAGCCACGCTTCAATCGCGCCACAGGCGCCTAGTGTGTGGCCAAAGTAGCTCTTGAGTGAACTGATTGGCACTTTGCCCAGAGCATTCGCTGTTGCGTTGCTTTCCGCAATATCGCCGCGGTCGGTGGCAGTGCCGTGAGCAGATACATAGTCGATCTTCTCAGCAGGAATGCCCGCGTTTTGCAAAGCCATTTCCATACAGATTTGCATGGTTTCCATCTGTGGTTGAGTGACGTGTGCGGCATCACAGTTGCTGGCAAAACCGATGATTTCTGCATAGATTTTCGCGCCACGAGCGACGGCGTGTTCGTACTCTTCCAGAACTAGCGTTCCCGCACCTTCACCAATCACCAAACCATCGCGATCGGAGTCATAAGGTCTTGGTGTGCTTTTCGGGTCTTCATTCTTCAGACTGGTGGCAAAAAGGGTATCGAAGACCGCGGATTCCGTTGGGCACAATTCTTCAGCGCCACCAGCAACCATGACCGTTTGGTAGCCGTGCTTGATCGCTTCGTAGGCGTAGCCGATTGCTTGGCTGCCAGAGGTACATGCACTGCTGGTTGGGATCACTCGGCCTTTCAAACCGAAAAATAGACCAACGTTCACTGCCGTGGTATGCGGCATCATTTGCACGTAAGTCGTTGCGGTGATCGCTTTGGTGGTTTTCTCATTCAGCATGACACCAAATGCACCGATTGCATCAGTACTGCCTGTTGATGAGCCGTATGCGATACCCGTTTGACCATTGGTGAGTACGTCGTTACCAATCAAACCTGCTTGGCTTAGTGCGTTTTCTGTTGCGACGGTCGCCAATTTGGAAACACGCCCCATGCCGCGTACTTGCTTGCGCTTGTAGTGCTTTGGCAGTTCAAAATCTAAAATTGGTGCCGCGAGCTTGGTGTTCAAACCATCATACTGTTCGTAAGAAGGCATGTATTGCGTCGCGTTCTGGCAGTCACGCAGTTTTGGTTCGACAGATTGCCAATCGTTACCAAACGCAGTCACGCCTGACATTCCGGTTACAACAACTCGACGGCTCATACTAGGCCTCCGTTTACCGAAATGACTTGGCGAGTTACATAGCCTGCGATGTCAGACATAAGGTAACTGACTAAACCAGCAACTTCTTCTGGCTCTCCCATGCGGCGCAAAGGAATTTGTGGCATCGCATGTTCTTTCACGTGTTCGTCTACCATGCCTGTGTCGATAAGTCCTGGAGCAACGCAGTTGACGGTGATTTTGCGTTTTGCCAGTTCAAGCGCGAGTGATTTTGTTGCACCAATTACGCCCGCTTTCGCTGCGCTGTAGTTAGTTTGACCACGATTCCCCATTAGGCCAGAGACTGATGCAAGCGTAACAATTCGGCCGCCTTTGCGCTTTTGCACCATTGGCATAACACAAGGGTGAAGAACGTTGTAGAAGCTGTCTAAGTTGGTATGAATCACACCATCCCATTCTTCTTCGGTCATCGCAGGGAAAGCGGTATCTTTTGTGATGCCAGCGTTGTTCACGACGCCATAGTAAGCGCCGTGTTCGGCGATATCGGCTTCTAGCTTCTCACGACAATCTGCACGATCACTGATGTCGAATTGGATAAGACGACAGCTACCACCATGTTGTTCGATGGTGTCTAGGGTATTTTGTGCGCCTTGTTGATCGCCCATGTAATGGACGATGATTTGGAAACCATCTTTGGCTAATTGAACGGCAATGGCTTTACCGATGCCTTTGCTGGCACCTGTAACGAGGACTTGTCGGGTCATTGTTGACTCCTGATTTTCATTTCTTGTAATTTTTCTTCTGATGGAACGTAAACGTTCAATTGGCAAGTCGCTACAACAGTTCCTTGTAGCTCAATACGGGCTGAAAAAACCGCCATACCGTTATCTTCCATAACTTTTTCAGCATACACATCGAGCACCTGTCCGCGAGAAAACGTATCGCATTCAGACGTGTATCGACGGCTACCAAGCAAAAAGCCAATCGGTGGCGCTTGTTCTTTCATTAATGCGTGGTAACCAGACCACGCCGCGACAGATTGCGCCATAAACTCAATGCCAACGTAAGCTGGCACAGTTTGAGAGGCCGAGTCGAAGAACGGATTGTGTTCTGCGATATCAACCTGGCAGTGAATCGTATCTTGTTGAACATCCAAGGCACGATCGACCAAAATCATTGGTTTGTCGTGTGGCAAAAGTTGTTCGATGGGAGGAAGTTTAGTCATGAGCGTAACCAAAAATAAGACTAATATTATTGCCACCAAAAGCAAAAGAGTTGCTGAGAATCGCTTTGTTACCCAGTTTGGTTGGCGTCTCAACTAACGATATATGGATATCGTCTGCTTTGGTTTCGCAGTGTTGTATTGGCAAATCAAGGTTGTACTTGAGAATATGCCAAGCGATCGCGGCTTCCGTTGCACTTGCAGCGCCTAATGTGTGTCCGGTAAGTGGCTTTGTAGAGCTCACAGGGACGGAGTCACCAAAGCAGCGGTGAATGGCTTTGCTTTCCATCGCATCGTTTAACGGCGTTGCTGTGCCATGCGCGTTGATGTAACCAATGTCTTGTGCTGTTAGTCCTGCATTGGCCAACGCTTTCTTCATCGCTTCTTCTGCGCCTAACCCTTCTGGATGTGGTGCGGAAATGTGGTGCGCGTCTGAGCTATCGCCAGCTCCGAGAAGAGCAACGGGCGCGGGTGTTTTGCTTAGCAACATTAATGCTGCGGCTTCGCCGATATTGATGCCGTTACGATGTTGGTCAAACGGTTTACAAAGAGTATCGGATAGGGCTTCTAAACCGTTAAAGCCGTTTAGTGTGAGGCGACAAATGGTATCCACGCCACCCACAATGACGGCATCAACAATGCCCGAGCGAATCAGGCGTTGCGCGGTTAAAAAGACACGACCACTAGAAGAACAGGCGGTTGAAACTGAGTAATGTGGGCCGCTCAAATCAAAGTAGGCGGCAATAAAATCGCTGCAGTTGCCAAGCTCTTGTTTGGTGTAATGGTAATCGGCAGGAAACTCGCCGTTTGCCAGCTTATCTCCAAACGCGATTTCGCCATCTGAAATGCCAGATGTGCTGGTGCCGATCACGACCGCGATACGGTCACGACCATATTTAGCAATGGCGTCACGCACGTCGCCTTCGATTTGCTGCAAAGCCGAAAGTGCGAGGCGGTTGTTTCTCGTATCAAACTGGCTGAGTGCGGGTGGTAATTGCGGTAACGCCTGTGCGATTCGACCGATTACTGTTTGGCGGCCTGAATTTAAAATATCTTGGTCAACCACCATGTTGGATGGCTTCGCTCCTGATAAACACTGGTGGATGAGCGCATCATCTTGTCCCATGGCAGAGTGAAAGCCACAGGCCTGAATATACAAAGGTTGAGAAGAGCGAATAGGCATATTGTTATTCTAAATTGTTCTTAATTAATCTGATGTTGCAGTGTTTGAATAGAAATTGAAAACTGATGTTTGAGGTGGTGAAAATCAATCTTACCCTCTAATTTGTTAGAAGAACTGTATTGAATCTCAATGATCTTTTCACCGTCGCTATCAAAGATGGCGCGAGAATTATTTTTATCAATCATTTGCCACCTTACCTCATTTAACGATCCTTCCCAAGCGGAACTCGGCCAGAGCGTGATCATCAGGTTAAATAATACCTGTTCTGGCTGCGGTAGCGTACCTTGCAAACCGTTGAGTACTTCGGTTTGGATTTGTTCTCCATCGTAAGACAACGAGAGCACTCGCGTCCCCCAAGATGAGAAGCCTGCCAGTACCACTTCGTTGCTAGTCACTTGCAGTTGCACCGGAAGTTGCTCAGATGTGGGTTTGTCGTCAATTACCCAAGAGGCCGTAATCAATTGGCTGGCCGTCAACTGATAGCCCAAGCTGGCTGGAGTCGGTAAGTTAACTTGGGTGTTCTCAGCAATATCGACTTGAGGTGTCGATTGGTGAGGTACCAAGCTGCATGCACTTAAAAACAGACTCAGTACGATTAACGTCGCGCAGCGAAAAGCATGGTTAAAAATCATGACGTCGTTCCCTCTGTTTTAATCGCAATCGGAGAGAGCAGCCAAGCAACAAAAATACCACTTAACACCGTAATGCCGAAACTGTGAATCGCGTGAGTTTGGCTTAGTGACAGCAACCCAAATGACAGCAGAGTGGTTATTGCCGAAAGGGTGATCGCCAATAGTGTGCTCACGCTGCGCGCTTTCTCGGCAAAGAAAAGAGTGTAATCGATCCCGATACCAAGAATGAGTACTAAGCCAAGCAAGTTGAACAGGTTTAATGTTGTTCCCATCGCGACAGCAGTTGCCAGACCGCACGCGCAAGCAATCAATGATGGCAGTAAAACTCGCCAACTGTGTTGCAGACCGTACCGCTTGATTAACACCAGAAAGATCACAGTACTGGCGGCTGCCAATAGCTCCATGATTTTGATTCGGTATTCACCAAATAGGGCGGAAATTTCTTCTGCTTTGTTTAGGTAGACAACGTCAGGCTGCGATTTGGCAAAAGACTTAACAACGGCGGAGTCTTGCAATTGGTTTAACACCACTACCGTTGCCGATTTTCCTTTAATTTTACCCAAATGGAGAAAACGCACAGGCGCTGATACTGGGTTTTGCAAGTACTGATCAACCGTGACAGGGATAAAGTCGGCGTCCATTTTCGGCTTTTTATTTAAGCCCAGTCCGGATGCAAGTGGGCTGGATTGTGTTGCGTAAAGATCGCGAATCAATTGATAGTCTTGTTGCTGACGTTCCACAGAGCTCAAGTAGCGGCTCAGACTCTGGTAGCTTTCGATGGTGCTGTCCGCTTTCCACGCTTCTAATGTTGGCGTCAAAGACTCCAGTTTTTTCATTAGGTTTTCGTCATCGTCGGCGGTAACGACCAACATTTGCTGCGAAGATTGCATGCCACTGAGCGTCGTAATCAAGGTTTCTTGCTGCTTGAGATCTTTCGGCATCGTTTGCAGCAGACGAATGTCGTCATCGTAGTTCAATTGCAGCAAGAAAAAGCCACTCGCAACCACACATAACATCGGTAATCCGACTTTAATTCGAGGTTGATTCCAAAGCGTTAACCATTTCGCCAACAGTGATTGTCCCGGTAAATTCGAAATGGAGCGCGATGGGTTACGAGCCAGTATCGGATACCAAGCCACCACGGTGATGTAAGCGGCAATCAGACCAATGGATGAAAACAGCGCAAGCTGCTGCAAACCAGGAAACGGTGCCACTAACATGCCCAAATAGCCGATCAAACTGGTGATTAAGCCAAGTGTGATCGCTATGAAAATATGCTTTAACCCTTGCTCGCTATCCCATTCATTTCCCGCCGCAAGGCGTTCGGTTAGGTAGTGGAATGCGTAGTCGATAGACACGCCGATTAAACTTGCGCCAAACACTAAGCTGAACAGATGGACTTTTCCAAAAATCCACGTCGTAACGGACAACGCAACGAGCAAACCAATGGTGATGGAAAGCAGTGCGAGAGACAGTGGCATCACACTACGAAAGACCAACACGAACAATGCAATGATACCGAGCAGAGAGAACACACCGATGGTACTGATCTCCGATTTGGCACTTTGCGTACCAAAGTCGGCGTAAAATAGAACGCCTGTATGTGAGACTTCAGCGCCATATTTCTGCGCGACGCTTTGTTCTAGCGCTTGAATATCAGGGACTGCAAGCTGCCCAGTTAGGCTATAAGGCGAGTCTTTTAGTTCGGCAGTAATAAGCAAGTATTGAGCATCGTCTTTTTCGACGGACAGATAGCCGTTATCCAATCGGAAAGAGGACGATTGCTGGGTAACTTGGCTTAAATAATCACGAAATAGCAAGAAAGGATCATTTTGTAACTCTTGCCCAGTCACCCCAGAAAACGGGTTGTACAGAGACTGAATCACATGCTGCACTTGCTGTTCTGGATTTTGGCTTAAACGCTCTCGTTGTTCAGGCGTCAGCAATTGGAAGCGGTGCTTAAAGTAGTAACTCGCCCAAGCTTGCTGTTCTTGAGGTGAGATTTTTCCTACCACATCGCGAAAATGATTACTTTGGCGTAACCCCTTATCAAATTCAGCGGCCGCTGCAAAAAGGGCATTTTTGTCCGGCGCTGTGATCACGAAAATGACTTTGTCGCTCATACTTGCCGAGACCGACTCAAAGGCTTGCTCAGCCACCGGGTTTTGTTGGTTCTTCGGCAGCAGTTTTAAAATGTTGGTCTCAATCGGAGATTCTGCACTCCAAACCCATTGTTTGAGTAGCAACGCGCCCGCTAAAACAACGAGATTGAGCCAAACCAGAGCAAAGGTATGAGTGCCGAGACTGAGTTTAGAAACGGAATTGAGCGTCTTCGGCATCCGTGAGTTCCTGAGGTAGAGAGGTCTGGTTTGTAAACGTGATTTCGGTCTTATCGCCACGCAGCTCTTGTAGGGTTAGGCGATCAATGTGCGTTTTACCGGAAAGAGTGATGGATTGAAACACCGCATTTAATGGCGACTGTTTTGGCACTAAAACGAGCTGCCATTGATTGTTCTCAACTGAAAAATCGAGTGTGAATTGTTCTTGCAGTGCAGAAGTATCCCCGTGGAACACGGATAAAAACACATGACTAAAGTAGAACGCCATTGGGTTTTCTTGTGCAGAGATCGTTTTCGGTGCTTGGTCGGCAAAAGTTTGACGAAGTTTGTTTTCCGTCAATACCAAATTGACTGCGAAAGGTTCTGTTTGTTGCCACAACAAGCCATGTGTTTTGCTCAGTGTGAACTGACCTTTAGAGGTTAAAGGTTGACTAAACATTTCCAGATGACGCTGCTGCGTAAAATCTCCGCGTACGATTTCATGCTGAGACAACTGCTGTTGAAGCGATGCCAAATCCGTTACGTTTGCGGTCGGTGTGGCCAGTGCTGGAACAGAAAATATCAACAAAAAAGAGAGTAACCACTTTTGCATTAGTTCAGGCTCCCATGGTTGTGCCATTGCTCTACTTTATCTAAAAAGACTGCTGGAGACACAAAGCACATCTCTTGCTTTTCAATGGATACGGCGACTTGCGTTGTATGCGCTTTGCACATACGTTGATTCGTTTCGGCGTCGTAAATCACGTAATCCACACGCAAGCGGTTTTCCCACTCAGTGAGTTGCGCGGTAATACGAATGGTGTGATTAAACGGAATCGCCTTGACGTATTTAACGCGCGTGTCGATGATCGGCCACATGTACCCAGAGTCTTGCATATCGCGATAGCTGTATTGGAGCTTCTCCATCAGCACACGACGCGCTTCTTCAAAATACCGAAAGAAGTTGCCGTGATATATCACGCCCATCGGGTCAGCATCTTGGAATGAGGTGACCATTGTCACCTCCGCTTCTAATGGGTAGAGAACCTGCTCTTGCATTATACCTCCGCGTAGAGTGGCCAATGACGTTGCTGAATGCGTTCAATGAAATGACGCAAATCTTGTTCCAATGGGCGATCTTCAATCACAAATTCAAACTCGCTCAGTACGGCGTCACGAATTACTCGCAAACTCTGACTCATGTGGTGTTCGTCCAATTCGTTATGACGGCGACGAATCTCAACCGCTTGAACGCTTGCTAGGAGTGAAGCCGCAGCAACTTGCTCTGTTAACTCAAGTACGCGTAAGCAATCACGAGCCGCAATGGTGCCCATGCTCACTTTGTCTTGGTTGTGACATTCGGTTGAGCGAGAAAAAACGCTCGCTGGCATGGTGTTTTTCAACGCTTCTGCCGTCCAAGCTGAGATACCAATCTGAACCGCTTTAAAGCCGTGGTTGATCGGTTTACGCTCGCCTTCTGCACCGGTTAAGTTAAACGGCAGGCCGTTATTGAACTTGTAATCCATCAGTTGCGCCATCTGACGGTCCAGCAAATCAGCTAAGTTGGCAATGTTCACTTTCAACGTATCCATCGCCATTGCGATATGACCACCGTAGAAGTGACCGCCGTGCAGAACGCGCTCGTTGTCGCCATCGATAATTGGATTGTCGTTGGCACTATTTAGTTCATTCTCAATCAATTGACGTAGCCAAGGCAGTGAGTCTTGCACCATGCCAATTACGTGTGGCGCACAACGCAGCGAGTAACGATCTTGCAGTCGGTCGCTATTGCGTGGCGGACGTTCAGCATTGAGATCATCACGCAGCCAAGCTGCAACTTGCTGTTGACCAGGGTGAGGTTTTACCGCAAACAACGCTTCATCAAAGTGGAAATCGTTACCTTGCATACCTACAGAGACCATTGCGGTAATCTTGGTGCAAAGCTGCGCTAGGTATTCTGCACGTTTGTAGGCAAGACAGGCGAGGGCCGTCATCACGGATGTACCGTTCATTAACGCCAAACCTTCTTTTGGTTTTAGGCGAATTGGCTCAATGCCCAGCTCTGCGAACACTTCTTGTGTTGGTCGCACATCGCCTTTGTAAAGCACTTCACGCTCGCCAATCAAGGTCGCCGCTAGGTAAGAAAGAGGCGTTAAATCGCCGCTTGCGCCCACCGAGCCTTCTTGTGGAATACGCGGCGCAATGTCGTGGTTGATAAGCGTAACGATTTGGGTCAACAGATCGTGAGACACGCCAGATACGCCCTGCGACAATGAACATAAACGTGTTGCCAACACCGCACGAGCTTGCTCATGAGAAAGGATTTGACCTAAGCCACAGCCATGGAAGCGCGTAAGGTGCAACGGAAGTTCATCCACAAGAGCGGGTGGAATCGCCACTGTACATGAATCGCCGTAACCCGTGGTCACGCCGTAAATAACGCCTTCTTCCTTCAGTAATCGTTCCAGAAACGCCACGCCACGATCGATTTTCGCGGTAAATTCTGGCGAGGTGTTCATGCTTGCCTTTGCACCTTGAGCAATGGCAACGACATCTTCGATGGTTAAAGATTGGGCACCAAAAGTGATGTTGTGATTATTGTTGTTTGTCATGTGGCTGATTACTTAAAGTCCAGAAGTTAAAAAAGTTGTACCACTGTAACGGCGCTTGCAGTGTGTGGTGTTCTAATCTGTGTGCGTACTGTTGAACAACGCGTTCTAGTGCCTGCTGACGCTCCTTGCGCGGTAGCGTGATTTGGTCACTAAAGTGTTCAAAGTACACATTAAAATGCGGAGTGTTCGCTTCATCGTCGCGTAGGCCGAAGAGTAGATAGACCGGCGCTTTTAATACCGAGGCTAGCATGAATGGGCCTTGCGGGAATGGGGCAGGTTTACCAAGAAAATCTGCCCAAACGACACGATTTTCTTTGCTGGTGGAAGTGCGATCGCCAACGATCACCACCCATTCGCCTTGCTCGATTTTTTGTTGAAGCAAAATCGCGGTGTCTGGTCCCATTGAGCTGACTTGAATCAGATTCAGTTCCGAATTTGGGTTTACCGCCTTCATTACCGCATTAAATTGTTCAGCGTGTTGGGTAAATACCAAGGCATTGATTTTGACATGAGAGTGTCGACGACCAAGCGCACGGCAGAGTTCGATATTGCCAAGGTGCGAGCCTAAAATGAGCACGCCTTGTTTTTTCTGCGCCATCTCTTCGAAATGATGCTGGCCGTGAATGGTTAGGTTATCGACGTTAAAGTCACCTTGCCATGCTGCCAGTTTGTCGAGCATGGTACGCCCAAAGGAAAGCAGATGATGATAGCTGTCCAACTGCTTTGGCAGTGCGATGTTTTGCTGCGCTGCGTAGTGCTGTAAGTTGTTCAGGTAAACCTCAGACGCTTCACGGGCAGATTTACCCGTGAAGTGGTAGTAGCGCATGACTAGCTTTAAAATCAGGTCGAACGCTTTTCTACCGAACAAGCGGTAAACCGCGAGCAAGGTTTTGATGCCTAAAATCGTGCCTTGTTCTTTTCGTTTCGACCAGTGGGCATTGCTGTCGTCTGTGTGACTGTGCTTTCTGGCGAGTAGCGAAGGAATGCGCGGCAACATGCCAAAAAATAGGCGAGTGTGCATCCAGCTTATCTTGACGTTATCCCACAATGCGTCGAAGTGGGAAATGCCACCTTCAGGGTAGATCACGCGCGTTGGAACAAAATCAATATCGACGCCTTCCCAGTACATTCGCACCAGAATTTCGATATCAAAATCCATGCGTTTGCCGATGCTGTACTTGTTCAACACGGCGACCGTTTTCGCCACTGGGTAGGCGCGAAAACCGCACATGCTGTCTTTGATAGATAGTGACAAGGTTTCTATCCACACCCACACGTGCGTAGCGTAGCGACCATACAAACGGGATTTAGGTACGCTCTCGTCGTATATCGGTTGGCCCGAAATCAGGTTATCTGGTTTTGTTTCGCTGGCGCTGAGCAATTTCGGCAATGCTTCTAGGTCGTGTTGACCGTCTGCGTCGATTTGAATGGCGTGCGTAAAACCAAGTTGGTGAGCTTGATGTAGGCCTGCCATCACAGCGCCACCTTTGCCTTGGTTTTCTCTCAAACTAATCAGTTTTATCAGTCCTTGCTTGCTCAAAGCAGAAAGCGCTTGTTTGGTGTCTTCATTGCTGCCGTCGTCAACGGCCAGCACTGGCAAAGCGAAAGAGGATAACGACGCAACCACGTCTGCAATTGTGCTGCCGTGGTTGTAGCAAGGAATTAAAAAGCAGGGGCGATAATCACTCACGTGACTCACCCAGTTTCATTTTGCCTGAAGAGTGAGTCACCAAGGTTTCACCGTTTTTCGATGTGTACTTAAAGGTCAATTTCTCGCGCTCATTGTCCCAAGAGAGTGAGAGACAAACGTCGGCGTTTGGCAGAATCGGCTCTTGAAATTTGATGACTTCCATTCCTTTAAATACCTTGGGAGTGTTCAAATATTGAACGGCGTAGAACAACGCCCAGTCAATTTGAGTGACGCCGGGTAAAAGAGGAAAGTGACTGAAATGACCTTGGAAATCTAAGATGTCAGCATCCACACGCAGCGAAAGCTCCGCGGTGTGGTCACTCACTTCAATATTCTGAATGGTTGGTTTTCTTTTATCCATGTTACTAGCTTTATTGGAATAGTTTTTCAATTTCAGCAACTTGGCGTTTGCCTTGGCTGTTCAATGGAATTTCGTCGACCACTCGGAATTTTCTCGGGATAGCGATCGGTTCTAACCAATTGCGCAGTGCCTTGCGAAGTTCAAGCCAAAACTTGCCTTTACCAAGTTCATCAAGCACATCACCGCCTTTATCGTTAAGTACGATGATTGAGACTAACGTGAGGCGACCAGATTCTTCCATTGGGATCACCACGCTTTCTTGAACCCACGGCAATTGCTCTAAACGTTTTTCCACTTCGACAAGGGAAATACGCTTTTCTTCGACTTTGACGATTCGGTCAGTGCGTCCACGCAATTCAAAAGAAATACTATCATGGAAATAGCATTCATCCGCAGTTTGGTACCAAGTGTTTTCATCAATGTGTGGCGAGCGGAGCTTTAAACAATTTTCATGGTTAAGCTCGGCTTCAACACCAGGGAATAACGTCCAGGGAGTACTGGCTTCGTGCTGCTGACGGTAAGCAATGCCGCCGGTTTCTGTGCTGCCAAAAACTTCAATAGGAAGTGACCCAAACAACTGCTGGCTGTGCTGCGCCGCTTGGTTTGGCAAGGGGCCACCAGAAGAAAATACACACCGAATCGCAACCGGATCGTGCTCTTCACTGAGTCGTTTAAGTAACGCAGGGCTACTTACTAGCGTGGTGTCAGCATCGGCGTGATGGACAATTTGCTCTGGGAACTCTAGGTTGTGTGCTGAAAATGGACGTGCAGAGCACAAAGGCCACAATACGCGGAACAGCAAGCCGTAAATGTGTTGATGAGAAACGGTGCTTTCAACGCGTGTGTTGGCAACTGTGTCGCCCCATAGGTTATCTAGAATAGAAACTTCGATATCGAGCTGTTTAAGCGTTTTTGCAATGGCTTTTGGTGTGCCGCTTGAACCCGAAGTGAATAGCGCTACCGGTATTTCCGCTAGGTTTAATTCTCGCCAAAAATAAGGTTGTTTGGCCTCTGGCTCGTTAATCACGGTGGTTTCTAGCAATGATTGAGCTTCGATCAAAAGCGAGCTCACCAGTTCTGGAACCGAGACATCGGCATCATGCAGCAACAAATCGTAGTGCTCACTGAGCTCTTTGAGTGCTTCTGGTTGGTAATTACCAGGTAATACCATGGATTTTCCTGCATAACAACAAGCAAAAAAGCCAACGGCAAACAGGTAGCTGTTGCCAAAACACAACGCAATGTTTTGCGTTGGTTGGGTTTCTAACTGCTGAGCAAGTGTTGCGACGTGCTGCTGGAAATCACCCCACGTGATAACCGTGTCGCGCTCGTAAGAGACTGGGGATTGCTCAGACCTCTCTGCGATGAACAAGGTCGCTAGGGAGGTAAAGCTCGAATACGTTGTATTCATACGATTAGTGTTCCTTTCGAACAAATTGACGCACGATCCATTCTCCAGCGAACAAGCCACCAGCAAGTAAGTAGCTGATGAGGCCGTTATAAAGCGTCCATATTTTTACTGGTAGGAAACAGGTATAGAGTGCAACAGCAGCGTTGAGCGTAAAAAAGGCGCACCAAACCATCGTCACTTTGCGAGTGTAAGTCACGCCACTAGCCGGAAGGTCGGGTTCTTGCAAGCGAGCAAGCCTCTCTATGATCGATTGCGGCTGTTTTAAGCTCAGTCCAAATACACACAGCATACATACATTGACAACGACAGGGTAAAACTGAAGCCACCCATGTTGTTTAAACACCATGCCAAGCGTAATTAGGACAATGCCAACAGCGCCCGTAACGAGCGCCAAGAACTTAAACTCTTTTAGTGGGGTCTTATTTGCGACGAAAACACGCAAAAGTAACGCAGCAATTAACAAGCCCCCAACTAAGTTCAAGCCAAATTTATCTATACCGAAATAGACGGCGAAGGGGTAGGCAAACAGTACAATTGCAGACAGACCAGTCAGCAATTGGCGCATTAACTTTCCTTCAATAACTCAGTAACAGCGTTAACCACATCGTCGACGGTTCTTACTGCACTAAACTCTGCTGGCTTGATTTTTTTGCCAGTGACATTCTGTAGGTGTACGACCAAATCAACGGCGTCAATGCTATCAAGATCGAGATCTTGGTATAAGTGCGCATCTGATTGAATGTCGGCTGCGTCAATTTCGAACAGCTCAACAAGCGCATCTTTAACTTGTTCAAATACTTGATCTTTATTTACATCAGTCATGAATATACCTACAACTTATTCATTAGTTTGAGAAGAAACGTATTTCGCTAGATTTGCTACAGACGCAAAGTGTTCGCGCGTATTTGAGTCGTCGGCATCAATAACGATGTTGTATTGTTTTTTTATTGCGAGTCCAAGCTCAAGCGCGTCGATAGAATCTAAGCCAAGTCCATCACCAAAAAGTGGTGCATCCGTTTCAATATCATCTACGGTTAAATCTTCAAGGTTTAAAGCATCAATAATAAGTTGCTTAATGTCGTTGTGTAACTGTTCCACTGGGACCTGCTTATTAATAAAAGTTTTCTGGAAAAATGTTTTCAGCTAGGTGCTGTTGTAAGCGTCGCGCCGCTATTGTCGGCGACGTAGTTTGCTTTATAAAGGGGGTAATCTCAACTTTATCCTTAACTTCAACCCTGAAAAAGGGCTTTGTTGCCGGTACTTGATACCATTTTTTCTCTTTTGTGAGGAAACTTGGCGTTACCGTAATATGGACAACTCTTAAATCTCGTTCTGTTCTTACCGCAATTTGTGCTGCACCGCGTTGTAATTTCGGCTCTACACCTGGTGTTGTTCTTGTTCCTTCAGGAAATATAAGCAACACGTTGCCTTTGTTAAATCGTTCATCACAAAGTGCTAATAAATCATCCGGTGCTTCATTGGGAATATATCCGGCTGCTTTTACGATGTGCTTCATAAAAGGATTCGACCATATTGCCGATTTTACTAAACAGTCGCAGCGATTTAATTGTGAAGCAATGAGAACGTAATCGATTAAACTAGGGTGATTGGCAACAATTAAACAATTACGATCTTGTTGAAGAATATCGGCACCAATAATTTGATAATCGATTGCGCCACTCAACTTCATCAATTTACAAAATGTGTTGAATGAATATCGAATCGCACCTTGAACTTTATATTCGCGTTCCGTTTGGTCTGAAACAAAAATACGAATGGTCGGAATAACAATGAAACTCAGTACTAAACCACCTAACCCAAATACTGAAAAACAAAAGCCTGTTGCTAGCACACGCCAATACTGATTTAAGCGAGTCATTTTTTGTGCCATTCCCAAGCTTGTTGCGGAGCGAAAATAGTCCACTGGCTTTTATCTAACAAGTATTGTTGCAAAAATACTAAACCTTGAGGAAGAGGATGACCGGAACGTTCTGCGTTTATGGAGCTTTGTATCGCGAACTTGTCTCCATGAGAAAGTATTAAGCCAAGTCCAAACCCTTGGTATTGTTGGTTTTCATATTCTAAATAAGAGTCAGGCATAGGCTCATCAAAATCAACAAGCAGTACTTTTTTGTCAGGATTGTCGGACAAAAACAGCCATGCTTCTAATATTGCGCTTTGGAATGTGTTTTCTGCCGCAGCGATAGAAGTTAGGGGAATGGGTTGTTTAGTTGCGATAGTGGCAAGCCCTGCGGCGGTATTGTGCACCGATTGAGAAAAAGCCATCGGAGACGCCTCTTCTCCATTAATTATATCTTCAACTAGTGCGACGCTGCGATGCAGTTCACCATGACGGCTTGAAAATACAAGGTAATCAACTTGATGTTGATTAAGCATTTCGATTGCAGTTTGTACCGCCAGTTTACTGAGTGGGCTCATTCTTCTGCGCATCATCGCAGGAATATTTGCAACATTGATTTTGCCATCTTCTGGCCATTTTATCTCTGTTGCCCATTGTTTCCATTCATTGGATTCGGATAAACCGAATGAATTCGCTGTCCACGCATCAATATTGAACGAAATGTTGATCTTCGAGTTTGGCATATTGGGTTAAATTGTTTATTTTACAGCTCGATACAAATTGGGGTTGACCCAAATTCACAATAAAAAGGAAATTATCATGTCGCGTTTTAAGCTGTATGTCTCGTTATTATTAACTTTGCTTCTTGTTGGTTGTGGACGAGTACAACCTGTAATGAATGTGGAGGATACTCCAGTTGCTTATGATCTTCAAAATAAACAAGTAAAAATGGCCATAGTGCAATCAGCAACTAACCGAGGCTGGACGATCGAAGAAGTAAGCCCTGGTGTTCTTATTGCAAAAATCCACGTTCGTAAACACTCTGCAGAAGTAAAAATCCCATACAATAATAAATATTACTCAATTATTTATCTCAACTCAGTAAATCTCAAAGCAAGTGATGGCAAAATCCACCGCAATTACAATCGTTGGGTAAACAACTTGAATGTTGATATTCAGCGAGCTATTGCATTGTTGGGCAATCAATCTCAACAATAAAACTATTAATTGCAGTTAGGTTTTTCCGTGTTAAATCAAAATAATGACCCTTTTAATGCTTTTGAAGCGAAGACAGAAGCTCAGAAGTTATCTTTTGCACCAATCGTGTTCCAGACCGCCAAAACGCTTCGAGATTTAGGTATTTTAGCCGCTTTAGACAGCGCTGGCGCTCAAGGCATGAGTGCCACAGATATTGCCGAGAAAACGGGAGTATCAGAATATGGTGTTAAAGTACTGTTGGATATGGCGATTAGTGCGCATATTGTTTTATGGGAACGACCTAACTATTCGCTTGCAAACCTTGGTTTTTACCTTCTTCATGATGGTATGACGAATGCAAACATGGATTTTACGGCAGATGTTTGTTACGCCGCGATGATGCATTTGACGGAAGCAATTCAAGAAGGTAAACCGTCAGGTTTGAAAGAGTTGGGCAATTGGGAGACCATTTATCAAGGTCTATCGACGTTACCAGAACAAGCCAAACAGAGCTGGTTTAAGTTCGATCATTTCTATTCGGATCGCTCGTTCCCACTTCTGCTTAAAGAGGTATTTGCAAGGAAGCCAAAGCATCTTGTGGATATTGGCGGAAATACGGGAAAATGGGCGATTCAGTGTTGTAAACATGACCCTGACGTTCAAGTGACGATTGTTGATTTACCGCAGCAATTAGAAGTAGCGATGAAGAATGTTTCAGAAAACCAGTTCGTCGAGCGTGTACGTCCATACCCTGCAAACATGCTTGATAAAGCACAAACATTGCCTGAGCATGCTGACGTATGGTGGATGAGCCAGTTCTTGGATTGCTTTTCCCCAATTGAGATCCTCAATATCCTTAAAAAAGTTAAAGCCCAGTTAACGAAGGGAGATACTATTTACGTATTGGAGCTGTTTTGGGATGCTCAAAAATACGCGGGAGCTTCCTATAGCCTTAATGCCACTTCTCTTTATTTTACCTGTTTAGCTAACGGTAATAGTCGCTTTTATCGCAGTGATGATTTCTTAGAAATTGTCGAAGCGGCAGGTTTATCTGTCGTTGAAAGAACCGACAATATTGGCCTTGGTCATACCTTATTAAAACTACAAGCAAACTAAATTCAGAATGAAAACAGAGCTCAAGCAAGTTGTTGTCGTAGGAGCGGGGCCATCAGGTTCAACCGTTTCTGCGTTATTAAAATCGCGTGGCATAGATGTTGTTGTCTTAGAAAAAGCGACTTTTCCACGTTTTTCCATAGGAGAAAGCCTACTCCCTGCATGTATGGAAGTTGTTGAACAAGCAGGAATGACTCATGCAGTAAAGCAGTTTGGTTTCCAGTATAAAGATGGTGCTGCATTTCGTCGTAATGGCGTATACACCCAGTTCGACTTTACAAACAAATACACACCAGGACCGGGCACGACGTTTCAGGTTCAACGTGCCAACTTTGATAAAGTATTGGCAGATAGCGCTGAAGAGCAAGGCGTAGAGATTCGTTATCAGCATGAGCTGCTCAACCTAGTGTTTGAAGGGAAAAAGTCTCGATTAGAAGTGCTCGACTCAAATAAGAAGGCTTATCAAATCGAAGCAGATTTTGTGCTGGATGCAAGTGGCTTTGGGCGTGTTTTACCACGCTTGTTGGAGCTAGAAGAACCTTCTTGTCTTCCGCCTAGAAAAGCGATCTTTACCCATATCGAAGATCATATCTCTCCCCAAGAGCCGGAATACGATCGCAACAAAATTTTAATTTCAGTTCATCCTGAAAATCACGACGTATGGTACTGGCTAATCCCATTCTCTAATGGTACCTGTTCGTTTGGTGTGGTGGGTGAGCCAGAATTTTTCGAAAAATACCCAGAAGATAAGATTGCAGCGTTGCAGCAGTTAGCCAATGAAGAGCCGGGTTTGGCTGCTTTATTGCGAAACGCGAATTACCCGAATCCAGCAGGCGAGTTGGGTGGCTATTCTGCTAACGTCAAACGTTTAGCGACAGAGCACTACGCGTTGCTTGGTAATGCTGGTGAGTTTCTTGATCCTGTATTTTCATCGGGTGTCACTATCGCCATGAAATCGGCAGAGTTTGCAGCGGACTGCTTGGTTCGTCAGCTGAATGGTGAAAAGGTTGATTGGCAAGAAGAGTACTCGCAACGCTTAATGGTGGGAGTGAACACATTCCGCACTTATGTGGAAGGCTGGTACAACGGCACGTTGCAAGATGTGATTTTCTATCAAAACCCGAACCCACGTATTAAACAGATGATTAGTGCGATTTTGGCTGGATATGCTTGGGATACGAATAATCCTTACGTTAAACAAAGTGAGCAGCGTTTGTCGACGCTTGCAGAACTGGTTCGGGAAGCTGAACTGTAAGAATATACATTCGCTTATCCGAGAATCAGTAAACTTAGGTCTTACCAAAAAATTGGTAAGACCTTTTTAATGCCTCTTTACTTTTACTTCTAGCGTGTTGGAGACACATTGACCACTTACATTGGTGTGTATCGAATTTGAGAATTTTTATGGTGACATTGATCACATCCAGGATTCCTGTTGCTGATATTTATATTAAATTTGTAGGAAATGGATTACATTCTGGGAGTGTTCCCTACATCCGGCTTCGTTGTGAAAACGGTTTATAAGCAACTGTATAAGTTAGTAAAGTTCCAAAAACTACATCAAAAAAAAGACAAGTTTCTTACCAAATCAATTCGCTTGGTGAGTTCGAGCCATCGACTACGCCAAACGCTTCCTCTACTTTCTAAAATTGTTGAAGAACATGACGCATCAACGGTCTCTTCGATTGCAGATCCCGAGAACGCGGTCGCGTGGGGAGGTAAAGTTTCTCCAGAGTTCAAATCTAAAGTCATTCGTATTAGTAAAGAGCTAAAGATCAATCCTAATCATCTTATGGCGTGCATGGCATTTGAAACTGCTGAAACTTTCAGTCCAAGCATCAAAAATGGTTCCGGAAGCGGGGCTACAGGGTTAATTCAATTTATGCCCTCTACCGCAGAGTCATTAGGAGTGAACACAAAGACTCTTGCGAGAATGAGCGCGCTTGAACAACTTGACTATGTGAAAGCGTACTATTGGCCCTATCGAAATAAAATTAATAGCTTAGAAGATGCTTACATGGCCATTCTCTACCCTGCTGCGATTGGTAAACCGCCGTCTTTCGTTTTGTTCAGACAAGGCTCAATTGCCTATCGACAGAATGCAGGTATCGATCGCCACAACACGGGGAAAATCACGCTTAATGATGTTTCCTACAAAGTGAGGAAAAAATTAGAAAAAGGTTTGCAGCCCAATTTCATGGGCTAAGATTGTGTCATGTTCCTAGTTTTTCGCGCATGAATCCTTCTGTTACTTCACGGGGATTCTGATACACTACGCGCCCATTTCCTCTGTTGAGACCTTTCTATGCCATTTTCTAAGCTTGGTTTAAGCGCATCGATTGCTGATGCAGTAAAAGCGCTAGGTTATGAAAAACCCACTTCTATCCAACAAAAAGCCATTCCAATCGTATTGCGTGGCCGCAATTTAATTGCAGCAGCGCAAACGGGCACAGGTAAAACGGCCAGTTTTGTTCTGCCAATCTTAGAAAAGCTTAGTCGAGGCGAAACGCAACGTAAAAAACGCGCTCGTGCGATTATCCTAACGCCAACACGCGAACTTGCGCTTCAGGTTCATCAAAGTATTGAAGCTTATGGTAAAAACTTACCATTACGCTCAATGGCGATGTTTGGTGGTGTGGATTATGCACCACAAAAACAAGCCTTGATCGAGGGGGTCGATATTGTGGTAAGCACGCCTGGGCGCTTGATTGATCTGTACGGTCAACGCGCGATTCACTTTGATGAAGTGGAAATGCTAGTGCTTGATGAAGCCGACAAAATGTTGGATATGGGATTCATCGATGCGATCGACAAAATCGTCGACTGTATGCCAGAACATGTGCAAAGTTTGCTGTTCTCAGCGACGTTATCTAACCCTGTTCGTGACTTGGCGAAAAATGCGATTATTGATCCTGAAGAGATCACGATTGCAAAGCACAGTGCCTCAAAATCAAATATTAAACAGTGGATCACGACCGTCGATAAAGACATGAAGTCGTCGCTGTTAAGTCACTTGCTTAAAGAAAATGACTGGTCGCAAGTACTGGTATTTATTGAAACTAAACACGGCGCAGCCAAACTGGTAAGCCAACTTGAGAAACGTGGCATTGTGGCAGAAGCATTCCACAGTGGCCGTAATCAGCGTGTTCGCCAGGAATTAATAGAAAAGTTTAAAGCGGGTGAAATCCAGTACTTAGTCGCAACCGGCGTTGCTGCGCGCGGTATTGATATTGATAATCTGCCAGTTGTCATCAACTACGATTTACCTTACCCAGCGGATGAGTATGTACATCGTATTGGTCGTACAGGTCGTGCTGGCGCGAAAGGTGAGGCGATATCACTGGTTTCAAAAGACGACTTTAAGAACCTCTGCATGATTGAAAGTCGTTTAGGGCACTTGCTAGAGCGAGTGGAAATTGAAGGTTTTGCGCCAAGAAAGCCAGTACCAATTTCAATTTTAAATTACGTGCCTAAGAATAAACGTAAACCGCACGATAAGCGCGAATCAAAATAGCCAGTTTATCCCATGATCTAAAAGCCGCATTCTTGCGGCTTTTTGCGTTTTAAGGCATCCAATTATGTAGCCATCGCGACGGTTTCTATTCGGTAATGAGGAAAAAAGTTAATCAGTGTCATACGCTTAACACGTAAAGTGAATCAAGGTGCGTTAAGCTTTTGTCAATTATCTGTCCGCAGGTTTGCACAAGGTAAGGAATGGGCGCAAACTTTTTTGCTTGCTAATGAATGCATAATAAGATGGGGCACAAATGAAAACAGGTGATAAGCAATTCGCCGTTATTGGTCTTGGCCGATTTGGTTTGGCAGTGTGTAAAGAGTTACAAGATTCAGGCGCTCAAGTTTTAGCCGTTGACATCAACGAAGACAGAGTTAAAGAAGCCGCCAGTTTTGTTAGTCAGGCGGTTGTGGCTAACTGTACTCACGAAGAGACGGTTGCTGAGCTCAAACTTGATGATTACGACATGGTGATGATTGCCATCGGAGCGGATGTCAATGCCAGTATTCTTGCGACATTGATTGCTAAAGAGGCGGGAGTAAAGTCAGTATGGGTTAAAGCCAACGACCGCTTCCAAGCTCGTGTTCTGCAAAAAATTGGCGCAGACCACATTATCATGCCTGAGCGTGACATGGGGATACGTGTCGCGCGTAAAATGCTCGATAAACGGGTTCTTGAGTTCCACCCATTAGGCAGTGGCTTAGCTATGACGGAGTTTGTGATTGGCTCTCGTTGGATGGGTAAGACACTAAGTGATTTGGCTCTGTGCAAAGTCGATGGCGTGCAAGTGCTAGGGTTTAAACGGGGCCCAGAAATTACCAAGGCACCTGACCTTAATACCACACTAGAAATTGGTGACCTAATTATTGTGGTCGGCCCTCAAGATGCGCTCGCAAATAAATTAAAATCGCTATGACGTATTTTCATCAGAAAGGTGTTTTTTACGCACCAGATGGTAAACAAGAGAAAGCGAAAGGCAATGAACCGCGAATTATATTGCTCAGTTTTCTCGGTGTTTTACTGCCTTCTGCGGTATTGCTAACCTTGCCAGTATTTTCTGTTACGGGCCTGTCGATAACGGATGCTTTGTTTACCGCAACGTCCGCTATTAGTGTGACAGGGCTTGGTGTTGTCGATACTGGGCAACACTTTACGCTTGCGGGTAAAATCTTGCTGATGTTTTTAATGCAAATCGGTGGGTTGGGGCAGATGACGTTGTCGGCGGTCTTACTCTATATGTTCGGCGTGCGTTTGAGTTTGCGTCAACAAGCGCTGGCGAAAGAAGCATTAGGGCAAGATCGGCAAGTCAATCTAAACCGACTAGTAAAGCGGATTGTTGTTTTCGCGCTTGTTGCAGAAACGGTCGGGTTTATTTTTCTCTCTATCCGCTGGGTCCCTGAAATGGGCTGGCAGACTGGTATGTTTTACGCCTTGTTTCATGCAATTTCTGCATTTAACAACGCTGGGTTCGCGCTGTTTTCTGACAGTATGATGAGCTTTGTGAATGATCCGTTGGTTATCTTTACACTGGCGGGGCTATTCATTTTTGGCGGGCTTGGTTTTACTGTTGTGGGTGACATCTGGCTAAACTGGCGCAAAGGTTTCCACTTTTTGCATCTTCACACCAAAATCATGCTGATTGCGACACCGATATTGCTCTTAGTCGGAACGATGCTGTTTTGGTTACTTGAGCGAAGCAACCCAAACACAATGGCGTCTTTACCTGCAACAGGGCAATGGTTGGCGGCATTCTTTCAATCTGCGAGTGCTCGAACGGCAGGGTTTAATAGTGTTGACTTGGCGCTGTTTACTCAGCCAGCCTTACTGGTCATGATTGTTCTGATGTTAGTTGGAGCGGGTTCCACCTCAACGGGGGGCGGTATTAAAGTTTCCACATTTGCTGTTGCGTTTATGGCTACGTGGACCTTTTTACGCCAAAAGAAACATGTGGTTATGTTTAAGCGAACCATAAATTGGCAAACTGTGACTAAGTCATTGGCAATTATCGTTGTGAGCGGAGCCATCCTGACAAGCGCAATGTTTTTATTGATGCTTACCGAGAAGGCCAGCTTTGATAAAGTTATGTTTGAAACCATTTCCGCATTTGCCACAGTGGGGCTCACCGCAGGTTTGACTGCGGAACTTTCTGAACCTGGTAAATACATTATGATCGTGGTGATGATCATTGGTCGTATTGGGCCGCTCACGCTTGCCTACATGTTGGCACGTCCTGAACCTACCTTGGTCAAATACCCAGAAGACGCCGTTCTTACAGGTTAATATAGCGTTAAACAATGGCCGCGCGACCATTACGAGCATTGATTAATAGCAGTGCTCGTACATTTATAGAATATGTGGAATGTTGCCCAATTTTACCTACAAATTCGTAGAAGTTCATTTCTTCTTCCTTTCGTTTCGATACTATTCATTCACTCAATTTATATTCTCAGAAGCTACGCTCATAACAGCGTTTTGGAATCCGACGCTTTTGTAGTGTGACACCAAACTACGTCGTGTTATCTGAGCGAATTGATACCAGCCTTCGTCAATAGTCACTCAGTCTTACTCTATGCCCATAGGGTTACTTTGTGTTTGTTGTGCTTGGTATGAATGAACGAATCGAAAAGATGGAGTCGTACTTTGAAATTCAACACACTCGCCATGGCTATGTTAACTGCGCTTCTTGCAGGGAAGAGCATGGCAACTACTCCGCCATCACCGGTTTGGCATACTATTGCGTTGAGCGATGGTAGCTCCAGTGAGGCAATTCTACGTGGAACGGCAGATTTCCACTGGTTTGAAGATAAGCAGGGCAATGCCTTACTTCAGGAAGACGGCGTTTGGTTTTTCGCGCAGATTCAGCGCGAGTCAGACACGCCAATATTGATCTCGACAGGTGTGGTGAAAACGCAGTCGAGTGAGCCACCTGAGTCGGCGAGGTTTCGACCGGATTTACAAGTTAAACCGCAATTATCTTCTCTAAAAACCATTGAACCGATGGCACGAAAAAACCTACTGCGCTCGGCGCAAGGTTACCAGGCGATGAGCAGTTCAACGGTGAAGCAGCAGCCCCTATTGGTTGTGCAAGTTTCGTTTGATGACCAAGCAATGGTGCATGATTTTGAGCAACGCGTATTTAATACCAATGGTCAAAGCGTTGTGGATTACTTTGATAAAAACTCTCAAGGTAAATTCAAAGTTGTTCCTGCACTTGAGAGTTACGGCACCGCCAATGACGGTGTGATAGATGTGACTGTGGCACAAAGCCACCCTAACTGTCACTCTAGTTCGACTGATAAGACATGCACCGCCAAGTTGAATGCGGTTTTCACCGAGGCTTATCAAAAACTGGATCCATACTTTAATCTTTCGGCCTACGACAGCAATCAAAATGGTACCGTAGAACCGTCAGAACTCTCTGTCATGTTTATTTTTGCGGGGGGAGATCGTTCAACAGGGGTTCTCAACCGTCCTGCGATTTGGCCGCACAAATTCTCTCACGATGATGTCACACTAGATGGTAAAAAGATCACAGACTATTGTGTGTTCGCTGACTATCAAGTTGATCATCAAGCGACGTTGGGCGTGATCGTACACGAGCTTGGCCACTTAATGCTTGGCTTACCGGATTTGTACGCAAGGAACAGTGATGCCTCGATTGGCTCTTGGGGCGTGATGGGTGGCGGTTCATGGGCGCAGAAACCGGGAGATTCATACGCTGGTGACACTCCGGTTAACATGAGTGCATGGAGCAAACACGCTGCTGGTTTTGTTGTACCAACGGTAACTCATGAAAGTCCAGCGCCTATTTCTGTGAACAACGACGATGTCAAGCTGGTGTATCTCGACCCGTACTTGAAAGAGTTTGGTCCACGTGTTTACTTGGAAAATCGCACCTTTAGCGGTTACGACCGAGCATTGGCGGCTGAAGGTATCCTGGCGACGTCGGTCAATGTCCAGAACCGCTTTAATGATGTTGGCGCGATGCAGGTTCAAATCATGCAGGCTGATGGTCTGAATGAGTTAGAAAATGATGGTAGGAGTGACGCTGACGATTTGTACCCTAATGGTGGCGATGTCATTTCAGATACATCGACCCCGGGTCTGAGAGCGATCACAGGGTTTGATACTGGGGTTCGTATTTCCAACATTGCCAGCAACACCAACGGCGGTAGCTTTTCTCTTGAGCATACAAACGAACCAAATAAATCAGCATGGCTGAACTCTCTTCATCAAGGTTATGTGTACGCGAGTGGGAGTAACACTCTGGCGGTGTCACTGGACTTGAATAGTGATACAGAGCTTGATGGCCTTCAACTTTATGCGCAAAGAGATAGCGCTCAAAGTGACATGACTTATCGAGTTTGGCGATTCCCATTTTCTGGAAACATTGGCTATCGATTAATATTGAATCAAAACAACGCTGAGCTTTTACAGCAAGGTAACTTCCAAAAGTCATCTCGAATTTTATTCCCCCAATCAAGCCAATTGAGTGCGGGTCAGCACTTATTGGTCGTTGAATTGGAAGGCGGTCAATTTGATGCAAACTTTGACTTCGGCCGCTTGCTAAAAACTGAAAAAGCCTCCCTACCTGTAATGTGGACTGGTGATTACAGTGAGATTGGCACGTTTGGTCTAGAAAAAGCCGGGTTCTCTTATATTCCGTTTGCAGCATTATTAAATGTGGATGCGAGCAACTTGGTTGAAGCGAAATCTGATTTGTTACAAACCAATAAAAATACGCCAATCAAACTGAACCTGATGGACAATGATTTCATGGCGGTAGGGTATCAGTTCAATGTGGACATTGTGCAGAAGCCTGAGCACGGCACCATCTCTGGCAACCAGTACCAACCTGAAGCTAACTTCGTTGGTCTGGACACTTTCCAATATCGTTTGTTGTCGGTTGATGGTGCGTACTCATCTTCAATCGTGAATGTGCAGGTGGAAGTGCTTGGCAGCAACGAAGCGCCAGTGGCCGTGATTGATGTTGATAATAAAGACATGACGGTTGGGCAGCGAGTCACGTTGTCTGCGTTAAATAGTACGGATGCTGATGGTGATGTGTTGAGTTATAAATGGGAGCAGTTGGCTGGCACTTCAGTTTCTCTTGGCAATGCAACCAGTGTTAGCACAAGCTTTACGGTGCCTCAAGGTGCAAAAGCGGGTGAGGTTCTGACATTCCGTTTAACCGTGACTGATCCTAGTAATGAAACGTCCAGTGCTACCGTCGATTTAACCATGAAAAACGCAGCGCCACTTACGCTTGCAGATACGGCGACCGTTGCCGTTGGTGAAAGTATTCTGATTGATGCAGCGAGCAATGATTCGGATGTGAACGGCGATAAACTGGTTGTAGAAAGCGTACAGAACGTAACGGGTGTGGGAAGTGCGAGTGTAGAGAATGGCAAAATCCGTTTTCAAGCACCGGATAGCCCTACTGACGGCATCAAGCTGCAATATACGGTTTCAGATGGTCATGGTGCCACTGCTACGGGGGAAGTTATCGTGACGGTTGTTGCTTCTTTGAAGACAACGACATTCAAGAACTCTGAAGGTAGCGGCAGTGTTTCTTATTGGGCTTTGATGTTACTTGCAACATTAGGCTGGCGACGTCGCGTCTAAAACGGTATTGAATTGCGGTATAAGCCACTCACATTGAGTGGCTTATTTTTTATCTGATCTATTTTGGTTTCGTTCTCATTATCTTATGAGATGTGTTTCTCATTATTTTTAAAGCGATTTTTCTACTCTGCGGTTACCCTAGGGGCCGATTTTTATGAACTAAGGATGTTATATGTCTACCGAGGGCTTTTCTGTTTCGGAAATATGCCGAGAAGCGGCAGTGATGGTCAGAAGGAATCTACTCGCAATTGTTATTGCTTGTATTCCGTTGATTATCGTGCACTCAATTTTTGCTTTTATGTATCCTGAAATGACGGGGCAAGATCAAGCGAACGTTCAAGAAGGCAATGTCGCAGGATTTTATTTCGTCACAATTATTTTGTACCCACTTGTTGCCGCTATGGCGGCTGTGCGTGTGCATCGAATTTATTTAGCCGGCGATTACATGCACTCTGCGTTGGATGTATTTCGTTTGTCAGCTCGAGAATTCCGTTTCATAGGCTGGTGGATACTGTTTGGACTGATGATGATGCTCGTTATTGGTATCCCGATCTTTGTGTTGTCGTTTATCTACATTGCAGAAAGTGGTGAAGCCGACTTTGTTGCTATGGCTATTATCACAACGATTGCAAGCATTCCTGGCTATTGGGTAATGGCGCGATGGTCATTTGTGTTGCCAGCGACAGCAATGGATCATCAGCCGCGCAGTTTGCGTCGTTCGTGGAACCAGAGCAGAGCATACAACAAACAAGTATTCATTTTGATGGGACTAATTCCATTGGGTGCGGGCTTGCTCAGTCAGCTGATCTTTAGCCACTTTACGAATCTCTTTATGTTGAGCCTCGTCGGTGTGGCCTATGGTATTTTTGGCGCGTACCAGCTGGCATTGTTATCGTTGAGCTATAAAACGGTAGTGGATATCGAACGCGCTCGTTTTGATACGCCATCACAGCCACCAAAAACGGGTGAAGAATTTTCCGCTTAACCCTTTGATCGTTTTTACATGCAACCTCCGTTTAGGAGACGGTCTGCGGCAGGTTGATACCTTCCTGCCGCCTTCGCGTTATTCACGCAAAATACCCATGCCCATTTCATGGCTGAATGACAGGGACATTCACACGTATACTCACAACAGTACTTCTTTTTATTAAGGAACCCTACATGTCCATTTGGCAACGGGTCAATTTCACCCATCGCTTTAGTCAATTACCGTCAGCGTTCTATACGTTGGTCGAGCCACAACCCTTGGACAACACTCGCTGGGTCGCTTGGAATGGTGAGTTTGCACAGCAGTTTGGTTTACCAGAAGAGCAAAACGATGAGTTATTGGCGGTTTTTTCCGGGCTAAGTGAATTCGAACAATTTCGTCCTCTTGCGATGAAATATGCAGGCCATCAGTTTGGCGTTTACAACCCAGATTTGGGCGATGGACGTGGATTACTGTTGGCAGAAATTGAGCATCAGAATGGTACTTGGTTTGATCTTCACCTCAAAGGTGCAGGGCTAACGCCTTACTCGCGAATGGGAGATGGGCGAGCGGTATTACGCTCAACTATCCGTGAGTACCTGTGCAGTGAAGCCATGGCGGGCCTTGGGGTTCCGACGACACGTGCTCTCGGTATGATGGTCAGTGATACACCTGTTTATCGAGAAAAAACGGAATCGGGCGCTTTGTTACTTCGAATGGCTGAAACCCATGTTCGATTTGGTCACTTTGAGCATTTCTTTTACACCAACCAGTTAGCAGAGCAGAAGCTGTTGGCGGATAAGGTGATTGAGTGGCACTTTGCTGATTGTGCATCGGCGGAGAAACCATATGCCGCGATGTTTGACGCCATCGTGACTAAAACAGCCGAGATGATCGCATATTGGCAAGCTTTTGGTTTTGCGCATGGTGTGATGAATACCGATAACATGTCAATTCTTGGGCAAACTTTTGATTATGGTCCGTTTGGCTTTCTTGATGATTATGAGCCGGGATACATTTGTAATCATTCAGACTACCAGGGTCGTTACGCATTTGATCAACAGCCTAGAATTGCGCTTTGGAACTTGTCAGCATTGGCGCATGCGCTATCGCCACTCGTTGAACGAGAAGATTTAGAATCGTCGTTGAGTCAATTTGAAGTTCATTTAAGCCAGCAGTTCAGCCGCCTCATGCGTGAGAAGTTGGGCTTAAAAACTAAGATAGCGGAAGACGGGCGTTTGTTTGAAGCTATGTTTGAGCTTCTTCACCAGAACAAAACGGACTACACTCGCTTCTTCAGAACACTTTCAAACCTTGATAATGCGCCTTCCCAAGCCGTAATCGATTTATTTCTCGACCAAGAAGCTGCGCGAGCTTGGCTTGATCTGTACTTAGCTCGGTGTGAGCTAGAGGTTGATGAACTAGGGGGCCTGATTTCAACCGAACAGCGTTGCAAACAGATGCGTCAAGCCAATCCCAAATACATCTTGCGTAACTACTTGGCTCAGTTGGCGATTGATAAAGCGGAAGAAGGGGACCTTAGCGAATTACACCGATTGGCCGAACTGTTAAAACGCCCATTTGATGAGCAACCCGAGTTTGATGATTACGCGAAATTGCCGCCGGAATGGGGGAAGAAAATGGAGATAAGCTGTTCTTCATAAATGGGTCATTTTCCACCCATTTTTATCTTTTTCTTGGGTGGAATTCACTCGTTACACTTCGGATTCATGTTAATGGGCCATGTTAATTTATTGAAATACATATAAATTTTAACATGGTCCATTAATTGCTCTTTGTTGAACATCCGTACCCATCGCCTAACACCTAGTTACTCATGGACGGGATGGGATGTGATTCAACAAGGAGAATAATAATGTTTAAGCCTCTAACTCTACTATCTGTCTCTGCACTTGCTGTTACCAGTTTTAATGCTGCCGCAAATTGTGACCCGGGTGAAACGGTCATCAAGTTTAGCCATGTAACGAACGCGGACAAACACCCTAAAGGCATCGCGGCTTCGTTACTTGAAAAGCGCGTCAACGAAGAGATGAACGGTAAAGTCTGTATGCAGGTGTTTCCTAACTCAACACTTTATGATGATGACAAAGTGTTGGAAGCGCTACTGAATGGTGATGTTCAACTCGCTGCTCCTTCTCTTTCTAAGTTTGAGAAATTCACCAAGAAGTACCGCCTTTTCGATCTTCCTTTCTTGTTCGATGATGTCGACGCGGTTGACCGTTTCCAAAACTCGGAAGCGGGTGAAAAGCTGAAAAATTCAATGAAACGTCGTGGTCTGCAAGGTATTGCGTTTTGGCATAACGGCATGAAGCAAATGTCAGCCAACAAGCCGCTCATTTCTCCAACTGATGCTGAAGGACTTAAGTTCCGTGTTCAAGCCTCTGATGTACTCGTTGCTCAGTTTGAGCAGCTAGGTGCTAACCCCCAAAAAATGTCGTTCAAAGAAGTTTACGGAGGCTTGCAAACTAAGGTTATTGATGGTCAAGAAAATACTTGGTCAAACATTTACGGCAAAAAATTCTTCGAAGTTCAAGATGGCATTACGGAAACGAACCACGGAATTCTGGATTACTTAGTTGTGACGTCAAACGACTTCTGGAAAAACCTACCAGATGATCAGCGCGAGCAGTTAAATACCATTATTCAAGAGGTAACTGCGCAGCGTAATGCTGAGTCAACCAAAGTAAACCTTGCGAATAAGAACAATATCATCGAAGCAGGTGGTGTGGTTCGTACTCTAACGCCAGAACAGCGTCAAGAATGGATCACTGCACTTCAACCAGTATGGAAGAAGTTCGAAAAAGACATTGGTTCTGACCTAATCGAAGCCGCTTTGGCGTCTAACCAAAAATAATAACACCTAGCACATTTAGCCCTCTCAAACAGAGGGGGCTCTTTCCCCCCTACAGACGACGTGATGTAATTATGGAACAGACTTTTTTTGCCAAGGCTGGACGAATCACCGATGCCATTGAAGAGACTTTGATTGCTTTCTTCTTGGGTGCCATGACCTTGCTGACCTTTGCCAATGTCATCTTTCGTTATGTCTTTAACGACAATATTCTTTGGGCGCTTGAGCTCACCGTTTTCATGTTCGCATGGATGGTGTTGGTTGGCGCATCTTATGGTGTGAAAAAACACTTTCATATTGGTGTCGATGTCATTATTAACATCGTTCCGGAAGGTAAACGAAAAGCCCTGGCGCTTTTTGCAGCAATGTGTTGCTTAGCCTTCTCTATTTTGCTGTTAATTGGCGCTTGGAACTACTGGTATCCGTTCGCTACTGACCGAGCGTGGTATGAAACGGACGATATTCCGATGCCTGAAATACTCCAGTTCATGGCCGATTGGTTAAATGAGGGAGAGCGTTATGAAAAGCTGCCACGTTTTATTCCTTACTTCGCTTTGCCACTTGGAATGGCGCTACTAACGTTTAGATTTGTTCAAGTCACGTGGCAAATCGCTACTGGTAAGCTCGATCGCTTGATTGCAGGACATGAAGCGGAGGAAGAGCTCGAATCTCTTAAAGCTGAGATGAGCGACGCTGAAGACGTAATGGCTCCAAAGGCCTCGCAAGACGCTAAAAACAAGGGGCAATAAGCCATGGATATCTTATTTCTATTTTTGATGGTAATTGGCTTTATGCTGGTTGGCGTGCCAATTGCTATTTCGCTGGGCCTTTCCAGTGTTCTTTTCCTTTTAATGCATTCGGATGCCTCTTTAGCGTCAGTTGCTCAAACGCTGTTTAATGCGTTCGCGGGCCACTACACGCTATTGGCTATTCCATTTTTTATATTGGCTTCAAGCTTTATGTCGACGGGTGGCGTAGCAAAGCGGATCATTCGTTTCGCCATTGCCATTGTAGGCTGGTTCCGCGGCGGTTTGGCGATGGCTTCGGTTGTAGCGTGTATGATGTTTGCCGCGTTGTCAGGTTCCTCACCTGCAACGGTTGTTGCCATAGGTAGTATTGTTATCGCAGGTATGATCAAAAACGGTTACTCAAAAGAGTTTGCCTCTGGGGTAATTTGTAACGCAGGTACGCTAGGGATTTTGATCCCACCTTCGATTGTGATGGTGGTGTATGCAGCCGCAACGGATGTGTCAGTTGGACGTATGTTCCTTGGTGGTGTGATTCCCGGTTTGCTGGCGGGTGTCATGTTGATGATCGCGATTTACATTGCTGCGAGAATCAAGAACCTTCCAAAACAACCTTTTGTCGGTTGGAAAGAAACCTTCGATGCCGCCAAGGATGCAAGCTGGGGCTTATTGTTGGTCGTCATCATTCTTGGTGGTATCTATGGCGGTATCTTTACGCCGACAGAAGCCGCTGCGGTTGCTGCTGTGTACTCATTCTTTATTGCTAACTTTGTATACAAAGACATGGGGCCATTTGCAGACAAGAAAAACACTAAACCTGCGCTCGTTAAAATC
Organism: Vibrio sp. Vb1166; assembly: GCF_033338695.1. Taxonomy (NCBI): domain Bacteria; kingdom Pseudomonadati; phylum Pseudomonadota; class Gammaproteobacteria; order Vibrionales; family Vibrionaceae; genus Vibrio; species Vibrio sp. Vb1166. Next base: position 31,118 of record NZ_JAWOTE010000008.1, on the reverse strand, counting down.
TTCCAAACCTTTGTTCATAAAGACACCAAACACACCCTGTATGAAGCGGGTAAACTCACCATCATGCTGCTGTTCATCATTGCTAATGCCTTAATTTTGAAGCATGTTTTAACGGAAGAACGCATCCCGCAAATGATCACCGAGTCGATGCTCTCGGCTGGTCTCGGACCCATCACTTTCTTGATTGTGGTGAACGTCTTGTTGTTGATTGGTGGTCAGTTTATGGAGCCATCAGGCTTGTTGATCATTGTTGCGCCGCTCGTGTTCCCAATTGCGATTGCATTAGGCATAGACCCAATTCACTTGGGCATAATGATGGTGGTGAATATGGAGATAGGAATGATAACGCCGCCCGTGGGTCTTAACTTATTTGTGACCGCTGGTGTTGCCAAAATGTCGATGATGAACGTAGTGAAGGCAGCATTACCCTGGGTTGGAGTGATGTTCTTGTTCCTAATTATCGTCACATATGTACCATGGGTTTCGACTTGGTTGCCTACTACCTTGATGGGGCCGGAGATCATTACCAAGTAATGGAAGCCAGAAAGTAGAAAGAGGTGTGAGAATTCACACCTCTTCGTCTATTGACTTGTAACAAGTTTTGCGCGGGTCTGAATTAATTCGACGTTCATAGTGTCGCCACCTCTTTTTATTTTTACGACGCTCTTCACCGAATCTTCTCTCTTCTTGATAGCAACCGTCTACGAGCACGGTATCTGTAACAATCGGTATTCTCACTTTTTCGTTCATATCTATAACAACCATGATAAACCCGTTGTTAAAAATTATGATTCAAGTTGAATATAATGCCAGCTATTTGAACGTGTTTTATTTGTAAAGGTCTTTATTTATTTGGTAGCGCTGCATCTTGTCGTAAAGGGTTTTTCTTGGCACATTCAATTGGCACATTGTCTGTTTAATACTACCGTTGTTTTCTAATAAAGCGCCTTCAATGGCTGCTCTCTCAAACTCCGCCACTTGCTCTGCAAGGCTTGAGGAAGACTTAGCGACTGGGTTTGATTCTCCCAACTGAATTAACTTACCCAATAGCACAAAACGCTCTGCAGCATTTCTGAGTTCTCGAACATTGCCAGGCCAGTCATGGCTCATCAGTTGCGCTAGATCTTGGGGTGACAAGCTAGGAGAGCTTTTGCCATAACGTGAAGCTGCTACCAACAGAAAGTGGTGAAAGAGGGCTGGAATGTCTTCTTTTCGTTCGCGTAGTGGCGGGAGATCCAAGGTCACGACATTGAGCCGATAATAGAGATCCTGACGGAAAGTACCTTCTTCAGCTGCGTGTTTTAAATCGACCTTTGTTGCTGCAATCACTCGAATATCTAAAGGCAATAATTCATTTGAACCGACACGCTCAATCACGCGCTCTTGTAATACCCTCAATAAACGAATTTGGGCTTGGATAGGCATCGACTCGATCTCATCCAAGAAAAGTGTGCCGCCTTGTGCAAACTCAAATTTACCGATACGACGGCTTTCGGCGCCAGTGAATGCGCCTTTTTCATGGCCGTAGAGTTCACTCTCAATTAAGTTCTCTGGAACCGCTCCACAATTTACGGCGACAAAGTTTTGGTTCCGGCGAGAGCTTTGCTCATGTAAAGAACGAGCGATTAACTCTTTCCCTGTACCGGTTTCACCAAACAATAAAATATCGGCGTCGGTATCGGCGATTTGGGTGATGGTCTCTCGTAATATTTGGATGCTAGAGGTTTCACCAATAACTCGTGGACCAAGGGTTTTACTGGCTTTAAGTGACAGGCGCAGTTTTTCATTTTCATTGGTTAGTTTGCGCTTCTCAATCGCCCGCTTAACCGTTTCAACCAAATGCTCTGGCGCAAAAGGTTTCTCAATAAAGTCGTAAGCGCCTTGATGAAGGGCTTGCACTGCCATGGAAATATCACCGTGTCCAGTGATCATGATGACGGGTAAGTTTGCATCGCGTTGAGTCAAAGTTGTTAGCATATCCATACCAGAAATGCCCGGTAAACAGATATCAGTGACCACGACGCCAGCTTCTTCTCCTTGCTGCATCGCTATTAAAGCCGATTCTGCATCCACAAAAAACTTGGCGTCGATATCCGCAAGTTCAAAGGTCTGTTCTATAGCGAGTCTGAGATCGGCCTCATCATCAATAAAAAACACCTGACACATGATCTTATCCTTTTGATGGTTCAGTGTTGTAAGAAGTGATAGGTAAACACAATGAGAATCGAGCGCCGCCTTGTTCTCGATTATGGGCACATAATTTTCCATTCATACTGGCTAAGATTTGTTGCGAGATAGAGAGACCCAAACCTAAACCGTTCAGTTTAGTGGTTAGAAACGGCTCACATAAATCAGAAAGTGAGAAAGAGCCAAGTCCTGGGCCATTATCATCAACATGAATCCAAACTAAATCAGTGTGCTCATCGTGTTCTACAGATAATTCTACCTGTTTGTCTTGTTGTTCTTTGAGTGCTTCTATCGCATTAGTCAGTAAATTGACCAACACTTGCTCCAGTTGAATAATATTGATCTGCACTTCAACATCATGCTCTGGCAAATTTGTTTCTAACGTGACGCGCCCTGATTTAAATGCGGGCTTCATCAGTTCTTTTACAGAGGCTATCACAGGGAACAATCGAGATTGAGCCAACTCGTCACCACTGGTTTTTTTGGCGAAAGAGCGAAGTTGCTGACTGATATTTGCCATACGGTCAGTGAGAGCAGAAATGCGAGTGAGATTATCTTCCACTCGCTCATATTTTTCTTTTTTTAGAAACAGCTTGCCGTTCTCCGCAAAGCTACGAATTGCTGCAAGTGGATTATTCAGTTCATGGCTGATACTGGCCGACATTTGTCCTAACACCGCGAGTTTCGCTGCTTGCACCAATTCATCTTGAGTAACGCGTAAAGTTTGCTCGGTATCGATACGCTGTGCGATCTCCGCTTGCAACTCGGCAGTCCGTGCCATGACTTGATATTCCAACTTTTGATTTGCTTCTTGTTGAATTCGTTCAAGTTGCAAGTGACGCTGTTGACGGTGATAGATAAGCTGACCAATTAAAAACAAAACCATGAATGCTAGAGTGAGTACAAAGATGTAACCCATGGTGAACCAAACGATCGACTGTTTAGGAGACAGCACACGAATTGTCAGTTTGAGTTCGGGAAGGGGCAGCGAAGAGACCACCAAGGTTCCTTTATTGTATGGGTAACCCTGTTTAAGCTCAGAATGCACCTCGTCCAAACTACCCACTAATCCAAGCGTTTCAATTGGCGCATCAAGATATTGTTGGCTTGCCCAAACTTGCTTTTTCTCTTTTTTTGTCAGTGGTTGTAAGCTTTTGAGTAGCCATTCACTTCGGCTACTCATGAAAACAATTCCGTATGGGTCGCTGGCGACAAAAACACTGTTTGGTTGCTGCCAGTTGTCCTCTATCTTACTTAGGTCCATCTTCACCACGACGACACCAAGTACACCGCCAGCGTATATGATGGGATAAGAATAGTAGTAGCCACGTTTACCAGATGTTGAGCCCAGTGCGTAGTATTGGCTTCTTTTGCCTACAATGGCTTGTTTGAAATAAGGGCGAAATGCAAAATTTCGCCCGATAAAGGAGCGCTGTTTACGCCAGTTGCTGGCCGCGATCGTTGTACCCCATTGATCGATTAAGTACGTATCCGCTGCTTCAATCACGCCATTAACGGATTCTAAATACCGATTAGTGATTTCCAGTTGCGCACTGTTGTTGGGGTGCAGAAGCGCTTGATAAAGTGGATCATCTTTAGCGAGAAGATTTGGGATATGGGCGTACTTATCGAGTTTATTTTTTATATGGCCAGAAAATTGCTCAAGCTGTGATTGGTGTTTATCAAGTAGAGATTGATAACTGGTCTGCCAAACCCAATGGCCACCGATAATTGCGCACAGGAAATAGAAAGCAAAAAATGTCAGCAGAATCCGTTTTTTTTGCGACATCCTTACACTCCTTACAACTTCCTTTGGTCACGTAAGAAAATGTTAATAGTTTGTAGGAAGGATTAGGGATTTAGTTTTCAACTCTGTGGAGTAAAACAAGAGCAAGATCTCTTTTTAGGCTTTTCGATAAAAAAACCGGTCGATTCTCTTGAAAAAGTCGCTATTGTCCCCATTCTAGATATGCTGGCGATGCTTAGACGGTGTCTGAATCGCATTTTTGAAGAAAAAATGGGTCAGCATTCGAGAATTTAGCGCAGACAATGTCCACATAGTGGCTATTGGCTCGACAGGGTTGCGACAGATCGCTAGAATGTCGCGTCTAAAAATTCTGTCCTGAGGCTAATAGGAGATACCTTTGGTTATTTTATCGAAGATATCACTGATTAGTCCGGTACTGACAACCAGTATCGATACTCGATTTTAAATTAGGTGTTCGGACAGAACACTACACAAGGATGAAGCGTAAGCTCCTCTGAGTTTCGCTCATACGCTCGGAAAACCGAGCCACTTTAGAGGTTTATATATAATGCAAGTTACTGTTGAAACGCTAGAGGGCCTAGAGCGCCGTCTAAACATTACTGTTCCAGCTGCAAACATCGAAGACGCTGTAACAGCTGAACTACGCAACATCGCTAAAAACCGTCGTTTCGATGGTTTCCGTAAGGGTAAAGTGCCTCTAAAAATGGTTGCTAAGATGTACGGCAAAGCAGTACGTCAAGACGTTCTTGGTGAAGTAATGCAACGCCACTTCATCGAAGCTATCGTTAAAGAGAAAATCAACCCAGCTGGCGCTCCAACTTTCGCTCCTGTAGAGAACAAAGAAGGTTCAGACCTAGTTTTCACTGCAACTTTTGAAGTTTACCCAGAAGTTGAGCTTAAAGGCCTAGAGAGCATCACTGTTGAAAAACCACTAACAGAAGTTAAAGATGCAGACGTAGAAGAGATGATCGATACTCTACGTAAGCAACAAGCAACTTGGGTTGAAGTTGAAGAAGCAGCAGAAGATGGCAAACGCGTAAGCATCGACTTCGTTGGTTCTATCGACGGTGAAGAGTTCGAAGGTGGTAAAGCTGAGAACTTCCCTCTAGAAATGGGTGCTGGTCGCATGATCCCTGGTTTCGAAGACGGTATCGCAGGTAAAACTGCTGGTATGGAATTCGACATCGACGTGACTTTCCCAGAAGATTACCACGCTGAAAACCTAAAAGGTAAAGCAGCTAAGTTCGCAATCAAAGTGAACAAAGTTGAAGCTCGTGAACTACCAGAACTAAACGACGAGTTCGTTGCTAAGTTCGGTGTTGTTGAAGGTGGTGTTGAAGCACTTAAAGCTGAAGTTCGTAAGAACATGGAACGCGAACTTAAGCAAGCTGTTAAGAACCGCATCAAAGAGCAAGCGATTGACGGTCTAGTTGAGCAAAACGACATCAACGTACCATCAGCGCTTATCGAGCAAGAAATCCAAGTTCTACGTCAACAAGCTGCACAACGCTTCGGTGGTAACCCAGAAGCTGCTGCTCAGCTTCCACGTGAACTGTTCGAAGAACAAGCTAAACGTCGCGTAGTTGTTGGTCTTCTACTAGGTGAAGTAATCAAATCTGAAGAGCTAAAAGCGGACGACGAGAAAGTTAAAGCTCTAATCGAAGAAATGGCTACTGCATACGAAGATCCATCAGAAGTTATTGCTTACTACGAGCAAAACGAAGAAATGATGAACAACATGCGCAACGTAGCTCTAGAAGAGCAAGCAATCGACGCGATCATCGCTAAAGCACAGGTTTCTGAGAAAGAAGTAGGCTTCAACGAGCTACTTAACCAACAACAACCTGCTGCTTAATAAGCAATATCTTGCGTAGAAGGTTGACTTAACGTTAACTATTCTGCTAACAATGGTCCGTATGATAGTCATCATCCGGGCCATTTATTTTAGGGACATAAGAATATGAGCTACCAAGAAAAAAATGCAATGTCGCCAATTATGGACGCGCTAGTACCAATGGTGGTTGAACAAACTTCCCGAGGCGAACGCTCTTACGACATCTACTCACGTCTGCTTAAAGAGCGCGTGATTTTTTTAACGGGTCAAGTGGAAGACCACATGGCAAACCTTGTCGTGGCTCAGCTACTTTTCCTAGAATCTGAAAATCCAGATAAAGATATTTTCCTATACATCAACTCGCCAGGCGGCAGCGTAACAGCTGGTATGTCTATTTACGATACCATGCAGTTCATTAAGCCAAATGTCAGCACTGTGTGTATGGGTCAAGCATGTTCAATGGGTGCCTTCCTGCTTGCAGGTGGTGCGCCAGGTAAGCGTTACGTACTGCCTAACTCTCGTGTAATGATCCACCAACCATTGGGTGGTTTCCAGGGTCAAGCTTCTGATATCCAAATCCATGCTCAGGAAATCCTGACGATTAAACAGAAGCTAAACAAGTTGTTAGCAGAACATACAGGCCAACCTCTTGAAGTCATTGAGCGCGATACTGATCGTGATAACTTCATGTCATCAGAGCAGGCTGTGGAATACGGTATCGTGGATGCAGTGTTAAGCCACCGTGGCGAGTAATTAGCCAGCGCATTTTGGCAAAAATTGATATACACTCATTCATGAAGAGTAAAGGCTAAGAGGTTAGCGAATGACAGATAAAAGCAAAGAAAGTGGCAGCGGTAAATTGCTGTACTGTTCTTTCTGCGGCAAAAGTCAGCACGAAGTTCGCAAGCTAATCGCAGGTCCGTCAGTGTACATTTGCGACGAATGTGTCGACTTATGTAACGATATTATTCGCGAAGAAATCAAGGATGTTCTCCCTAAGAAAGAATCTGAAGCGTTACCAACGCCAAAACAGATCCGTGAACACCTTGATGACTATGTGATCGGGCAAGATTACGCGAAAAAAGTGCTCGCAGTTGCGGTATATAACCACTACAAGCGTTTACGCAATGGTGATACAACGAGCGAAGGTGTGGAGCTTGGTAAGAGTAACATCCTTCTAATTGGTCCTACAGGTAGCGGTAAAACACTACTTGCGGAGACATTAGCTCGATTCTTGGATGTGCCATTTACAATGGCAGACGCGACGACACTAACCGAAGCCGGTTACGTAGGTGAAGACGTTGAAAACATCATCCAAAAGCTTCTGCAAAAATGTGATTACGATGTAGCTAAAGCGGAACGCGGCATCGTTTACATTGATGAAATTGATAAGATTTCACGCAAAGCTGAAAACCCATCTATTACGCGTGACGTATCTGGTGAAGGTGTTCAGCAGGCGCTACTAAAACTTATCGAAGGTACGGTTGCATCGGTTCCACCTCAAGGTGGTCGTAAGCATCCTCAGCAAGAATTCCTACAAGTGGACACATCTAAGATCCTGTTCATCTGTGGTGGTGCTTTTGCTGGCTTAGACAAAGTGATTGAGCAGCGTGTTGCAACAGGTACAGGTATTGGCTTTGGTGCTGAAGTTCGTTCGAAGAATGAATCGAAGACGGTAGGTGAGCTATTTACTCAAGTTGAACCTGAAGACTTAGTGAAGTATGGCCTCATTCCAGAATTCATTGGTCGTCTACCTGTAACAACAACACTGACTGAGCTTGATGAAGAAGCGTTGATTCAGATCCTATGTGAACCGAAGAACGCACTGACCAAGCAATATGCAGCATTGTTTGAGCTAGAAAACGCTGAACTTGAATTCCGTGAAGATGCGCTGCGCGCTATCGCGAAAAAAGCAATGGAGCGTAAAACAGGTGCTCGTGGCTTACGCTCGATTCTTGAAGGCGTGCTACTTGAAACCATGTACGAATTACCATCTGCAACAGACGTTAGTAAAGTCGTGATTGATGAGTCCGTCATTAATGGCGAGTCAGAGCCACTGCTTATTTACAGTAACGCAGACAATCAGGCAGCTGGAGCAGAGTAAATTCAGCCATAATGAAAAAGGAGGTAAGTAATTACCTCCTTTTTTTATTTCTCTTATTGAATCCAAACAATTAGCCCCCATATACTGCCTTAAGTAATACGTTAAACGTGAAAGCGGAAGAGAGAATTATATGAACTTGGAACGTTCCGAGCGTATCGAGATCCCGGTACTACCTCTACGTGACGTAGTGGTCTACCCACACATGGTTATTCCATTGTTTGTTGGTCGTGAGAAATCGATTAGCTGTCTAGAAACGGCGATGGAAACCAACAAACAAGTTCTTCTTGTGGCACAAAAGCAAGCGGATACTGACGAGCCTACGGTTGACGACCTATTTGACGTAGGTACGGTAGCCACCATTCTCCAGCTCTTGAAGCTTCCGGATGGCACAGTAAAAGTATTGGTCGAAGGCCAGCAGCGAGCAAAAATCAATCACTTTAAAGAGAGTGACTTCTTCCTAGCGGAAGCTGAATTTGTTGTTACGCCAGAATTGGATGAGCGTGAGCAAGAAGTGATTGTTCGCAGCGCGATTAATCAGTTTGAAGGGTTCATTAAGCTAAACAAGAAGATTCCACCAGAAGTGCTAACATCACTTAATGGTATCGACGAAGCCGCACGCTTAGCGGATACCATTGCGGCTCATATGCCGTTAAAGTTGGTAGATAAGCAGCAAGTACTTGAAATTGTTGACGTCACTGAGCGTCTGGAATTCCTGATGGGCCAGATGGAATCAGAGATCGACTTGCTGCAAGTTGAAAAACGAATTCGTGGTCGCGTTAAAAAGCAAATGGAAAAATCTCAGCGTGAGTACTATCTGAATGAGCAAATGAAAGCGATTCAGAAAGAACTTGGTGAGATGGAAGACGCACCAGACGAGTTCGAAACGCTACAGAAGAAGATTGACGAATCAAAAATGCCTCAAGAGGCACGTGAAAAGACAGAGCAAGAGCTGCAAAAGCTTAAGATGATGTCTCCAATGTCTGCTGAAGCAACAGTGGTTCGTAGCTACATCGATTGGATGGTCAGCGTTCCTTGGGCTAAGCGCTCAAAAGTTAAGAAAAACTTAGCGAAAGCAGAAGAGGTTCTTAATGAAGATCACTACGGTCTAGAACGCGTCAAAGAACGTATCCTTGAATACCTGGCTGTTCAAAACCGTATCAACAAGCTAAAAGGTCCTATCCTTTGTCTTGTTGGTCCTCCTGGTGTAGGTAAAACGTCTCTTGGTCGTTCAATTGCTTCAGCTACAGGCCGTAAGTATGTTCGTATGGCGTTGGGTGGTGTGCGTGATGAAGCGGAAATTCGTGGTCACCGTCGTACTTACATCGGCTCATTACCAGGCAAATTGATCCAGAAGATGTCGAAGGTTGGTGTGAAGAACCCGCTGTTCTTATTGGACGAAATCGACAAAATGTCTTCAGATATGCGTGGTGATCCGGCATCGGCTCTACTAGAAGTGCTTGATCCTGAACAGAATAACTCGTTCAACGATCACTACCTAGAAGTGGATTACGATCTCTCTGACGTTATGTTTGTTGCGACATCGAACTCGATGAACATCCCGGGCCCATTGTTAGACCGTATGGAAGTTATTCGTTTATCTGGTTACACCGAAGACGAGAAGCTGAACATTGCAAAACGTCACCTTGTTGATAAACAAGTGAAGCGTAATGGCTTGAAAGCGGATGAGATCGTCATTGAAGATTCTGCGATTATTGGCATCATTCGTTACTACACGCGTGAAGCGGGTGTCCGTAACTTAGAGCGTGAGATTTCTAAGATCTGCCGTAAAGCAGTGAAGAATATCTTGCTGGATAAGGACATCAAGTCAGTAACGGTAACGATGGACAACCTAAAAGAGTACTTAGGTGTTCAACGTTTCGATTACGGTAAAGCGGATGAAAGTAACCGAATTGGTCAAGTAACTGGTCTAGCTTGGACAGAGGTGGGTGGCGATCTATTAACGATTGAAACTCAATCAATGCCAGGTAAAGGTAAGCTGACACAAACGGGTTCTCTTGGTGATGTGATGCAAGAGTCTATCCAAGCAGCAATGACAGTGGTTCGCTCTCGTGCAGAAAAGCTAGGTATCAATACTGACTTCTACGAGAAGAAAGATATTCACGTACACGTACCGGAAGGCGCGACACCAAAAGATGGCCCAAGTGCGGGTACAGCAATGTGTACGGCATTGGTTTCTTCTCTGACAGGCAACCCTGTGAAAGCAGAAGTAGCGATGACGGGTGAAATCACACTGCGTGGTGAGGTTCTACCTATCGGCGGCCTAAAAGAGAAGTTACTTGCGGCACACCGTGGTGGCATTAAGACAGTGCTAATTCCAAAAGATAACGAGCGTGATTTGGAAGAGATTCCTGATAATGTTATCGCTGATCTGAAAGTTATCCCTGTACAGTGGATTGATGAAGTACTGAAAGTCGCACTAGAGCGAGACCCGACGGGCGTTGAGTTTGAGTCTCAAAAATAGTGATGTGTAGCAAAAATAAGTAAAAGTTTACGCTGATAAGCCCAAAAAGGCTTGTCAGCGTTTTTTTTGGGCGCTAAGTTAGTTTCGATAGCTGCCAGCCCTTGATGAATAAGGGGTGGAGCATATTTTCTTAACAATGGAACGAAAGTCATCACAAAAATAATCACAGATGACACAAAGGGGAAATTACAGTGAATAAAACTCAGTTAGTAGAACAAATCGCAGAAAATGCAGATATTTCTAAAGCGTCAGCGGGTCGTGCTCTAGATGCATTCATCGAAGCAGTAAGCGGAACTCTTCAATCTGGTGATCAAGTCGCTCTAGTTGGCTTTGGTACATTCAGCGTTCGCACTCGTGCTGCACGTACTGGTCGTAACCCAAAAACTGGTGAAGAAATCCAAATCGCAGAAGCAAAAGTACCAGCTTTCAAAGCTGGTAAAGCACTGAAAGACGCTTGTAACTAATCACGGCGTTTTTTCTGTAACCGGCCATTTGCTTAACTTTTGCTCAAACAATAAGTTTCGAACAAAAATTTACAAACTTCGAGCCGAACTTTCTTAAATTATGCGCATCATACTGATGCGCATTTCTTTTTCTGATATTATTGCGCCATTATTTCTATTAGATAGAAGCAGTAGGCTTCAATTGTGGAGAGCAGTTAAATTATGATGGATCGACTACGCGAAGGCGTGAATAGCATCGCGGTCAAAATTATCCTTGGACTTATCATCCTGTCTTTCGTATTTGCAGGTGTAGGTAGCTACATCGTTGGTGGTAGCAACAACTCTGCAGCGAAAGTCGGTAACACTGAGATTCCTCGTGGTGAGTTCGAGATGGCATACCAAAATGAGCGTAACCGTATGCAAGCTCAGTTGGGTGACTACTTCTCTCAAATGCTGGCTGACCCTGCATATGTTGAATCTTTCCGCAAATCCGTTTTAGATCGAATGATCAATGACGTGTTGCTTGACCAACAAGCTGAAGCTTTGGGTCTGCGAATCAGCGACACTCAAGTGCGTAGCATGATTCTAGACATGCCTCAGTTCCAATCTAATGGTCAGTTTGATCAAGAGATCTATCAAGCCTCTTTGCGTCGTGCAGGCTTTTCGCCAGACTCTTTTGCTGAGTACATGCGTCGTGAATTGGTTCGTGAGCAACTGCTGAATGCGCTACAAAACAGTGAATTTATTCTGCCGGGTGAAGTACAAGCAGAAGGCAAGCTGTTCACTCAAACTCGTGATATTCGCACGATTCAGATCGACTTAGCGGAGTTTGCGAAAAATATTGAATTGACCGACGAAGAAATTCAAGAGTACTACAAAGCAAACCCAGACAACTTTACACGCCCAGAGCAGGTTAAAGTCTCTTACATCGAACTGTCAGCTGAAGCGCTAAAGGAACAAGTTAATGTTTCTGATGCTGAGGTGAAAAAGTACTACGACGAGCACTTAAACAAATACTCTTCAGAAGAGCAACGCCGTGTCGCTCACATTCTTGTAGAAGGGGACGATGAAGCAAAAGCGCAAGCTATCCTAGGTGAGCTAAACGCGGGTGCAGATTTTGCGACGCTTGCTCAAGAGAAATCTGACGATTTTGGCAGCGCTGAAAACGGTGGTGACCTAGGTTGGATTGAGCGTGATGTGATGGACCCTGCTTTTGAAGAAGCGGCATTCGCACTGAAGAATCCTGGCGATACGTCGGGTCTAGTAAAGTCGGACTTTGGCTATCACATTATCAAGCTTGAAGAGCTAAAAGATTCTGTGGCGAAGCCATTTGAAGAAGTCGCTGCTGAAATCAAACAAGAGATGGTTGACCAACAAGCGATCGATCAATTCTACGAGTTGCAAAATGAGCTTGAGCGCGTAGCGTTTGAATACCCAGACTCATTGTATGATGCTTCTCAAGCGGTTAACCAAGAAGTGAAGACAACGGACTTTATTTCTCAGGTTGATGCACCTGAAGTGCTTCGTAGCCCTGCGGTAATGCAAGCTATCCTAAGTCCTGAAGTTAAAGAAGATGGCCTAAACTCTGAAGCTATCGAAGTTGCGCCTGAGCATATTATCGTTGTTCGTGTTGAAGATGCGCGTGACGAGACAGTTCTTCCATTAGAAGAAGTGAAAGATCAGGTTGTTGCAGAGCTATCTCGTGTTAAAGGTGAGCAAGAAGCGATGGAACTTGGAACACAAGTCGTTGCGGCATTGAAAGAAGGTAAGACGAACGTGCTTGCTGAAAACAATCTTGCCTTTGGTGAACAAGAGACAGTAGATCGTCGTTCTCCGTTGGCAACAACGGTATTCGCGATGTCAAAACCAGTCGATGGTAAACCAGTATACGGTCAGTCTAAAGATCTTGAAGGTAACATCATTATCATCGAGCTTGATGCTGTAAACGCAGAGCTAGATAGTGAGTTAGAAGATCAAGTTGCGATGCAAATGCAGCGTGCATCTTCTCAGCAAGATTTATCATCTGTACTAGCCGTACTGCGTGCAAATACTGACATTGAGTACTTTGTTGTGAGCAACTAAGCACAATTAGTGTAATTTGTATGTTGAATAAAACGGACCGCATAAGCGGTCCGTTTTATTTTTGTCTTTATGAACTTCAATCATCAATAGGCATTACTTAAATTAGTGCGCGTTTAAGTGATAGCGGCCGTTGTGAATTCCGGGTCATCTCAGTTTGTTAAATGCATAACCATATTGCTTTCCATTGCAAACTTGATAGTGACTCGCTCTCGACGACTGTTTTTAGCCTACTATTTTGGAGATTGTATGTTCAATATGAAATGGATTTTGACATTGTGCTTATTTGTTTTTGCACCTTTTAGCATGGCTGCGGATTCAGCCACTGACAAATATGAAGGAATTGAAATTACTGTAAATATCAACACGGCCACTGCTGAAGAAATTGCGACCATGTTGAAAGGTATAGGTGAGAAGAAAGCGCAGAGTATAGTGGACTACCGCGAGGAACATGGCCCTTTTAAAACGGCAGCAGATTTGAAGAGCGTAAAAGGCATAGGTGAAGCGACAGTTAAGAAAAACGAAGACCGCATTTTACTGTAGCTTGATGTATTGCAGATATTGAGTCTGAATTCAGAACAATATCTGTTTCCCTATTACTGCTTTCCCGAACCAGCCCCTCTTTCGTGGTTCGGGATTTTTTATCCGAATAAACGACGGCGAAGGCCTTTTTCCAGTAAAGCCATTACTAACCCACCGAGTGCGCCAAACATATGAGCATCAATAGCAACGTTTGCACCGATAAGCTCAGCAGTACTGCTGGATGGGCCATAGACCTGCTCCCATGCTACTTTGGCGATTAGCCCTCCGACTAACAACACACTGCTTCTTCTGCTTTCAAAGACTTCTCTGAGCGCCCAAAATCCAAACAATCCGTGTAATACGCCGGATAAACCCACGTATACCGACATGTTGGTAAACAAATTCAGCGCACCAACACATGCACATAAGATTGAAAAAACGATAAGGAAGTTACGAGTGCTTGGGCGAAAAATAAAAGTAATGATCCACAATCCGGCGAGGTTCATTCCTAAGTGCGCAAAGTTGGTATGTGTGAGATTTCCTGTTACGATTCGCCACCATTCACCATGGCGTATATTGTAGCTGTGCCACTCGGTTAGGCTTGCCATTGGTTCAAATTGAAGTATCAAACAGATCACGCTGATAATACTCAGCAAGGTATAAAGGTTCACTCTATGTCTCGTTATTGTTCTCGTTGTGGAAAATCGCAAAAAGCGTGTATTTGCCAATGGATTGTACCGCTGGCAAGCGAGGTAGAACTTATCATTCTTCAGCACACGAGTGAAGAACATCGTCCGCTTGGTACGGCACGGATTCTCAATTTGAGTTTAGATAACTGTATTTGTTTGATAGGAGAGGACTTTTCTTGTGATGATGTCTTAAATCACTTATTAGCGGATAAGTCATATCAACATTTTGTTCTTTACCCATCAGAAGAGTCACGATGCATTTCTGAAATCACTCAAGCGAGTCATAGTGTATCTAAGAAAATACGTTTGATTTTGCTCGATGGTACGTGGAAAAAAGCGTACAAAATGTGGCAACTCTCAAGCAACTTACATTCATTCCCAACCGTGCAGTTGCCTAAGCAACTACAAGGGCACTACACCATTCGTAAGGCGCCCTCTGAGAATAGCTTATCGACAGTCGAGGCTGGTTATCATTCGCTTCGCTTGCTTGAACCCGAGCGAGACTTTACACCGCTGATGCGTGCCTTTGAAAAGATGATCGAATTCCAAATCGCCCAGATGCCTCCGGGCGTTTTTGAAAAGAATTACTTGAAAGGTTGAGTGTTACTAAAGAACGATGGAAGAGAAAAGTTGGCGGTGTAGCTTTTGCGCGTGACCATCGGTCATTGCAGAAATATAATCGGCGATGACCCTCATCTTATTGCTCTCGCTCTTCGCCTGACACCACAGATCTTTTGTATGAACGGGTAGTAATCGCTCTGGGTCTGCTGTTAACGCTTCAAAAATATCCATAATAATTTGCTGACCCTTATACTCAACGATCTGGACCTGCGGGACTTGGATAACGAAGGTGCTGACAAAGTGCTTGAGTACGTCAAGTGCACGTGCCATCTGTGGTTCTAAACACGCATTCCAAGACAGTAACGGGTTATTAAACGGCTCATCCACCGCTTTGATTGAAATGCTGGTCAGTAGCGCGTTAACCATACCACCGATGGCATCTTTCCGCTCATGGTGCTTACCGCTAAATAGCATCTGTCCGATGGAATCGATATGAGCTTCAAACCACGGGTCGCCACAGTCCACTAATTGACTTGCTGCGCCTTCTTGCCATTGCTGACGTGTCACCATACCAAGTACGATTGCATCTTCTAAATCATGAACACCGTAGGCGATATCATCTGCTAACTCCATGATTGAGCAATCGAGTGATTTAAAACGCGTTTTACTGTGCTCAAACTCCGATTCTGGCGTTGAACGCATCAGACTAAGCAATGCCTTGTCGTTGTCAGAAAGCGGTGCAATTACCCAATCAAATAAGTCTTTATCACAATCATAAATGCCTTTAGCTGGGCTCCAATCTTTTGCTTTTAGTTTACGTTGATGCTCGGCTGGTTGAGGCAACTTGACGGAGCGTGTTTGACTAATGAGGGCAGGGTACTTAATCAAACCAAGCAGTGTGCGGCGTGATAAATTCATTCCGAAATGCTCGGTATAAGGCTCTAACTTAGTGACGATACGAAAGGTTTGGGCGTTCCCCTCGAAGCCGCCATGTTCGCGCATTACGTAGTTTAGAGCGACTTCTCCCCCATGACCGTATGGAGGATGCCCGATGTCGTGAGCCAAACATAATGAATCAATTAAGCTGTCTGATGGTAATAGTTCACGGAACTCTGGTTGTTTTTTCTTTAACTGGGCGACGATACCGGTCCCGAGTTGCGACGCTTCTAAGGAGTGCGTTAACCGACTGCGGTGAAAGTCTTCCAAGCTATTGCCGTGTACTTGGGTTTTTGCTTGTAGGCGTCGAAATGCAGCCGAGTGAAGAATGCGCGCTCGGTCTCGTTGGTACGGGCTCCGATGGTCGTCTCGACGGATTTTATGCTCATCATCATGGCGCTCTTGCCATTGCGGGTGTAATTCAAACGACACGATTATCTCCGTAAGCTAACTGATTTCATCTAACGATAATTCGAAACTTGGGGCAAAGGTATTGAGAAAGTAATCCATTTCAGGCGTTCTGCGTTCTTGCAAAGTGACGTCTAAGCGTTTTTTTGCCAGAGCGAACTCATGGTTGCCGGCGCTTAGTTCTTCGAGACATTTTAAATAGGCACAGATGGAATCGGCTTGCTTAACGATTTTTGCGTCCTCTTCATGTGCAGAGTGAGAAAGAAGATAGGGGGCAAAATCATCTCGGAACTCTTCCGGTAACATTGAGAGTAATTTTTGCTCCGCTGCCGATTCTATCTTCTTATATTCTTTGGCAATTTCAGGGTTGTAATACTTCACTGGAGTCGGAAGATCACCCGTTAATACTTCACTGGAGTCATGGTACATGGCAAGAATCGCGATGCGTTCTGGATTAAGGTTGCCGCCGAACTTTTTGTTTTTAATTAGGGCAAGGGCATGAGCGACAAAAGCAACTTGTAAGCTATGCTCTGAAACGTTTTCTGGTGAGACGGACCGCATTAAAGGCCAGCGTTGGATCAGCTTCATTCGAGCCAGGTGGGCGAAAAAATGGCTTTCTTTCATGGCTTTCTCCGTTTCTGGTGTAAAAAAAGGAACTCACTAGGAGTTCCTCTAAGCATATGAGAGATCAGCACTAATTACTACCAGTGATTCATTACTGGCTGTAGGTTGATAGGAATCTTTCAAAACGTCCAATAGCGATTTCTAGATCTTCAACGTGCGGTAGTGTCACGATGCGGAAGTGGTCTGATTTTGGCCAGTTAAAACCGGAACCTTGCACCAGTAAGACCTTCTCTTGTTTTAAGAAATCTAAAACCATCTGCTGATCGTTCTTGATGTTGTACATTTTAGTGTCGATTTTCGGGAAGAGGTACATCGCACCCTTAGGTTTGACACAAGAAACACCAGGAATCTGATTGATCAATTCATACGCTCGGTTGCGCTGCTCTAATAAGCGTCCGCCAGGTAAAATCAGTTCATTGATACTCTGGTATCCACCTAACGCGGTTTGAATGGCATGTTGCATTGGTACGTTTGCACATAAACGCATCGATGAAAGCAGCTCCAAGCCATTCACGTACCCTTGAGCCAGATGTTTAGGCCCCGTTAGGAACATCCAGCCACCACGGAAACCACAAACACGGTAGGCTTTTGAAAGGCCATTGAATGTCATGACTAGCACGTCTTCAGTGAGTGTGGCGACTGAGGTATGTGTTGCACCGTCGTACAACACTTTGTCGTAGATCTCATCTGCGAAAATGATCAGTTTGTGCTGGCGTGCTATCTCAATCACTTCAAGTAGGAAGTCACGGCTGTATACCGCACCTGTCGGGTTGTTCGGGTTGATCAGAACAATGCCACGTGTCTTTGGTGTGATTTTCTTTTTGATGTCTTCAAGGTCTGGGTACCAGTCAGCCTCTTCATCACATAGATAATGAACCGGCTTACCACCAGATAGTGCAACTGAAGCTGTCCATAACGGATAGTCTGGTGCTGGGATCAGCATTTCGTCGCCATTGTTTAATAGCGCTTGCATGGCCATTACGATCAACTCAGACACGCCGTTACCTACATACACATCTTCGACATCTAGCGAGCGTATACCTTTACGCTGATAGTGTTGGACCACAGCTTTACGAGCAGAGTAAATACCTTTGGAATCACAATAGCCTTGAGAAGTCGGCAGATTACGAATCACGTCGACTAAAATCTCATCAGGGGCGTCAAAACCAAATGGGGCAGGG
Organism: Vibrio sp. Vb1166; assembly: GCF_033338695.1. Classification (NCBI taxonomy): domain Bacteria; kingdom Pseudomonadati; phylum Pseudomonadota; class Gammaproteobacteria; order Vibrionales; family Vibrionaceae; genus Vibrio; species Vibrio sp. Vb1166. The sequence goes on along the minus strand of NZ_JAWOTE010000008.1, from coordinate 13,300 downwards.
TTACCAATGTTTAGCTTTAGGATTTTATGCCCTTCTTCCTCCATGCGCTTAGCATGTTTGAGTACAGGACCCCTAATGTCGTAGCAGACATTGTCGAGTTTTGACGACATCCCGATATTTTGCATTGTTTAATTCCTAAAAATTCGTTAATTTCTTTATTAAAATACAATAATTTGTTTTTTATTAGAATATATATCTGTAAATAATCTTTCTGCTGGTTAAGTTTTGCTCGCTTGCTATCACAGGATTTTGCAAAAGATCGCATACGACCTTGATTTGCTTTGGGTCTAAACTTAGAGTAGCCGTCAGTTACCATTTATCCTCACATACAACGAGGTTGATTTGTCACAGTTCCATCAAGCCGTAAAGAGAATTATCGAGCGAGTTCAGCAATCGGAAGGCAATCAAACACGTCTGGTCGAGCCCCTTAGTGAGAAACCTAATTTCTCATTTATTGATTGGCTTGATGCACAACCACTTTTCCCTAAGTTTTATTGGCAGTCCCGCGATACACGTGAAGAGGTCGTTGCACTAGGGCAATTGCACGCTTTTGTTGAGCCAGGTCCTGCTTATACCATTCTAGGTGAAGGGCAAAGAGTCTGGGGCGGGCGCTCTTTTGATGGACAGCATGAGAAGAATCGCCGCTGTATGCCTTCTTTTTTCTTTTTGCCTCAAATTGAGTTAATTCGTTTTGACCAACAGTGGTCTCTCGCAGTTAATATTTCAGAAGACAAATCGCGAACTCTAGCTGGGTTGAATAAACTGGTTTGTGAGGTCGCGACCTTAGCTCCAATTTCGTCTCACATCCGCTCTATTGTTCATACGCCAAGTCAGCCTCAATGGAATGAGTTAGTTCATAAGGTTCTGACTGGTATAGAGAATGATGATTTTAAGAAAGTGGTTTTAGCGCGTCGCTCTACCGTGCAGCTTGATAACACATTAAGTGCTGCACAGCTACTTAAAGCAAGTTACTTAAATAACCATCATAGCTTCCATTTCATGCTGAGCTTAGACAGTAAGCACAGTTTTATGGGGTCTACGCCAGAACGTTTGTATTCTCGCGTAGGGCATGAGCTACATACCGAAGCGTTAGCAGGTACGATTGGTCGGGGGGACAATGCCACTCAAGATATGGAGTTGGCGAATTGGTTATCCCAAGACCAAAAGAACCTCAACGAAAACCAGTATGTGGTGGACGACATCATTGACCGTCTATCACCGCATTCTGAAATGGTTGAAGTGGAAGCTGAACCGAGTTTGGTCAGACTACGAAAAGTGCAGCACCTTAAGCGAAATATTCACGCTAGTCTAAGAGCGGGGATAAATGGTGTTCAGTTGTTATCGGCGCTTCAGCCAACAGCGGCGGTTGCTGGCTTACCCCGACAAGAGTCCATGCAGTTTATTCTTGATAATGAGCCGTTTGCACGCGGCTGGTATGCAGGCTCTATGGGTTACATTAGCCATGAGCGTGCAGAGTTTTGTGTCGCAATCAGAAGTGCGCTTGTGCTCGGTGAGCAAGTACAACTGTTTGCGGGCGCAGGGATTGTTCCAGGCTCCATTGCAGAACATGAGTGGGCAGAACTTGATAAGAAAATGTCGACGTTACTTACGCTGATTTCTGATCATCCGCCATTGGGAGTCGCATCATGAGTCATGACCAAGCGGTGCTCAATCGAGTTTGGTCAGAAACCATATTGATTGAGCTTCAGCGATTTGGCGTTAAGCATGTTTGTATCGCTCCCGGATCTCGTTCTACGCCTTTAACTTTAGAAGCGGCAGAACAGTCCGACTTTTCCATTCATACTCATTTTGATGAGCGTGGATTGGGCTTTATGGCTCTTGGTTTAGCGAAAGCTACTCAGGAACCCGTGGCAATTATCGTTACCTCTGGTACGGCAGTGGCGAACTTATTACCGTCGGTTGCCGAAGCCAAACTTACTGGTGAAAAACTGGTGCTGCTGACAGCAGATCGTCCAGTAGAACTTGTCGGCTGTGGTGCAAACCAAGCGATAAATCAATTGGGTATTTTTTCACATCATGTTTCGGCCAGTTTGAATTTACCAAGCCCAAATTTAGCAACGTCGCTTAACTGGTTGCTGACCTCTGTTGACGAAGTGATATTTACTCAGCAATTGCAGGGTAGTGCTGTTCACATTAATTGTGCATTTCCAGAGCCTTTGTATTCCAACGGCGCAAAAGCGGATTATCAAACCTACTTAGATTCGGTCGCCGGATGGCGAAAAGGAAGCGGCACTTATACTCAGCGTTTTAGCCATTTGTCACAGGCGAACATCCCGCCTTTTTCGGACAAAAAAGGCTTGGTTGTGATTGGCAGCTTACCGCTTGAACAAGCGAAGTCGGCGCAGGCATTTGCACAAAAGATGGGATGGCCAGTACTTGCAGACCCGCAAAGTGGTTTGAGTTCGGATTGGGCGTATTACGATGTATGGCTTCAACTTCCCGAGTTCGCAAACGAGCTTGAATCTTGTGAACTTATTATCCAATTTGGTAGCCGAATCATTTCCAAACGTTTGAACCAATGGATTGATAAACAAGTATCGAAAAATCAACAAAGTAAAGACGTTCAGTATTGGTATGTCTCACCTTGTATGGACCGGAATAACCAAAATCATCTGGCGCAAATGCACTGGGTTGAGCCTCCTAAAACGTGGGTTTCTCGCATTAGTTTTGAGAAGTCAATATTTGCTGGGTGGGCTGATAGGTTAGCGAATGACGTTAAGAGAGTTCATCAACGTATCGAAGAAGCCTTCCTATCTGATTCAGCGTCTGTCATTGACGAAATTGCGTTGGCAGCAGACATCAACGAGCGCACAAAGAACGTAGATGTTTTCTTGGGTAATAGCTTGTTTGTTCGGCTTGTTGATATGTACGGAAAATTGGATGGTGTAGAGGTTTTCACTAATCGAGGCGCGTCAGGGATTGACGGTTTGTTTGCTGCGGCATCAGGCGTGCAACGGGCAAGAGGTAATCCGTTACTGATGTATATCGGTGACACAGCAGCACTTTATGATCTCAATTCTCTGGCGCTATTTTCTCACAATAAACTGCCGGCGGTACTTGTTGTTACTAATAATGACGGCGGTGCGATTTTTGATATGTTGCCAGTACCACCAGAGCGCAGGACGACATATTATCAAATGCCTCATGGTTATCAGTTTGAACACGCGGCAAAGCAGTTTGGTTTGGCGTATTTGCATGTTTCTACACTGGAGCAATTCCAATCATCTGTAAAAGAGCATTTATGTCACGGCCAAGGAACGTTGCTGGTCGAGGTTCAAACCCCACCTAACCAAGCTGCTGAGACACTCAAGGCATTTAATAAGAGTCTGAATGCTTTACTTTGAACGTTTCCCTGTATTAGAAAAGCACCAAAGTATTACTTTGCCTACTCTGGTGTTTTTGCATGGTTTACTTGGTAGCGGTGAAGATTGGCAATCGTGTATCAACGCGTTACCCGAGTATGAACGTGTTACGGTTGACCTCCCTGGTCATGGGCATAGCCAATCTATTTCTTGCAGCGATCTGAATGATTGCTGCAAACTTCTTGGTTCCACACTATCTTTATTATTTCCCTCACAACAACCACTTATTTTGATTGGTTACTCTATGGGCGGCCGCATTGCGATGCATGGTATTGCCCATCAATGCTTTCCAGATCTCAATATTGCGGGCGCGATTGTTGAAGGGGGAAACTTCGGGCTTCAAACTGAGTCAGAGAAACAGGTGAGATTAGAGAATGATGCTCGTTGGGCAATGCGTTTCAAAACTGAACCACTTGAACGTGTTTTGAACGATTGGTACCAACAAGCGGTGTTTTCTTCACTAAACCATGAGCAAAGACAAACATTCATTGCGAAGCGAAGTGATAATCTTGGCTCAGCGGTGGCGAATATGTTGATGGCGACATCGTTAGCCAAACAGGCATATTTGTTGCCCTCACTGCAAAAGCAGAACATACCAGTGTATTACTTGTGTGGTGAGAAAGACCAAAAATTTAGCCAACTGGCACAACATAGCGGGTTGGCGTATCGACAAGTTGAAGGCGCTGGTCATAACGTCCATCAAGAGCAGCCCAAACAGTTTGCGATACATACCAAGCAAATAATTCAGTCTCACTTTGGTGAGAGTAACGAGAACAATGGGAATCACCATGGCTAAAACAGTAGGCATTTCTGAAGAAGAACTTTACGCTCCGGTTCAATGGAAAGATTGCGGCGAGAAATACGAGGACATTCATTACCATAAGTCTGAAGATGGTATCGCGAAAATCACCATTGCGCGTCCTCAAGTGCGTAACGCGTTTCGTCCTCAAACGGTAAAAGAGATGATTGATGCGTTGGCAGATGCACGCTACGACTCTGGTGTTGGCGTGATCATTCTGACAGGTCTAGGTGAAGACGCATTCTGTTCTGGTGGCGACCAGAAGATCCGTGGCGACTACGGCGGCTATAAAGACGACCAAGGTACACACCACCTAAACGTATTGGACTTCCAACGTGATATTCGTACTTGTCCCAAACCAGTGATCGCATCTGTAGCTGGTTGGGCTGTGGGCGGTGGTCATGTTCTGCACATGATGTGTGACCTAACGATTGCAGCTGACAACGCTCAATTTGGTCAAACAGGCCCTAAAGTGGGTTCATTTGACGGAGGTTGGGGCGCATCTTACATGGCTCGCATCGTAGGCCAAAAGAAAGCTCGCGAAATTTGGTTCCTATGTCGTTTCTACAATGCTCAAGAAGCAGTAGACATGGGCCTAGTAAACACAGTTGTACCACTAGCGGATCTAGAGAAAGAAACCGTTCGTTGGTGTCGTGAAGTACTACAGCACAGCCCAATGGCATTGCGCTGCCTGAAAGCTGCATTAAACGCAGATTGTGATGGTCAAGCGGGTCTGCAAGAGTTAGCGGGTAACGCAACGATGATGTTCTACATGACAGATGAAGGCCAAGAAGGTCGTAACGCCTTTAACGAGAAGCGTCGCCCAGACTTCGATAAATTCCCTCGCAACCCATAATCCGTCTAAATGAGGAGCGTGTTAGCTCCTCTGTTCCTTTTTTCTTGAGCGCCTCGCCCTCTGGGAGGCTGGTGGGATTGCTCGTCAGAACGCTCAAATATACGGCATTACATAGGACTTGAATTATGCGTGAAGCGAAAATTTATCGTTATAGCTTGCCCATGGATAGTGGTGTCATCCTACGTGACAATAAGCTAACCGAACGTGTTGGTTATGTTGTTGCGCTTTCCGAAGATGGTAAAACAGGGCTTGGAGAAGTCGCTCCTCTTCCTGGTTTTAGCTTAGAGAGCACCGAAGATGCGGGTGTTCAGCTACAAGAACAGGCGGAGCGTTGGGTAGCAGAGTTGGATGTGGATTATGCCAATATGTACCCGTCGGTTGCGTTTGGTTTATCGATGGCACAGCTTGAATTAGCTGGTGGCTTACCACAACAAGGTAAATACCAAACAGCGCCACTATGCACTGGCGACCCAGATGAGCTCATTCCAAAGCTGAACGAAATGGAAGGTGAGAAAGTCGCTAAGGTGAAAGTTGGACTTTATGAGCCAATTCGCGATGGCATGCTTGTGAACCTTTTTCTTGAATCAATCCCTCAATTAACACTTCGACTCGATGCCAATCGCGCTTGGACACCAGAAAAAGCGCAGCAGTTCGCTAAGTACATTGCCCCGTCTCTGCGTCAACGAATCACGTTTCTAGAAGAGCCGTGCCGCTCTCCTGGCGATAGTCTCTCTTTTGCGATTAATACTGGTATTGCTATCGCTTGGGATGAAACATTGCAAGATGCGGTTCGTCGTGAAGATTTCCGTCTTGAAGATCTAACTGGTGTGAAAACGATCATCATCAAACCCACACTCATTGGTTCAGTGGATTTTTGTATTACACTGATAGAGAAAGCGAAGTCACTGGGGATGAAAGCAGTGATTAGCTCTAGCATTGAATCCAGTCTCGGTTTAACTCAATTAGCGCGCTTTGCCCAATGGCAGCTGCCTGATGAAGTTCCAGGTTTGGATACGTTTGGCTTATTCAAAGCTCAGCTAGAGCAGGGCTGGCCTAAGTGTGAACTTCCCGTTCTTCCTCTAAAAGACCAGGAGATTGTGTGGCATTCTGCGTAGACAATATTGCGAAGGCACCATGGAAATATTGGGCTCAAACGAGCCCTTTTTCTATTGCACTCAAGACATCAACAGAAGTATTAAACTGGCAACAACTCTCGAAGCGTATTGACCAATACACTCACTATTTGAATGACTTGGGTGTAACTCGGGGGGATGTGCTGACTTTGGTTGGCAAGAACCAAGTAGAAACACTGTTGTTTTATCTTGCCTCCAAACAGTTGGGTGCGCTCGCTGCGCTGACCATGGAACAACCACTAGATAAGTTGCAGGGTAAGCTTGCTACACTTTACAGGCCTGATCAAACTCGGTTTATCTGGTTTTCTCAGGAGTGCGCTTCGACCTTTTCTGAACATGATATACAAAAACTCAAGGCAACATTGCTTTCACCGCCTGCAGTATCACAGCAAGAGAGTGATTCGTTGACTGAAGATAGCTATCATCATGACCGGCTCGCTTCAGTAGTATTTACTTCTGGCTCTACAGGGGAGCCTAAAGCTGTGGTTCATACACATCGACAGCATCTTGCGTCTGCAGAGGGCTTGTTGCAGGAGTTCATTTTCACTCAGCAAGATGCTTGGCTATTATCGCTTCCGCTGTATCACGTCTCTGGATTAGCGATTGTCTATCGTTGGCTATATGTCGGAGCAACACTAAAAGTCGGTTCAGGGAAACTTGTTGATGATATTCAGGGCGTATCACACGCTTCTTTGGTTGCGACTCAGCTCAAACGGTTATTGGATGATGATGCACATTTGTCATTGACACATGTGCTACTGGGCGGCAGCCACGTTGATCACGAGTTGGCACTACGAGCAACAGGGCAAGGCATTGAGACATGGTTAGGTTATGGGATGACGGAGGCGGCCTCTACCGTTACCGCAAAGAGAATTGACAGCACCAGTAATGCTGGACATGTATTGAAGCACCGTAAGATAAAATTAGTTGACCAACGCATTTTTATTGGCGGTAAGACATTAGCGGCAGGGTATTTCCATCAAGGACATGTTACCCCATTTCTGGATGAGAAAGGCTGGTTTGACAGCAAGGATCTTGGCGAGTGGCAAGGTGATGAATTAAAGATAATCGGCCGTGCCGACAATCAGTTTATCTCTGGTGGTGAGAATATCCATTGTGAAGAGATTGAAGCCGCTTTGAACCAAATTGATGGTGTAGTGCAGAGTATAGTGGTTCCAGTCGAAGACGCGGAGTTTGGTCATAGACCAGTAGCTGTGATTCAGACCAATGGATTGCGCAGCAAGTCGGAGTATGACCAGCACTTGCAATCAAAGTTAGAGAAGTTTAAATGGCCAGTGGAATACCATGTAATGCCAGAAACTCTACTAGAAGGTGGGATCAAAATTTCACGTAAGGCCGTGAAAGAGTGGCTGTTGTCATCACTTCAGCATTAGTCAATTTTGCTATGTATTAGTCATAAAGAGAATTTCGTATCCTTATAACTCTGAATCATAATTATGCTTCTTAGTGGAGAGAAAATGCATAAGGTTCAGGATGGCAAAGCTAGTTTTAATTGCGGCAGTAGCACTACAAATTGGTATCGCGATAAGTAGTGAAGGGCTAGCCCGCTCTCTTGCAGAGCTGACGGCATTTTTGATCGCTATTGCGTTGGTCGTTATATACAAAAATAGCAAACGGGAAATACCGCCCCCTCAACGCGATAAGCAGACCACCAATATCTAAAACAGTAACCAACTTAGAGAAGTGGTAGAAATTAGCACCCACAGAGTCACACCAAACAACAGCGGCTTAGCTCCAGCTGACTTTAGTTTTGAAATTGAAATGCTGCAACCTATCAAGAACAGACATACAACCAACGCTTGCTTTGCTCCAATGAAAATGCCGTGATAGACCATTTCAAATTGAGGAAAGAAGTCGCTAAACGCGATAGCTGCACAGTACCAAAAAATGAAATAAGGGATAGCTAGTTTTTTCTTTCCATTCTCTTTTTGGCCTCTTGAAAAGATGACGGCACTGATCAAAGCAACAGGAATGATCCATAAAGCGCGCGCGAGTTTCAATGTTGTTGCCGTAGTTAGCGCTTCTTCCCCATAGGCCGAGGCAGCCCCGACAACAGAAGATGTGTCATGAATGGCAATCGCAGCCCATGTGCCAAACGTGTGTTGATCTAGCCCTAAAGCATGTCCAATCACAGGAAACACAAAGAGTGCAATGGAGTTCAGGACAAATACCGTTGCCAGTGCTAATCCAATCTGCTCGTCTTTCGCTTTAATCGCCGGTGCCACAGCAGCAATTGCGCTACCACCACAAATTGCAGTACCTGATGAGATTAAGTAAGCGGTTACTCGCTCCAATTTAATTACCCTGGCAATGAGAGTGCCCATGATCAGTGTGCCTGTAATAGTGGCGATGATCAGGCCGATACCATCCGATGTGACTGCAAGTGCTTGCTCAAAGTTGATGCCAAAGCCTAAGCCAATAATCGAGTAAGACAGCAGCTTTTTAGTAAAAGAAGCGATGGGCAGCTCGGAAGGCACAAAACCAAAACTTGCGAGTAGAAAACCGATAACTAGAGCAATGGGAGAGGAGGCAAGAGGGGTTAGACAAAAAAGTAACGCCAATCCAAACAGGAGGTAGTTTCTATTCAAGGTTTTTATTCGCTGTTGTGAATGAAAGGGAGAGTATATCGCACTGGGTGTGGTCAGTTTGTCTTAATGATTTGAACACATGTTCAGTTATCCTAAACATGTGTTCAAGTGTATTTATCGCCAGTCGCCTCTAAGTTGATGCACTTTATCGAACATTGTTTTTGCCGTTGCTTCATTTGGTGGCACCGGTTGTCCTGCCTCAATTTCTAGCTTTGACCAAAATCGAGTCGGTAAGCCACAGCATGCGCGACCTTTTGCGCGGCTGAAATAGCTTCCCCATAAGCCTTTAAGTGCAACAGGTATGACGGGTACTGGGCTACGACGTAGAATGATATCAATACCTCGCATGAATTCATTCATTTCACCATCTGAAGTTAATCTTCCTTCAGGGAAAATACAGACGATATGACCTTCGCTTAGCGCAGCTTCCACATCGTTAAATGCACGTCTGATAGAGCTTCTGTTACTCGCTGAAATTGGAATTACCCCAGTTCGACGTAAAAAGCGCCTTAATGGAGGTAGGTTGGCGTAATCTTCCTCCATCACAAAACGAATCAACCTTGGGCATACCGCACTAAGTAGCAATGCATCCATGTAGCTTACATGATTACATACAATCAATGCCCCACCATGCTCGGGTAGGTTGTGTAGATTCTTATGCTTAACTCGATAGATGGTGTGCGTAAGCATCCACATGACAAAGCGAACTACAAAAATAGGAATTTGCAAAAAGATGTAAGCGGCAACTAAGAAATTTAAAATGGCTAACAATGCAAACAGCTGAGGAATTGTCATCTTGATTACACTTAGGCACACAATACCTAAGACAGCGCTGCCGACCATAAACAGAGAGTTAAAGATGTTGAGCCCTGCGATGACTTGAGCACGTTCGGTTTCCTTTGCTCGATGCTGCATTAATGCGTAAAGCGGCACGATAAACAAACCGCCTGAAGCGCCAATCATCAATAGGTAGAAAAATAATGGCCAAAAAGGCTCATATCTAAAGAAGTCTACAAAGTTATGGAAAATAGGTAGATCATTGGGAATGGAAGTGGCCATTAGGTACCCAAATACCGTAATGCCAAATGCACCAATTGGCACAATACCGACTTCTATACGATGGTTTGAGATCCAATTGCAAAGTAGCGACCCTAGCGCGATACCAATGGAAAATAGAGCGAGCAAGAAAGACACCGCACTCTCGGTGCCATTTAGGTAAATCTTAGTGAAATTCGGGAATTGTGTTAGATATGCGGCGCCTAAAAACCAAAACCAGCTTATTGCCATTATGCATTGAAAAACAACTCGATCGGATTTGGCGATAGAGAGCGTGTGTTTGGTTTGCTTGTATGGTTGCCAACGAAAAGAGAGATTGGGCGCGCTGGCTGCAGCAAAGGGGATTGAGCGGCTCGACAAGTAGCCTAACAATGCGAAGATCACGACACAAAATGCGGCAAGGTATTTTGCGTTGTCTGCAGAGGCTATAATCCCAGCGCCTAAGGTGCCAATAAGGATGGCGATAAAGGTACCAGCTTCAACAAGAGCGTTGCCGGGCACTAACTCTTTAGCATTTAACTTTTGAGGCAAAAGGGCATATTTAACTGGGCCAAAAAATGCTGACTGTGTGCCCATTAAAAACAGTAGCAATAAAAGCACACCATAACTTTCGGTTATGAATCCGATGGCACCCAACAGCATAATGGCTATTTCAAATAGTTTGACCTTACGAATAAACCATGACTTTTCATATTTGTCGGCTAATACGCCAGCGGAAGCAGAGAACAGAAAGAACGGTAGAATGAACAAGCCTGCCGCAAGGTTGATGAACAAATTGCTCGAAATAGGCAGTGCACTGGAGCCCGCGAATGCGACAAACAACAGCAAAACGTTTTTAAAAATATTGTCGTTGAAAGCGCCAAAAAACTGAGTAATGAAATAGGGCAGGAACTTTCTCTGCGTAAGTAACGACGGCTGTCTGTCGGATGACATGGATAATCCTTTGCTACCAGTTCGTGAGATAGTTAGAAAGAAGATTACTGATCAACTCTTTGCCATCAATCGGTTCACTAGAGAAAAACTTATCATCAACACTGAGTAAAGTAATGCCATGTACGCCAGACCAAAGGACTCGACTCGCTTGAATCACTTCGGATTCAGTACGATGTGGTGCGATTTGAGCCAATAGTGACTCTAGCATTCCCGTCATACCATCGATACGTTTGGCATGCCATTCCGGAAGTTCTGCTCCATTCATGTTGTGTTCGAACACTAACTGCCAACGGTATGGGTGTTTTTGAGCAAAATCGTGGTAGCAATAAGCGAGTTCAAAAAGCGCTTGATGGGAATCTTTGCTGTCATTAGTCGCTTTGCGTGCTTCTTGAGATAACTCATCTAAAGTTTGAGCGACAACATGAAGCAGTAGCAAATTATAATTACCAAAAACATTTACCAATGTGCTTGGCACGTAACCAATCATGTTAGCGATTTTACGAAGACTGAGTTCGTGGTAAGAATTCTCATCTAAAAAGTTTTTGACCGTTGTTAACGTCAAATTCACTAACTCTTCTCGGGTGTGATCGTTTCTGCGCGCCATACTCTCAAACTACTTTATTGAACATCGTTCAATATGATAGTCAGCTACCTATTAACCGTCAACAAGGCAATGTATCCAAGTGTCCTCAAGGTGTAGGATTCTGAGCTGTGTCACTGATTCTAATTCAAGTAAAACAATCTGGAGTATTAGTGAACTTATTCCATACTTTTTTTACATTGATCAAGCGCATTCAGCTGAATTGTAAGCAGTGTGAGCAGTCTGCATTTTTGGCAATATTCTGATACATGTCAGCTTCTATAAGCTATTTTCATCAATCGGTATACAGAGTATGATGACTTAAAAATCATCTTTGGCGTGCTACTGTTTGAAACAACGATTGTTTCGTCTTGAAAATGGGGCACTATCTTAGATAGCTAACTTTAAGGATAACGATGAAACGTTTATTTTCTATTGTTGCTTTATTGATGTTTACTGTTGCTGTAACGCCTATCGCGGAAGCGAAGAAGTTTGGTGGCAGTAAGTCTTTCGGTAAGAGCTACAAAACTGCACCAGCACCGAAACAACAGCAACAAAACACCAATACGGTCGGCAAAGATCAGACGACAAAGTCTTCAAGTAAGAAAGGCCTTATGGGTGGTCTGCTAGGCGGACTTCTTGCTGGTGGTCTACTTGCTGCATTCTTTGGCGGTGCTTTTGAAGGTATCCAGTTTATGGATATCCTAATTATTGGTTTGATTGCCTTTGTCATCTTTAAACTAATGCGCGGTATGCTAGGTGCGAAGCAGGGCAGTATGAACCAGCATCGTCAACAGCCTGCATTTGGTGGCAACGCATCTAAGTTTGAGCAACCAAACATGCAAAACTTTGAGCAACAACCAAACACAAATAATGGTGGCTTTGGTGGTTTTGGCGCTCAAACAGACGTACCACATAACTACCCACCGGGTTTTGACCAAGCAGCGTTCATTAGTGGTTCTCGTGAACACTATCGAATCCTGCAAGGTGCGTGGAATCACAACCAGCTAGAAACTATTGAAGAATATGTTTCTCCAAGCTTGTTTGAAGACCTAAAAGCAGAGCGCGCGAAGCTCGACGGTGAGCAGCATACTGACGTAATGTACGTTGATGCGGAGATCGTCCGTGCTGATTACGATGCAAATAAAGCACAGCTTAGTCTGCAGTTTAGCGGTCGTTACCGTGACACAGTAGAAGGTGTTGAAGAAGAAATCGAAGATATCTGGCACCTAGAGCGTGACTTGACTGCGCCTAATGCGCCATGGTTAATCGTTGGTATTCAAGGCTAGTCACCTTTAAACCAATTTAGTCACTAGTAAAAATCCCGCATCCCCTGCGGGATTTTTTGTATCTATCATTTATATTTCTTGTACGTGTTTTTATACAAACATCACTAATTGAGTCCGTTTGGTAATTTTGCGAGCCCACTTTTTCTAGTAAGTCCTCAAGTGTTTTCCTATTTATATTGAACATTCATATTAAGGCCATACGAACTAACAAAATCAAAATAGCTAGTACATTGTTTGTAGGGTAAAGATCTGCTCCTCAGCCTTTTGTTTGTGGAGTTTCACATGGGGTTGGTTGCTTTAGTGAGATTGAGTATAGGTTATACCAATCGTAGTAAATAACTGGTCATTCTAGCTTGTTAAAATACTCGATAACTGCGTTGCAATTTTTGATTGTAGAATAACTACTTATCAAAAAATTGCGCCTTGTTCTCAAGCATTTTCCCTACGCTATTTCTGATCACTTATTTACTGTGATAGGTATTAAATCGAGCAGAGTTTCGGTTAGGAGTGAAAGGTTCGTTGTAGTAGGGCTATGCTATCAAGATCCTGATACGAAAAAAGCCAGCTCAATGAGCTGGCTTCTTCAATATGGTGGAGGGGGACGGATTCGAACCATCGAAGGCAGTGCCGGCAGATTTACAGTCTGCTCCCTTTGGCCACTC